>JAKLKE010000298.1 GCA_023150775.1 Myxococcota bacterium
AACCCACCCTCCTGTAAGCGCCTCACCACGACCCGCACGAGGCTCAGCGTAGAGTCGCCGGCCCCGGCGCGCAGGTGCTTCTGCACCTTGCCCAGCACGTTCACGGTGACGCTCTGCTGGGGCCCGGCGCGCAGGGTGAAGGCGCGCATGTGTTCACTTCGGGAGACGAAGGCCCAGGCGCCCCCGGCGGCGAGGCGCAGGGCCTCTCCGGCATAGGCCCCGCCGGTGACGGTGAGCAGGCCGTCTTCAGCGTCGTCGTCGTGCTGATCGGCGCTCATGCCCCGCGCCTCCCGCCAGGCCTCGCAGGCCGCGTCTACGGCGCTCACCCCGTCCACGGTCGGCGGCCAGGGCGCGGCGTGGGCCTCGGCGAAGGCGCGGGCGTTCTCGGCCATGAGCGCCCCGGCGTCGGGCTCACCATCCGCGCCCCAAGGCAAGGTCGCCGGGCGGCCCCGCACCGGGCGCGGGCGGTTGTCCTCCTCCACCGTCATGTTGACGCCACGCTTGTGCAGCCACTCCACGAGGGGCTTGGGGGGCTCGCCTTGGCTGTAGAGCTCGACCTTACACACCTTTCCGTCGGGCTGGCGCTCGGCCCAGTCGAGCAGCGACGAGAGCTTGAGCAGCGCGCAGGCCGTGTCCAGGGCCTCCCGCTCGACAGGCCAGCCCAGGGCCTCCACAGCGATGAGGCGGCGGCGGTTGGTCTCTCGCTCCTCGATGACCAGCTCAACGCGGTCCAGCTCAGTCAGGCCCATGACGACGCTCCTTCGGGACTTGGCCGCCCAAGCTAACCCGTCCTCACCTTGTGGAGCCCCGGGCGCAGACAGGCTAACCGCAGAGGCATGACCTGGCGTCGCGCTCTGGCGCTCCTCGTGCTCACCCCCGTCCTGCTGCTCAGCCTGAGCGGGGCCTTGATCCTGCGTGACGCCGGGCGACGGGACGAGGGCCAGGCCGACGCGGCGATCGTGCTCGGCGCGGCGGCCTACGACGCCCGGCCCAGCCCCGTCTTGGAGGGCCGCCTAGAGGAGGGCCTGGCGCTCTACCGCGAGGGTCGGGTGGGGATGCTCATCTTCACCGGCGGCATCGCCCCCGGCGCGCGCTTCTCCGAGGCCGAGGTGAGCCGCCGCTGGGCCATCCGCCAAGGGGTGCCCGCCGCCGACATCCGCGTCGAGCAGCGCAGCCGCATCACGGAGGAGAACCTGCGCGAGGCCTGGTACATCGTCCAGGCCGAGGGCTTGGGCCGCGTGCTCATCGTCACCGACCCCTTGCACATGCGCCGCTCGATGCGCCTCGCCCACGACTTAGGCCTGGACGCGGGCGCCGCCCCCACCCGCACCAGCCGCTACAAGACCGCCGGGGCGAAGCTGCCGTTCTTCGCCCGGGAGGTCTGGTTGTTGACGGGGTGGGAGGTGCTGCGGGTGGGTGGGCTCTAACGCCTCACCCCCCCAACAACACCCGCTGCGCCCGGGCGTCCCGGGCGGCCTCGACCTCGGGGCTGAGCGGCGCGCCCTCTGGCACCATGAGCTGCACCACCTCACCCGACTCGTTCAGGGTGCCCTCGTAGTAGGCCCCGTTGGCGCACCAGATCTGGATGGTGGACGGGTTGTAGATGTTGATGACGTAGTTCACGATCCCGTTCGGCAGGCTCAGCTCGGTGTGGGCCTGGGTGAAGGTGCCGCCGGGGCAGACCGTGGCGACGTTGACGGGATCGAGCTCGACGAGGCCCCAGACGAAGCGGTGGTGCCACTCCTCCCGGGTGGGCGGCGCCATCGAGACCGGGCCGCCGTTCGTGTAGTTGATCTTGTAGCAGCCGGTGAGGGCGACGAGGCCGAGGGCCACAATCGACACAAGGCGGGTGGTCATTGGGCCTCCAACATCGCCAGCTCGCGGCTGGCCTGGGGGTTCTCAGCGCTCACGACGGTCACGCCCGCGTCAGGCTCAGGCTGCAGCAAGAAGGCCGAGCCCGTCGAGCAGGTGATCGTCACCGTGCGGGGGCTGTAGATGCCGCAGGTGACGCAGCCGAAGAGGCAGTCTACGGGGCTCTGCTCCTCCTCAATGCGGGTGACGCCCGTGGGGCAGATCTGCTTGAGGTCGAAGGTCTCCTCGCCGACCAGCCCCCACAAGAAGAACTGGGCGGTCTTCTGGTAAGGCATCGCGTTGGCGGCGGGCAGGCCGGTCTCGATGGTGTTGCGATAACAGCCCCCCACGAGCAACAGCGTCGCGAGAAGCGGGCTCATCTTGAAGATCATGCGGTCACTCCTGAGCGCTCCGAGCGGGCGCGAGGGGAAGCATAGCAGCACACGGCGGAGAGCGCGTCGTGAGGCGCTCGTCGCGCTCACCTTGGCGGGGCCCAGGGGGGATCACGCCCAGCGGCCGCCCCGGCGCGATGGCGCGGATGATCCCCCGCCGCGCCCGGCGCCCCCAGGGCCACTTTCAGAGTCAGCGAGCGCCGCCTTCACCCAGCGTCGGCACAGCGCCGCGCGCCGGGCCAGGAGCCGTTGAACCCAAAACAAACCCTGCCCCAAGAACTTCAGACACAGAGGTCGTATGTTGTGGATGTGGATGATGAGCGCCGCGCTGGCGGGCGCCTGCCCCTGGACCGAGACGCCGCGTGTGGTCGACGCGGGCTGGAAGACCATCGCCGTGGACGGCACGCCTTACCCGGCGAGCACCTTCGGCGTGGTGCTGTTTGACTGTGGTGAGCCCGAGGCCGCCTTGAAGCTCGACAAGTGGCAGTCGATGCGCCAGTGGACGGTGGGCACAGGCGTGGCCGGCTGTCTGTTCTTGTACCCCGCCTGGGCGGTCACCCCGATCACCGGGATCATCGGCGTGCAGGCGCGTGAAGACATGGAGGATCTGATCCTGGACGGTCGCACGAAGCCGTAGACGGGCGGGCTCGGTTGGTGTAGGCTCCTGCGCGTCTCCCTGGACCGATGAAGGTTGTGTGAAGGTGCTGGTTCGTCATGCCCGCTAAGTTTGAGGTCTACAAAGACGCGAAGGGTGAGTTTCGTTTCCGCTACAAGGCCGCGAACGGTCAGATCGTCGCCCAGGGCCAAGGCTACAGCAGCAAGGCCGCCTGTATGAACGGCATCAAGTCCATTCAGGAGAACGCCTCTGGCGCGGACGTCGTCGAGGTCGAGGGCTGAGGCCCGCGCCCGCGCCGCCAACACAACGCGCCCGCCGAGGTCAAGGCTTCGGCGGGCGCGTCTTGTTTGGGGGAGGGGGCTCCGAGCGCACCGTGGCCGACCTCCTTCACCCAAGCGCCGCCCGCGCGAACAAGGGCGCGATGCACTGCTCCAGGGAGTCCTCCCGAAACACGATGTTGTTCTTGAGGTACTCCCCGTTAAAGCCCCGCTCAGCGGCCTTCTCTCTGGGCGTGACGCTCCAGATCCACGACTCAATAAACGTCTTGCCGCCGCCGATGCGCTTCTCTAAGCACCGCAGATCCTTGTTCACCCGCACCTTGGGATCGTTGGGGCCGATGAGGTGCATCAGGCCCTTGGGGTCTACGAAGATGAGCCACTGCTTCTCACCCTTGATCACCCACACCAAGAAGTCAGGGTAGAACCTCCCGCCGACGTACAGGCCCAGGCCCGACTTGGCGATGTTGCGCAGCACCACCACCTCCCCGTCGCCGATGGCCGCTTTGCCTTGGGGGGTGTTGAGGTAGCCCTGCAGGCGCTCGATAAAGTCTTGCTCCCCGTCGTTGAGCGCCACGGGCCGCACGCTGATCTCTTGTCTGTCGCCGCGCTGGCACAAGAGCGGGTGAAACAGGCTCGGCGGGTGAACCAGGGCGCTCGTGCTGTAGCCTCCCAAGGGCAGCGTCCGCTGCGCGTCTCCGTCGATGGCCTCCTGAATGTCCTTCACCCACCTGTTGGCGACCTCCCGGAGCGCCTCGGGCACGGTGAGCTGGTAGCTCGCTTTGCCTTCGCTGAACCCATCGAAGATCAAGGCGTCCTGGCGCGCCTTGGGCAAGGCCTCCATCGTCGTGAGCTGGCTGTGCGCCGTGAGCCACCGGCCCCGCACGTGGTCCACGAGCTCCCGGGCGTAGCCCAGGACGAGCCGCTCGGCGATCTCTTGCCACAGGCCGAGGTGCTGCAGGCCCTGGACCTCGCCGGGCTGGAGATACCGGGGGGGCAGACGCACGGTGAAGTTGCCCCGCTTTTCCTTGAGCAAGGCGGCGGTCAGGGGCATCCACTCCTCTGTGTCGGGGTGCTGAACGAACCGCGGCAAGACCAGGTTCAGCGGTCTGACCGCGTCGCCGCGCACCTTTGTCTTGAGCTCCAAGAGCCGCTGGTACAAGGCGTCGTGGTCCACAAACAGCGGGATCAGGCCGAGGTCACCCAGGGTCGTCGTGGCCGCCACCGTCGCATCACCGGCCTGCTGCACCCGGGGGGTGAAGTCTACGGTGATCTGGGGGGCGTCCTCGGGCGGCGCGAACTGCGGCGGGATCGTCGGCGGGACTCTCGGCCAAGGGTCGAGGCTCACGGTCAAGTCCGCCAAGAACGCCGCGTGGGGGGGCTCCTGGGGCACCCGCAGCCCCACGAACGTCCGCCGGGCGCGCACGGGCACGGTCAGCTCCAGCGTGGGCGGCGGCGCCTCGGCCTCGCCCCCGGTGACCTCCTCCACGATGGTCTTAAAGTCGGCGAGGTAGGTGGCGTTCACGGCGAAGACGTTCAGCGTCTCCACCACCCGCAGCACGGACATCTCGGTGCCCACCACGTCGTTGTTTCCCTGCGACCACGGCCCGCTGAACCGCTTGAGGCGCTCGCCCTTGCCCTTGAGGCGCACGCCGCGCCCGAAGAGCTGAATCACCTGAGTGCCCTCCGCCTTACCGATGTTGAGCAGGCCGATCTGCGACACACGCCAGCTCGACCAGCCCTCGGTGAACTTGCGGCTGCCCACCAACATCGTCAGCGGGCAGTCCTCCCGCTTGAGCGTCTTGAACAGGCTACCGCCCGCGAACCGGCTGGTGTCTAAGCGCACGCGGCCCTGGTCTTGGGCCTCCAAGCCCTCCACCAAGGCCACGAGCCGCTTGGGCTCGCCGACGTTGATCACCCCGAAGGGCTCCCCGCCCAGCACCCGAACGCTCACCTCTCCCGTGGCGTCTTTGTGGGTGAGCACGTCCAAGAGCACGGGCCCCGGCCCCGGCGCGCGAAACACCCGCCGCAGCAGCTCGGCGTGGACGGTCTTGGGGTCGCGGTTGGGCAGCTCCCGGAACCAGGTCTGAAATACGTCCTCGTCTTTTTTGGTGAGCAGCCCCGCCCGCCCGTTGAGCACGTCCCCCAGCGTCTTGAGCGCCACGGCGTCCCCGCTGCACAGGCGCCCGAAGAAGGTCAGCACCCGCACGATGTCCGTCTGCTCGGCGGGGTCCAGGGTCTTGGGATCGTCCTGGGCGTTGCCCACGACGGTGCTCCCGGCGAACAGCATCAACGGCCGGGCGATGTTGTGCTCCTTCATCCAGGCGCCGTGCAGCTCAAACATGAGGAGCTGCTGGAAGAACGCCACGATGGCGGCGGTGTAGTAGTCGTCTTGGGCCTGGGGCGCGGTGTCGCCTTTGTCTTGCAGGTTGAGCACCCGGTAATGTTTGCCGTACCCGTCGCCATGAAAGCGGGGGTAACTGTAGTCGATGAACACCGACCGGGCGTAATGATTGAACATCTCCGGGGTCTTCGCGGCCTGCTCAAAGGTGGCGGAGTACTCCATCACCAGGCCCTTCTGGCTCAGCGCCTCGCGGATCTGCCGCCACTTGCCATCGGCGCTCGTCGAGCCCCGGTGGCCCTCGTCCACGAGCACGAGGTTTCGGCCCTCAAACATCTCCGGCGGCACCGTGGACGGCCCGGCGGCGCCGCCGGGCACGGTGAGCTGGTGGATGCTCAGCCCCAAGATGGCGTCCTCGCCGTCGACCACCCGGTCAAAGAGCTGGCCCTTCACGAAGGGGCGCACCGTCACCCCGAGCCGCTGGGCCTCGGCGACGTGCTGCTCGACGAGGCCGCTGTTCGGCGCGAGCAGGATGACCCGCTGGGGCGGCTGCAGCTCGACGGCCTGGGGGCGCCGCTCCAGGTTCTCCTGGGCGTAGCGCCGGGAGTACAACAGCGCCTGCAGCCGGTTGGCGTGCAGCACCAAGGTCTTGCCTGAGCCCGTGGCCTGCCAGCAGCACAGCCGCATGAGGTCTTTGTCCACAAGCGGCGGCAGGGTGCCAAGCTCCGCCTTGCCCCGCGTCGCCCCCTTGCCCTTCCCGGCCCGGGCCTGCCCCTCCCGGGCCCGGTTGTGCTCAGCGATGGTCTGGTTGAGCGCGGCGAGGAGCCCGTCGCGGTCGCGGTACAGGGCGTCGAGCGCGATCCCCGCCAACAAGAGCGAGAGGTACTGGAAGTACAGCCAGCGCGGGTCGCCCAGGCGGTGGGTGATGGCCACGAGGTCGGCGTCCAGCGCGCGCAGGGCCTCGTTGGTCAAGAAGCGGTCGGGCTCGCCCCGCAGGCGCAGGGCGAGGAGCGGCCCCAGAAACGGGCTCTGCTCGCCCCACTCCGAGCCTTCGGCCTCCTTGAGCCGGACGAGCACGTCCTGCCGGGTCCACAGCTCAGGCACCCCGAGGCGGAGGAACAGCCACCGCTGCAGGACGAGGCTCTGACGAAAGACGCTGGCCATGCCTCAGCCCTCCTCGGCGACGTCAAACATGCGCCGCTGAAACTCAGGCTCCAGGGGTGTCCAGGGCTCATCCTCAGCCCACAGCCGCGAGAAGCTGGCGTCGCCGTTCACATAACGCAGCCTCGCCGGGCCGATGACGTCGTCCTCCCGGGCGCGCAGGCCCTTGAGCCAGGACACCAGCGTCTCCTCCTTCACGTCTTGGGTGTCCCACCACAAGACCACCACGGGGGTGGTCCAGTCCGCGCCGTCCCGCACCACGCCAGAGACGAGCACGGCCTGCTGGCCATCGTTGGTCATCGACCACATCCGCCGCGCCCGCAGGCCGAGGAGCAGGTTGAAGGTCTCGACCATGTCCACGGGCTGCTCCTGCACGGCCACACCTCCGCGCCCATCCGCCCGGGGGGATAGGGCCTTGAGCGTGGCGTGGAACGGCTTGTCAAACCGCTCGCTCTGCAGCCGGGAGGCCCGGGACTCCAGCTCAAGCTGGTATTTGAGCAGGTAACCCTCCCCCAAGGTCGTGGGCTGGCCGTCTTTGTCGAACAGGACCGCCCGGGAGCTGTCGTCGCGGCGAAGCGTGATGTTCTCTAAGGTGTCGTCGTAAGACTCCAGGCGCAGGATCTTGTACAGCGCGCTCACCCCTTTGCGGTCCACGGGGGCGCCGTCCTTCCAGTCCTTTGAGTACGTCGCCTTGAGCACCCGGGGCACGAGCACCGTGTCGAA
This sequence comes from Myxococcota bacterium, assembly GCA_023150775.1. Lineage (GTDB taxonomy): Bacteria > Myxococcota_A > UBA796 > UBA796 > CAJQPC01 > JADKFE01. The sequence continues at coordinate 7,360 of JAKLKE010000298.1, forward strand.
GTGGTCGCCCATCTCGACGAGGACAAAGCGCCGATCCCCGCCGTCCTCGCGGTTGAGGTTGATCACGGCGTGGCCGGTGGTGCCGGATCCGGCGAATGGATCTAATACGAGAGCGGCAGGATGCTCTTTGGTTGCGATCCATGCGCAATCAAATACTGCATGTAGAGACTTCGGGTAG
>JAKLKE010000299.1 GCA_023150775.1 Myxococcota bacterium
CCAGGCGGGCCCTGCTGCGGGGGGCCCTGCTGCGGGGGGCCCTGCTGCGGCGAGCCCGCGGCTCCTTGGCTCGGCGGCGGCCCCGAAGGACCAAGCTCAATCAGCTTCACCCCGCCCGTCGGCGCCACGCCCGGCGCCCCGGTCTTTGGAAGGTGCCACAGCGCGCCGTCGGCGCCATCGACCACCGGGGCCCCGAACGCCTCGGTGAGCCGCCGCTTGAGGTCAATCCCCGCCAGCCTGCGCGCCCGCTGCGCGCTCGGCCCGTCCACCACCACCATCGACAGCCCGGCGGACTGTAGCGCGTCCAGATCCCCCTGCCGCACGTCAATCGCCGCGTCTTGGCCCCGGCTGAGGCTCAAGAGCTGGGTGAGCAGTCCGTTGCCCTCCACAAACTCGACGTGCTCCGGCGGCAGGAGCGGCGGCAGGCCCTCGACCATGCCCCCCAACAGCGCCCGACCGTGCACATGCTGGAAGGTGCAGGCCCGGGACGCCTGCCCCAGCGGCAAGGTGATGACCCCGCCCGGCGGCCCCTCCCCCACGGCCTGCCACAGCTCCGGCGCACGAAACTCCCAGGTGGGCAGCGGCGTGACGCCCTCGGCCTGGTTCTGGGCGAGCACCCCCAGGGGCAGAATCCACACCAACCAGGGTTTAGAGCGCGCGGCGGCGTCAGCGGCGAGCACGATCAAGAACAGTCCGCCCAAGGCCAACCAGCGCTCGGGGTGGTTCATGCGGTCGAGGCCGGGGACAAAACGCCACAGCGGGTAATAGGGCAGAAGCCAACGATGTTCGCCCAGGTCTTGCCCCGGCCCCAAGGCGAACACAAAACACAAGGCCGTGAGCGTGGCCCACAGCGCCCGGCGCTGCCCTCGCCACAGACTCCACACGAGCCCCGGCACCGTCACCCAAGGCAAGGCCCCGCGCACATGCCGCGCCTGTTCCCCCTGGAGCTGCAAGGCGTCGGGGAAGACCGGCGAGGCCCAGTCGCTCGACAAGATGGCGCCCGGCGCCCAGCCCCCGGTCAGCCCCGGCCAGGCGATGGCCAACAACACCGGCGAGAGCGCGCCGAGGCAGACCGCCGCCGCCAAGGTGTAGTCCCGCGTCACCTCCCGCCCTGGCCTCTGCAGGAGCCCCCAGACCAAGAACCCCGGCGCCAACAAGGCCAGAAACAGCCCATAGAACCAGTAGCTCAGGCCCAACATCGCCACGCTCAGCCCGGCGAGCACGACGGCGCGACGCCCGCCCTCCTCCGCCACCCGCAAGAGCCCCAACACCGCCAGCGGCAGCGCGACGAGCACCACCTGGGTGAGTCGGCTGGTCTCGATCTGGCCCAAGGTGGGCCCCAAGCTGGCCCAGGCCGCCCCGGCCGCGAGGCTCGGGCCGAATCTCCCCCAGAGGTGGAGGCCCAGGGGCACAAACGCCAGCAGGTTCAGGGGGATCCAGATGAGATGCGCCACAGAGAGCCAGCTCGGCCAGGGCAAGACCAGGCGCAGGAGCCCCGAGACGATCATCTCGACGCTGTTGCCCCCATCGGCCCGCAGGCGGTCATAGCCCGCGGGCAAGAGCTGATCCGGGTCGCGTAGGCTCAGCCGACCGTGCGTCATGGCGTCATGAAAGGCGTGGTGCAGGTAGATCGCGCCGTTGGTGTCGTCGTTCTCCCGCACGGGCAGGCGGCTCTGAAGCTGGCCGAGGCCCCCGCCCATCACCGGCAGCCACAACAGCACGCCGAGCCCCAAGGCGGCGAGGGCCTGGGCCGCCCTCACGGCGCGCTCCGCTGATAAACCCGGCCCACGAGCCCCCGGGGCATCGCCCAGCCCTCGACCTCCGAGAAGCCCGAGCCGTCGAGCCAGCCCTGCAGGCGCCCGTCGCCCTCCCGCATGATGACGAGCATCGTGTCAAACCTCCGCGACGGCCAGGCGTCTGTGGTGAATGGCCCCACAAACACCGCCGCGCCAGGCAAGCCCCCGCCGGGGCCGCCCTCACCTTGGGCCCCGTCGTTGGGCGGCGTCGGGCCTCCGCCCTGCACCATCACCGTGGCCACATGCCAGCGCGCGCCCATGGCCGTCGCCCGGCTCAGCACGAGGCCATAACCCGGCGCGCCTTGGGCCTCGTCCAACAAGAAGCCCACGGTGCCCTCGTCAGATCCGTGATGAACACGCAGCTTGGCCAGGGCCTCGTCCAAGGCCCAGGCCGAAGGGTCGAGGCTCGTGGGTCGAAACGCCTCGTGGGGCCAAGGCCAGCCCCGCCCCGCCGCCTGCCAGCTGTGCTCATACCGCCGAGACGCCGGGGGCTCCGTCACCGTGAGGTACATCGCCGCCGCGCCGTAGAGGCCGATCAGGCCCACGGGCAGAAGCCCAAAGCGCAGGCGGCTCGACCCCAACACCGCCGCCAGCAGCGGCAAGGCCGGGAGCAGGTAGCGGTCTTGGCGCTGAATCTGTGTCGTGAGCACCCACAGCCCGCCGAGCGCGCCCAAGAGCGGCAGCACCCAGGCCCCCTGGGGCGCGCCCTCTCGTCGTGGCCAAACCGCCGCGCCCAAGGCCAAGGCCAAGGCCCCCTGCCAGCCATAAGCGTCGAGGATCACCGCCGGATACCACGAGAGCCGCTCGGCGGACCACCACGGCCCGCTCTGCAGCGCCTTGTTCGTGAGCATCGTGTTCCCGGCGTCTGTGCTCGCGCCCAGATAGCCCGCCACCTCGCCGAGATGGCTGAGGTACCAAGGCAGCGCGATGAGCCCAAAGGCCAAGACCGCCCCGCCCAGGGCCCGCCAGCGCCGTCCTTGCAGCGTCCACACCCCAGCCACGAGGCAAGGCGCCCACAAAAACATCGGCGCGGTGTACTTCGTCAGAAACGCCACGCCCATCCACAGGCCCCAAAGCGCCGCGGCCTTGGGCTGGCTGAGCCGCTCACTCGCCGCGAGCCAGCTCAAAGACTGCACCACCGCCGCGGCGGCGAGCAGGTCCACGGTGTAGCTCTCGGCCTGACTCCACACGAGCCCCGTGCCCAGCACAAACACCATGCCCACCACGCCGCCGCCGAGCCGCCGCACCCCGTCGAGGCACAGTCCCAAGGCGAGGCCCCCAGCGAGGAGGTGCACGAAGCGCCCCGGCCCAAACAGCGCGTAGGCCATCGTCGCCGGGGCGTAAGCCAAGGGCGGGTGCGGCCCCAAGAGCGACTGCGCGCACCAGGCGAAGGTCGCCAGCTCCAGATCCCGAAGCTGCTGGGCGAGGCGCATGGCCGTGCCCAAGGCGTGGGGCCCGTCGCCTGCGGGCCAGCGCCCGGCCCGGCTCACGGCGAGCGCCCACACGAGCGGGATCAGCGCCGGCAGCGCGCGGGTGAGGACCACCATCTTGGGGCCGAGATCGGAGAGCTTCATCCGCGAGAGGCTACACCAAACGTGACGCGGCGGGCGCCTCGTGGGCGGTGTGGGCCCCCGAAGCGGCGTCGGGGACGCGGTGTGGGCGGCGCGCGGGGCGCGGGGGATGGCGCGCGGGGCGGCGCCGGGTCGTGGGCTCGGCGCGGCTTGCGCCGTCGACCTCCCGCGCCTACTCTCCGCGCACCCCAGCGGTCGAGACACCGCTCACACACCAAAGGCGAACATCCATGTCGAGGCTCAAAGGACAGGTCAAGTGGTTCAACGAGAGCAAAGGGTTCGGGTTCATCACCCCCGAGGACGGCAGCAAAGACCTCTTCGTACACTTCTCGGCGATTCAAGACCCCGGCTTCAAGACCCTCTCCGAGGGCCAGACCGTCGAGTTTGAGATTCAGAACGGCGCGAAGGGCGCGGCCGCGGTCAACGTGACGACGATCTGAGTGACGTGGGCGGGGGGAGGCGGAGGACCGGGGCGTCGCCCAGCGCGCGCTCTGGGCCTTGGCAGCGGCGCTCCGCGGAAGCTCGGGAGATCGTGCGCTCGTGAGGCGCGACCTCCCATGCGCATTTTAGGAGCCATCCCGAACATTTGGGCGTCTCAGCGCCCCAAGCCCCCGCCCCTCCTCGCTTGTCTCCCTACCGCAGCTTGCGGCTCACCCAACACAACCGAGCTATAGTGTCGTGGAGTGAGCCGAACCCCACGGGGCGACGCCCAGCGCTGAGGACACAAATCGGAGGTCTCCATGCAGCCCGAAGACTCCCGCCCCCCACGCCAAGTGCTGATGGTGCACTGCAAACTCCCCGCGAACGGCGAGATCCCCGCCCGGGAGCACACGGTCACGGTGTACCTGCCGCGCTCCGCTGGCCCTCGCCGCAGCATGGGAGAGCGGATCTCGCTCATCGGCGACGGCCCCCTGGCGTCGGAGATGGTGATTGAGGATCGCCGTTGAGCGTCGGCCTGTACCTCGACACCAGCGCGCTGGTGAAGCTGTGGCTCTATGAGCCCACCTCGGAGGAGGTTCACCGGTCCTTTGAGGACGCCTCGCAGGTCGTCTCTTGCGTGATCGCCCGCCTGGAGGCCCGCGCCACCCTCGCCCGCGTTGTGCGAGAGCGCCGCCTCGCGTTGGCTCATCTGCCGCTCGTCGAGAGCAAGGTCACCCACGACCTCGACTTGATGACCTTCATCGGCGTGGACGAGACCGTCATCACCAGAGCGGGCGCGTTGGCTTGGCGTCACCAGCTCAAGTCCCTCGACGCCCTGCACCTCGCGACGGCGTCGTTGTTGCCGTACACCTTCCCCGAGTTGCGCTGGCTCTTCATGACCTTTGACCTCAAGCTCAGCCGCGCCGCCGCCCACGAGGGCCTGACCGTGTGGCCCAACGACCTCGCTCAGCCCTGAGCCCATCATACCTCAAGCCACGTGGGCAGGTCCGGGCCAACAGCCTCGTCCCCCACCCCCGGCGAGACGAGCTCAATGACCGAGCCCGGCCAGCCATAGACCACGAGGCCACGCTCCTCAAGGACCACCTCCACGCGCCCACCCGCGGGCCCAGCGCAGGCCAGGGTGACGACGCCTCCCGCGTCCAGGGTTGTCTGGTCGCCCCAGGGCTCCAAGGTTGTCTGGTCGCCCCAGGGCTCCAAGGTGAGCGTCGTGGCGACTGTACGCTCGTTCCTCAGCGTCATCGTGAATTGTATTTGATCGATCCTCATCCCCTTCGCTCCGAGCGCGCCTCACCGCGCGCGTTTGATGTGGGAGGTGATGTGTCCCTCTGGGCAGGCCACCCAGACGCTGATCCCCTTGATCTCCGCTACTTGCAGAGTCGCGCCGCAGGCAGGGCAGACCGCAGCCGGCCTCGACGGATCCACATGAGACGCGATGGCGTCGTCAATCGCCGCCATCCGCTGTTGGAGCGTCAGCTCAGCCATCGACGGGGCGCGCTGGGCGCGCAGGCTGGAGGTTCGGGGGGCTCATGGGTTCACCAGCGGGAAGGGGGTCGAGGTGGGAGTCTACCGGACGTTCATCTTGAGTGCGCGCGGCGGCGCGAGCGTTCACCGCGCCCCTAAGTCCCCGGCCCCGTGACCGCCCGGCAGCCCTCCAGGGCCTCCTCGACGCCTAGGGGGAAGCCCGGCAGGGCCGTCCACCACGGGTCACCGGCCTCGACCTGGATCATGTGCGCCCAGTGCGCCGTCCGGTCGCGGCTGCCGGTGGACATCTGCATCTCAAACGTCGGCTCGGGGCTGGGCTGGCCCGGCGCGATCTGCGTCCAGATGTGTCCCGTGCCCGTCGTCGCCGCCGAGGAGCGCCGGGCCAGCGTGGGCAAAAACGTCAGGTGAACGGCGCCGTCGGGGGTGACGCTGCCCATGATCGTGAGGCATTGTTGTGTCTCGGCCTTCGCCGGGCCCGGCGCGTCCGGGTTGGGCGGGCGCAGCATCACCACCCCATAACCCCACACATACCCCGTCGCGTAGCCCTGAAAACGCCACACAGTCTGGTCCACCACCCAGCGCACGGCGTCGTCTTTGGGATCCATCTGCATCGCGGGCAGATCCGCCGGGGGCACGATCCAGGTGCTGCCGGCCAACCACGCCCAGTCGAGGCGCGTGGCCGGGCGCTCTGGGGGTGGGCGCTCTGGGGACGGGAGATCCTGGGCGATGAGCAGGCTGAGCAGAGTGAACATCGGGGGCTCCTTCTTTGGGGTGGGGTCAGTCTACAATGGAGCGCGGGCGGGTGAACCGTTTTTGATCACGTCGGTGACGGGCGCTCTGGGGGGGTGTCAAACCAGCGCACCGGCGGCGCGGGCGGTCGGGCGCGTCAGTCGCTCCAGACGGCGAGCAGCGCGTCCATCCGCGCGCGCACGGCGGGCAGCGCCTCTACCCCGCGCCGCTCCATGAGCAGCCGTCGCACAAACGCCCGCTCTTGGGGCTGAACGTGATCCTCCAGCAAGGTGAGCGTCATGGCGCGGGTGGTGTGCTCGGGGTCAAAGAGGCCCTCCAAGAGCGGCAAGAGCCACTCCCGGCGGCCCCGCGCGCACAGCAGGTTCGCGCTGGCGACCAAGAGCGCCCCGCTGGAGCGCCTCGCGAGCTGAGTCAGCGCGTCCAGGTCCAGGGGCCCCTCAAACGCGCTGAGGTTGAGCAAGGCGTGCACCCGCACCCGCACGTCGGCGTCCTCCAGGGCGAGGCGCCAGATCGTCGCCCTGTGCTCCTCCCGTCCCTGCGCCGTGAGCAGCTCGATCGCGGCGATGCGCACCAAGGCGTCTGGATCGCCGAGGGCGCCCGCGGCGGTGGTCACCGTCTCGGGCCCCTCCACCTCGATGAGCGCCTCCAGCGCGCGCGCTCGCAGCTCGGGCGAGGGGTGCCCGACGAGCGCGCGGAGCTGCCCGGCGGCTTGCTCCGGGCTGCCCAATGACGCCACGATCAGCGTCAGGGCGTCGTCAAAGGTCAACGAAGAAGACGGCGCCGCCATCCGCGCACCTGTGGGTGTTGTGGTCCCGTCTCCGCGAGTCTCCGTCACCCTGACGCCTGCGGCGGCGGGGCGAGCGCCGGCGGCCCAAGCCCTGCGGAGCGGGGTTAGTCCCAAGGGTCGTCATCATGCAGGCCGCGCAGCTCGCCGGGGCGGCGGCTGGTGATGTCCCAAGGGTCGTGGTCGTGCAGACCCTTCAGGATGATGTCCGGCAAGAGTACCGCGTCGGCGTGGCTCTGGTCCCGCACGGTGAGCTTGACCTGCCAAGTCCCATCCACATCACCGGTGAAGGACGCGAGCGCCGAGGTGTTGTCCTGAATGTCAGCGTCAGTGAGCGCCGAGTCGGCAGGACGGCTCACAAATCGCCAGCGATAACGGAGCGTGTCACCGTTGGGATCGCTGCTCGCCGAGCCGTCGAGCTTGATCGTCGCCGTGCTCCCGAAGCTGCGGCGCGCGCTGCTGCCGTCGGTGAACCAGGCGGACTACGGCGCCGCGGTTGCCGGCGCCGATCCGGCATTCTGGCGCACCGGCGTGGGCGTGTTCGCGCCGGGCACGCCGCTCGCGACCGATGCGGGGCTGGAGGCGATGCGCTTCGATCTCGACCGTGCGCGCCGCCTGGTCGCGGAGAGCGGCTATCACGGCGAGACGGTGGTGGTGCTCGCGGCGACCGACGTGCCGGCCGTGA
>JAKLKE010000029.1 GCA_023150775.1 Myxococcota bacterium
GCCCTCGGAGTTCAGCGGAGAGGTCAGCGAGGGCCTCATCAGCGGCGGCTTTGAGTCGGAGATCATCGGCACGCCGCTCGTCGGCACGGTCGAGGCCGAGCGCATCACCCGCACGGTCAGCTCCGGCGAGTAGCCCCGTCTCACGATGACTTAACGATGGTTAGGCGGGCTTCGTGTCCGCCGCGTCGCCGTCTTTGGGCAGCTCTTCAGCGGAGATCTTCTGGGCCTCTTCGTCTTGGAAGAAGCTGGAGATCAAGAACGCGGCGACGCCCACGGTGATGCCGATGTCGGCGACGTTGAACGACGGGTACTCGGCGGTGCCGAGCTTGTCGCGCAGCCAGGGGGCCCAGGTGACGCTGTCGGTGTAGAAGCGTAAGAAGTCGGTGACGGCGCCGACCCAGGCGCGGTCGATGGTGTTTCCGACGGCGCCGCCCGCGATGAGCCCGATCATCGTGGGGTTAAACCGTTCGTTCTTGGGGAGCTGGGCGAGCATCCACAACATCGCGGCCATGGCCACGACGGCGAAGCCCAAGAAGAAGGTGAGGCGGTGGCCCCAGTCGCCCAGGATGCCGCCGACGGCGCCTTTGTTCTGGTAATGCACGAGCTGAAAGAAGCCCGGGATCACGTCGATGCTGCCGCGCCAAAGCTCGATGTTCTGAACCACCCACCACTTGGTGACCTGATCGCCGACGGCGATGATCAAGAAAGCGACGGTGAAGTAGATGACCTTGCGCGGCATGAGGCTCGCTCCCGAGAGGACGAGGCTGCATAACCCAAGAAGTCGGGTCAGCACAGCGCCGCAGGGCCACGAGTCCAGCGCGCCGGGCTAGGCCTTGCGTTTGCCGATCTCTTCCAGGATGATCAGTCATAAACCAGCGTTGGAGCGGCGATGCGAGTCTTGGTCGTGAGCGACATTCACCTGGGCAACGGCGGGGTCTACGACATCTACGCGGGCGGCGCCGCCCTGCCCGCGCTCATCCGGCGTGAGGCGGGCCCCGACCTCCACCTCCTGCTCAACGGCGACGCCGTAGATTTTCTGCTGAGCGACGATCCGCTGAGCCTGGAGCTAGGCCAGGTGGTGCGCGCCGCCCAGGCCATCGTGGGCCACCCCGAGACCGCGGCGGTGATGCAGGCCATCGGTGAGCTCCTCGCCCGGGGCGGCTCTGCCACGATTCGCCTGGGCAACCACGACGTCGAGCTGGCGATCCCCGAGGTTCAGGCGGCCTTCCGCGAGGCGACGGGCCAGCCGCCTGAGATCGCCTGGCGCCTGCGCTTTGAGGCCGGAGACGCGCCGGGTGTGCTCACCGTCGGCGTTTCGTCACCCGCCGGGGAGTGAGCTGGTCAAGAACATCCTCAACCCCCTCAAGCGTGACTTCGGGATGCGCTTCGCCGACCTGCTCAAGCCCGACTTTCACGGCGCGGTGATGGCCGGCCTCGCCGTAGACCCCAGCGCCGTGCGGGTGGCGAGCCCCAAAGAGGTCGCGGGCCTCGCCGCCCGCCTGATGCGCCAGCGCCTCGGCCCGGCGACCTTCGGCCCCGGCGATGAGGACGGCGTCGACGTCGTCGGGCCTCTGGAGGACATCGCCGACTCCGCCGGGCTCACTGAAGAGGAGCGCGCGCTGCTCGCCGGGCTCTTGTCGCCGGGCCCCGCCTCGTTCTCGGCGGGAGACGCTGAGGACGGCGCCACCCAGAAGCTGCTCAAGGCGGCCTTGCGGGCCTACGCCCGGGCCCACAAGAGCCTCGCGAAGGGGCTGGCCGAGGCCTACTTCTCTTTGGAGCCCGACGCCGCCGAGTGGCGAGAGGCCCAGCGCCTCGCGCAGAAGTTTGAGGCCGAGGTGGTGCTCATCGGCCACACCCACGCGGCGCGGTTTCGTGAGGAGGATGGGGTCGTGTACGCCAACACCGGCACCTGGATCGGCCTGATGCGCCTGCCCGACTCCGAGGCCTCCAACGACGAGTGGATGGAGTTCTTGAGGACGCTCAAGACAAACCCCGGCCTCAACCCCGCCCTCGGCCCCGCCGTGCCCGTGCTCACCCGCTTCACCGGGGTAGAGGTCCACGAGGCGGACGGCGGCGGCGCCTTGGTGGAGCTCGTGGAGTGGCGCGGTAAGGAGCGCCTCGTGCTGCAGAGCGCTCGCGTCGCCCCCCGGTCTTGAGCTCAAACGACGCGGGCGCTAGACGGCCCGCCTCCCCTTGAGGTGCGTATGATGGATGACTCTGGCGTCTCGAACGATCTCCAGCTTCTCCTGAGCCACGCCGACTCCGGCGAGCCCACCTTGCCCGAGGGCCTGCCCGAGGGGGCGCTGAGCGGCGCGACCGACGACGCCGACGGCGAGGCGAGCGAGGGGCCGCAGTACCTCTACGACGGGAGCGCCGACCCGCAGTCCTTGCCCGACCAGCGCTGGGGCGTGATCGCGCCTGAGGGCGCCCGGGGCGATCGTCTCCTCGACCTCATCCAACCGCTCATCGATCGCCGCGCCGAACAACAAGGCGCCGAGGTGAAGGTCTACCGCCTGCCGCCCAAGATGTCCGCCGAGCAGGCGATTCAGTGGAAACGGGACCACTTCAACACCCGCGCCAGCTTTGGCCTGGAGGTGCCCGCTTACCAGCTCCTCCTCGGGGATCTGGATGAGCTGCCCCTGAGCGTGCAGCAGGCGCTGTGTATCGACGCCTACACCGGCCGCCTCGCCTTTGACCAGGACGATCATTACCGGGCCTACGCCGAGAAGGTGCTGCGCTGGGAGGACCGCCCCGCCGCCGTCGAGCACCCGGACTCGCTCTACTTCACCGTTCACGACAAGACCGAGGCCACCCGGGCGGGCTACCGCGCCTTGATGAAGCCCGGCCTCGCCATGGCCCTGGAGTACCGCGACCGCGGCAAGTACCCCGCCGAGCGCCTGGAGGAGCACGGCGACTTGATCATCCCCAGCCCTGAAGAGCTCCTGGGCCTCACCAAGTCCGACCGCCCCACGGTGCTGTTCAGCGTCTCCCACGGCGATGGCCCGCCCCGAGGCGGCTGGTTGAGCCCGGAGGAGCAGCGCCGCGGCCAAGGCGCGATGAGCTTCGGGCGCGACGGCAAGATCCGCGCTGAAGACCTCCCCGACGGCGCGTTTTTGCCCGGCGGGGTGTGGTTTATGCTCGCCTGTTATGGCGCGGGCACCCCCGAGCACAGCGCTTACGCCCACTGGCTGACGAACCTCCAGGCGGCGGGCCAGTTCCGAGGCCGGGTAGAGCCCGTGCTCGCGGGCATCCCCAAGGCCGGAGATCGCCCCTTCATCGCCGCGCTGCCCAAACGTGCCCTGGCGAACCCGGAGGGCCCCTTGGCCTTCATCGGCCACATCGACCTCGCCTGGACCTACAGCTTCCAAGAGCTCGACGATGGCGTCAAGAGTCGCATCGGCCGCTTCTTGGGCGTGCAGCGCATGTTGGTGAAGGGGGACCGGGTGGGCGTCGGCCTGCGGGATCTGGTCGGTGGGCTCAACGACCTCAACGAGCAGCTCACGAGCGCCTATGACCAGGTCGCCCGCGTCGGGAGCGGCGCCGCGCTGCCCAACAACCTGGGCCACGTCTGGATGGCACGAAACGACCTCGCGGCCTGGGTGCTTCTGGGCGACCCCGCCGCGCGCCTGCCGCTGCGGGGCCTGGGGCAGACCCAGCCGAGGCCCACCTTCAACCCCTTCGGTTTTGCGCCGACCCCCCAGACGACGGGCGCGCCGAGCTTAGAGCGGGTCGAGGCGGCGATCTTCACGCTGCTCTCGGGCCAAGGCGGCGCCGAGACCCTCGCGGCGTCCCTCGGCCTGACCGGCGCCCAGCTCAAGGAGCTCGCCGAGCTCTACCGCGCCGCCGGTCGTGGGGCCGTGGGCCCGAGGCTCTGAGCCGCCTCTTTGCCTTAGGGGCAGCCCGTCTGGGTCTGGGTGTTGCAGATCCGCCCCGCCTTGGGCGCGGGCACCCCGGCCTCTCCAGCGGCGGCGAGGTTCGTCTGCAGCAGCACCTTGAGATCGGCCTGGGGCTGAGTTTTGGCCCGGGGAGCGTCTTTGAGCATCACGAAGCCGTCGTTTCCTTGGGCCATGTAGTCCAAGGTGACCACGCGCAGCGGGCGGTCCGTGGGCAAAGGCGCGTCGCCTTGGGCGGTGATGAGGCGCAGGGCCCGGGCGTCGGTGGCGGTGACGTCGTGGGTGAAGCCGAGCCCGGCGACCTGGAGCCAGTGGCCGTTGCCCGTCCAGTCGGTGACGCCGTGGTCCAAGGCGGCCTCTAAGGTCTTGGCGTCGAGCTCAAGCACCGTGAGCGGCGTCGGCCAAGGCAAGAGCGTCTCCAGGTGTTGGCGGGTGAAGCTGGCCCCGGCGGGCAGGTCTTCGTTCATGCGGAGGCCGCCGGAGTTCACCAAGGCCACGTCCGCGCCGGGGGCGGCGGCCAACATCACGTCAGCGGCCCAGTCGCCCAAGGTGGTCTCAAAGCGGCGAACCGAGAGCTCCTCGCCGATGAGCGGGGCCTGGTGACGGCCCAAGGGCGCGGCGAGGCAGCCCGGCGGCAGGCTGATCCCGGCGCAGAAGCTGGCGTCGTGCTCGACGACGCGGTCGTTCACGAGCTTGGCGACGACGGGATCTTCGGGGACGCTCGAATCCAGGGCGCGCAGCTCCGCCTCAGCGCTCACCGCGCCGTCAGGCCTCACCCGCACCGTCCACACCGCGGCGGTGCGCAGGTCGGCGTCGGCCTTCACGACGAGGCGCCCGTTCACCTCGGCGCGCTGGGCGTTGTGCTCGTGGCCGCCGACGATGAGGTCGGGGCCCTCAGCGCCGAGGGTCTCCAAGAGCGCGACGTCGTCCGCCATGGCCTGGTGGGTGAGCCCGACGACCACCTCGGCGCCCTCCGCGCGTAAGAGCGCCACCATGGCCCGGGCGGTCTCGACGGTGTCGGCCTGCGCGGCGACGTAGGGGCGCGGGCCGTCCAGCGGCAAGAGCAGGCCAAACACGCCGACCTTCACGCCGCCGACCTCGCGGATCACCCAGGGGGTGAGGCGTGGGCTCGTCGGGACGGGCGTGGCGTCGCAGCCCTGAAGCTGGAGGTTCGAGATCACCCAGTCGAACTGGCTCTGGCTGAGGCGATCTTGCACGACCTTGGCCCCAGAGCAGCCGGTCTTGTCGAGCTCATGGTTGCCCAAGGTGGTGAGCAGCATGGGATCGTAGGCGGGCTCGTCGCCGTCCAAGGCGTTGAGGGCCTCGACCACCTGGGCGCCGTCGTAGGTGCGGCTCATCAGCGAGGGGTACCAGAAGTCCCCGGCGCCCAAGAGCAGCAGGTCGGGGGACTCCGCCTCAAGGCTCAGGCGTAGGGTGCGCAGCCGGGCGAAGCCGCCGACCTGGGACTCGGGGAAGCCCTCAGCGCGGTACACGTCGTTGAAGGCGAGCAGGCGCAGGGCCCGATCCGGCGTGGCGCCGGTCTCGATCTCGCGGCCTCCGGCGCAGGCGGCGAGGCTGAGGCAGAGGAGCGCGGCGTGGCGGAGCGAGCGGGGCATAAGACCTCCTGCCCGGCATTGTACGCCGCCCTCGGCCTCACTCCGTCGAGAAGCGCAGGGGGAAGGTGAAGGGGAAGCCGTCGGGCAGGTCGTGGGCGGGAAACGGGGTGTGGCGTAAGGTCTCGACGACGCAGGCGCCGAGCTCGCCGGAGAGCCCGCCGTCGTCGGTGACGCTGAGCGCCGAGACCCGCCCGTCGCAGCCCACGACAAAGTCTAAGGTGAGCACACCGTTGACCCCACCTTCAGGCAGGCAGCGCGCGGTGTGTTGAATGAACGTGTTCATCGAGGCGCGGACCTCGTCCAGGCTGAGGCCCGCCGAGGCGACCATGCCCTCGTCGCCCTCGACGTCGGTGGGCCCGGCGAGGCAAACTTTGGCCGCGGGCATCGTGAAGGCCGGACATGCCTCTCCGGTTGACTGCAGTATCTCGGCACCGCGCATTTGACTGTGAAGAACTGATCGGTTTTGTTGACATAGAGGTGCTCATTATGACTGTCTCGCGGTTTGGAGCGCGCTCAGATGTCAGACCTATAGGGTCAGGAACTCATCACGCGCCTTGGACAGGTCCGCCGCCGCAGCTTCTGCCGCCTGCCTGAAGGTACTCTCTGCTGACAGCAGCCTCTTGGTAGCGGCGACCTGGGCCGGAAGCCCGTCCAGGAGGTCGATGACGACCGAGTCTACGTGCGCTGGGGTCAACTCGATGAGGCCCGTCGAACCGGAGAACAGGCGTTCCACCTGTACGTGACCGAAGCCCACACGTAGATACGCGGCGAGGTAGTCTGCATCTACCTTTTCCGCATCGACCCGGATGACCGTGACGTGGCCATCCGCGATCGCGGGCCTCGCATCCTGGTAGACCGCGCACTTGCCGAGAGTGCCATCGCCGGTCGACGCGAGAACGACATCGCCCTTCTGGACGTCGCACCACCCGCCTTCATCGAACAGGTTCTTTTCGATGAAGTCGCCGTCGAACAGGACCTCGCCGTAGCGCGAAATGTTGCTTCCGGCCTTGATCACCAGGGCGTAGCCGTCGGGTTCGTCGACGTACCTATCGGCCGGTGGGCTCTTGCCGCGGGCCGTTGGAATGGTGTTCAGCTTGGCGATAGCCAGTCCACGTCCCGACGTGACGAGCGCATCGATCCGGGTCCGAACGCCCGGCTCCCAGTACTTGTAGTCGAGACGAAGCCCCGGGGCTGCGACGATGTCCTGTGCTTGAACCTCGAAGGCCTCCCAGTTGTATCCGGACCGCTTTGTTCTGGATGGCGCAAGCGCATGCTCACCAAATTCCTTCCGAAGGCGGTCGAAGTCGAATCCGCGGATAGTCTCCCCTGACCCGTGATAGCCAAGCGACTCGAGGTCGCACATGGTCACTTTGTAGCTCAGCTCCAGGTCTGCATCGACGGCCTCTCTCCGACGGAGGTGGAGTACGCTCGCGCGCACCGTGATCTTGTTCGGCTTGAAGGTCTCTTCCGGCAGCCGAACCACCGTCACCAGCTCGCACTCTTGAAGCAGCCACCGCCTGATTGCACTTGAGGAGTCAGTGTTCAGCACACCTTCGTCAATGACGGTGCAGATGTCCCCACCCGGGGAGGTCCCCAAGACCATCTTCTGGAGGAACAGGAGCTGCCCCCGGGCAGTCGCGATGGGGTACTGGGCACGGTCAGCAGCCGAGAGAGAGTCAGACTCTGAGGTCCCGAACGGCGGATTGGTAAGGATGATGTCCGCTTCCGGGCGGTTTACCGCCCAGGTCTTCGCCGCCAGCGAGAGGCTGTCTTCAGCGCGAATGTTCGTGTGCCCGTCACCCGCGACGATCATGTTCATCTTCGCTGCGCAAGCGACGCCGGGGTTGGCATCAGCGCCGAAGAACACGCTCTGCATGACCTTCAGGCGGGCCTTGTCGTGAGCCGACTTCGTGATGCTCTTGGCCGCCAAGCGGCGCGCGAGGGTGTCGACGGCGTCCCTCATCGCGAACACCAGGAAGCCGCCAGTTCCGCATGCGGGATCGAGCACGCGTACGTCATCGCCGGACAGGACGGAGTTGATAATCTTGTCGCGACCCACCATCGACAGCATGAGGTCGACGAGCGGCCGAGGCGTGAAGTACTGGCCCAGGTTCTTGCCCTTCAACGTAGCCCGCACGAAATACTCGAATGCCGCGCCCTTGGAGTCGAGGCTGCTGTCCCGAAACGAGACCGAGGCGAGCTGCGACACGATGTACCGGAAAGTCGCGGGCTTCTTGAGGCTGATCGGGTCCTCAAGCACGTCGCCATATGGCGTGTTCTTGCGGATGTTCTCGATCATGGACAGTACCGCGGCCTGAACCTGGTCCGCCTCCGCCGACGGCTTTTCCGCCAGTTCGTGGAGCCGGTAGGAGTATGGGAGCGTCACATCGCCCTCGTCTGCCTTCTCCTCCAGCAGCTTTAGGAAGAGCAACTTCGAGAAGTCCGCGAAAACGTGGTTCTCGTCCTTCTCGATCTTGCGAATCGCGTTGTGGCATCTAGCGAACAGCGCATCGAGTTGTTTGAGCGGGAGCCCCGGGCGGAAAGGAAGGCTGGTGTCGTTACCGAGTGGCACATCCGTCAGGTTCTTGTTGGTCTTGAAGGCGGCGGACACCGCAACCATCTGGTCTTTCGTGGGAATCCGTTCGATTGTCTTGCCGTTCCAGCGGATTGGCTCTTTGCTTGCGGTGTTGAAGCACTGCACCTCCGTGCCGTTCGTGACCACCACGAACGGCACTTTCTGGCCGCACCCATAGGATATCGCCTGATCTCGGTCCTTGACGCCGAGCCGCTTGGACGAGCGCTTCGCCTCGATCAGGAAGTATGGCTTCGCCTTCCCGCAGGTGACGAGAATGTCGATGTAGCCCCGAGCGTACCGATCCGGAGTCTTGACGGCGGTTTCGAAGTCCAGGTCCGACTCGACAACGTACCCGCGGCGCCGCAGGTAGGGGAGGATGCGCTTGACGACGGTTTCGGCCTCGGTGTTCACGCCCATGCGGGGATCCTCGGTGGGGGGCTTTGCTTGAAGCGAATCATGAACCGTTCCCCGCGAAAGGGGTGCCCAGGCGGGACTCACTTGACCAGCCGGGCGGGAGGGTACTGGAGACGCGCCACGTAGTCAAGCGGAGAGGGTCGCGAGGGGGTAGGCAACTGGAGGGGCCGCCCCTACCCCCCGATGACTTGATTCCCAACGCACCTTCGCTTGCCATATCGGTAGCCCATCCTTCGCTTTCGGTTGGTGTCACTTTCGTTTCCTATCTACTGTAGTCAACCGGAGAGGCATGAGGCCGGAACGACGGCGGCGGCTTGGGGGGCGTTCGCGGCGGGGGCGCGCACGGTGAGGCCCTTCGCCCGGCGCCTCGGCGTCTTGTTGGGGGAGGGCGGCGCGGCGGGGGCCAGCTCTGCGGACGGGTCAATCTTGAGGGTGAGGACCTGGCCGATCTCGATGGTGTCCGAGCTCAGGCCGTTCCACTCTTTGAGCTGGGCGACGGTGACGCCGTGGGCGCGGGCCAGCTTGGAGAGGGTGTCGCCCTTCACGACGGTGATCGTCGGGTGCTCGGGCTCAAAGAGGGCGCAGGCGGGGGCGAAGGTCAGCCCGAAGAGCAAGAGCGGCCCGGCGAGGCGCATCAAGGCACGCAGCGCTCAAAGTTCTTCACGCAGCGCAGGTTCGCCGACACGCCGGCCTCGACCTTCACCTTGCCGGCGATGGTGGGGTCGCCGCCCCAGGTGGCCATGACCTTGTAGCTGCCCACGGGCACCTCACCGACGCTGAAGCGCTGGCCGTTGGACTCGGCGATGAGCCAGACCTCGTTGGCCTGGTTCTCGTAGACCGAGACCCGGCCATAGGCCGTCGAGGCGGGGGTGACCTGCTTCTCGGGGGGCGCGGTTGCGCCGGAGCCGCTTGATTTCCCGCCGGACCTCCCGCCGGATTTGCCGCCGGACTTTCCGCCGCTGCGATCCTTCGGCGGGGCCTCAGGCGGGGCTTCAGGTGGGGCCTCGACGGGCGGAGCCTCGACGGGGGGCGTCTCCACGGGCGGCGGCGTCTCCACCGGCGGCGGCGTCTCCACCGGCGGCGGCTGCGTCACGACCTCGACGGGCGGCGGCGTCTCGGCCGGGGTCCGCACGAACAAGGTCCAGACCAGCGCCGCGAGGCCCACGACAAACATGAACGCGCTGATGAAGAAGAACAGCCGCTGGGCGAGGGGCTGGGCGCGCTCCTCAAAGGAGGTGAGACCCGTGCCGTCTTGGGCGAACTCCCCGGGCAGGCGTCGCAGGCTCTCGCCGCTGCCGGGCACGATGGTGTTCTCACGACCGGGGCTCACCATGTGCTCCATGGTGTTCCCGGCGTTGCCGAAGGCGCTCTTGGACGAGCGGGGCGGCGTGGTGAGCTGGGAGGAGGCCTTGGCCAGAGGCGGCGTCGCGGGGGGATCTTCAGGCAGCCGAGGCATGAGCGCGAGGAGCGTCTCGGCGAACTCGGCGGCGCTGGAGAAACGATCCTCGGGGCGGTAACGTGTGGCGTGGCGCACGACGTCGCGGAGCTGGGGCTCCAGGCTGCCGAGGAGCTCGTCGTCCATGTCCGCGGCGAAGAGGTCCGAGGGCAGCTCGTTGGTGAGCAGGGTGAACAGGGTGGCGCCCACGGCGTACACGTCGGCCCGGCCATCGACGGACTTGGCGCTCGTCTTCTGCTCCGGCGCCATGAAGCCCCAGGTGCCCATGATCGAGCCCGTGCGGGTCAAGGAGCGGTCCTCACCCATGAACCGGGCGATGCCGAAGTCGGTGACCATCGGCTGGTTCTTCTCGCTCACGAGGATGTTCTGGGGCTTGATGTCGCGGTGCACCACCCCGGCCTCGTGGGCGGCTTGTAAGGCCTCAAGGATCCCCACGCAGGTGCGGGCGGCGAGGCGCGGCGGCATGGCGCCGTGGCGGTCGAGCCAGTCGCGTAGGCTGCCCCCGGGCACGAGCTCCAGCACGATGAACGAGCGCTCGCCGTCGCTCACCACGTCATGAACGGCGACGATGTTCGGGTGGTGCAGCCGGGCCATCGCCCGGGCCTCGTTCAGGAATCGCTCAACGATGTTGCCGCTGTGCGTGAGGTTCGGCGAGAGCAGCTTCACCGCGCGGTGCACCTGCAGGCGGGTGTCCCAAGCCCGATACACCGTCGCCATCCCGCCCTCGCCGAGGGTGAGATCAAGGGTGTACCGCCCCTCAGAGAGGCTCTGGACCTGAGGTGCTCTCAACGGATCTCCGGGGTGCCAACAAAGAGCGTAGACCGCCGACCACTCGCAGTCAACGACCAGAGCGGGCTCATCAGAATCCAGATCACCCGCCGCGCTCCGGCTCGCCCCAATCGACGATCGCCCAGCCCCTCCGCGCGGCGAGTCGGCGCAGGCGTGGGTCGGGGTTGACGGCGACGGGGCGCCCGACGACCTCCAAGACCGGGGCGTCGGTGACGGAGTCGGTATAAAACGCGCAGTCGCTCAATGAGACCTGCAGCGAGGCCGCGAGGGCCTGGGCGTGGTGGAGTTTGCCCTCACCAAAACAGAGCGCGCCGTCGGGGCGCCCGGTGAAGTGGCCTTGGGCGTCTACCTCGAAGCGGCTGCACAACAACGACTGAAAGCCCAGCGCCTCGCCCACACGCTCGGCCATGTACAACGACGAGGTGGTGAGCAGGGCCAAGGTGTGCCCCTGGGCGCGGTGCTCGGCCAAGGCGGCCAAGGCGCCGGGGCGGTAGAGGCCGCGCACCTCAGCGTCGTAGAAGGCCCCGGTGCGCTCGCGCAGGTCGGACTCGGGCTGGCCCTCTAAGGTGCGGATGGCGTCGAGCACGGCGCTATCAAGGCCCGAGCGCCCGAGGTGGTACCGCGTGAGCCACACAAGCGCCCGGGCCGCCGTGCCGAAGCTAATTCGCCCCTCTCGAAGCTGCGCACGAACCCACATCGAGCCGGAGTTTCGGCTGATGAGGGTGCGGTCGAGGTCGAAGAAGGCCACGGACACGGCTCCACACTAGCCTGTTCGTGGTTAAGCTGCCCGCGCCTGCTGGAGAAGATGACGGAATGGCGACCGCGCTGACCGCCGGAGCTCTCAACCCCGAGGGCGTGCTCACCTGGGCGCTCGACACCTACGGCGACCGCCTCGCGTTCACCACGGGCTTAGGCGCCGGGGGCCTCTGTGTGCTGCACCTCGCCCGCCGCCTCGCCGGTCGGCTGCGCTGCGTCTTTTTAGACACCGGCTTTCATTTCGCCGAGACGCTGCAGTACGCCCAAGACGTCGCGGCGTTTCTGGACATCGAGCTCATCCTGCAAGAGCCCGAGCCCTTCGGCCCGACCTGGCGTGAAGACCGCGAGGCCTGCTGTGATCACCGCAAGGTCGCGCCCTTGGCGAAGGCCCTTGAGGGCTACGACGCCTGGGTGAACGCCCGCCGCGGAGATCAAGGCGGCCTGCGGGTGGGGATGCCCCTCATCGAGCGCGACGAGGTCGGCTTCGTCAAGGTGAACCCCTTGGCCCACACCCCCCGGGCCTGGGTAGACGACTACATGACCACCCACCGCATCCCGATCCACCCGCTGTTGAGCCAAGGCTACGGATCCATCGGCTGCGAGCCCTGCACCCGCAAGCTCAAGGCGGGCGAGGGCGAACGCGACGGGCGCCTGTTCGCCGGCGGCAAGACCGAGTGTGGCATTCACACCCGGCTTCAGGTCAAACGCTGAGCGGGGCCGCGCGGCTCAGCCCAAGAACACCAGCTCATGGGGCGGCACGAGCAGGCGCAGGGTGTCGCCTGAGACCGTGAGCACCTCGGAGAGCCGCACAAAGTCTTTGGTGCGGGCGTTGTAGAGGTAGGGGTCGCCCGACTCAAAGATCTTGTCCACGGGCAGGCGATCCAGGGCGGCCGGGGAGACGTCGCCGCCCGCGGCCCAGGTCTTGAGGGCCTCGATTCGCCAGGTGCGCAGGAGCTTGCGGAAGAGGTAAGGCCAGACGACAGCGGTGTCGTTGAGCGCGCTCACCGTGGGCAAGCTCACGCCGGTCTCGCTCATGTCGGCGGCCTGCACGCCCCGGTTGTAGCGAACGGCGCTGCGGGCGAAGATGCTCAGGCGGTTCCGCAGCGCGTTGCTCAGGGTGAAGAAGTAGTAGGGGTAAGCGTGGCCCTGGTTGAGCATCTCGCTGTTGACGCTGTCCTTGATGAGATCGGTGAGCGTGTCTTCGCTCATCGTCGCGCCTTCAGTGAGGGTGGAGCTGCCGGGGAAGACCCAGCCCAGCACGCGGCCGTTGCGGTCGCAGGTGTCGCTCACCACGACCACCTCGACGCCCTCGCTGTACTTGTCCTTGACCACCCGCTCGCCGACGGTCACCCGGCTCAGGTACCCCCACGAGTGCCAGTCGGCGTTGGTGACGGTGACGCCCAACATGCCCAGGAGCGCGTGGGCGGCGCCGCGGGCCAGGGCCGTCGGCTGGTGGTGGTTCCCGGCGCTCGGCTTGGCGGCGGTGGTGTTCACCGAGGCGACGTTCACCGTCACGGCGGGCTGGTAATGCGTCTCTAAGGCGTCGATGCCCTGGAGGCGCACGCTGACCGAGCCGTTGGCCCCGGCGTCAAAGCTCACCTTTCCCGGCGTGCCCTCGTCGTCGGGCAGCGCGGCCAAGGCGGCGGGGTCGTGGGGCTTGAAGCTGATCGTGTCGCCGTCGGGCTTGAGGCCCACGGCGTAGAGCTGGCCACGAAACACACGAAACGGGAGGGACATGGAGGCTCCTGGACGAGTCGTTCAACGCGCAGGGCTTATCTTCACCCGAGCGCGAGAGAGATTGCGGCCCTCTGGACCGCGAACCTCGCCAAGGATCACACCCTCCGAGCTGAAATTTCTCCAGATCCTTTGGCTGTGATCGGGGCGTGAGGGTATCTGCGGCACGATGTGCGCCGCCCCGCTCCACACCCTCGATCAGCTCGCCGTGCTAGAGTCCGTCGCGCGCCTGGGCTCCTTCGCCGCCGCCGCCCGAGAGCTGCACCGCGTGCCTTCAGCGGTGAGCTACGCCGCCCGCGCCTTGGAGGAGCAGCTCGGCCTCACGCTCTTTGATCGTGCCGGGCACAGCGTCACCTTGACCGCGGCCGGGCGCAGCGTGCTCGACGAGGCCCGGGCCGCGCTCAACCGCGCCCGCCGCCTGGACCAGCTCGCGGCGTCCCTTCGGGAGGGCTGGGAGCCCGAGCTGCAGGTGGTCATCGAGGGCGTCTACCCCATGAAGCTCATCACGGCGGTGCTGCGGGCCTTCGGAGAGCGCCAGGTGCCCACGAAGGTGCGCGTAGACGTGGAGTACCAAGACGGCGTGCCCGAACGTTTTGAGGCCGATCATGCCGACATCATGGTGCTCTTGGACTGGCCTGGGGACGATCGCCTCGCCGCCACGCCCCTGCCGCCCTTGGGCATGGTGCTCGTCGCCGCGCCGGATCACCCCTTGGGCCAGGCCCGGGGGGTCGAGCGCCGGGCGCTCTTGGAGCACACCGATCTGGTCGTGCGGGACTCCTCCGCCCAGTACACCCGCGCCCCACGCAAGCCCTACATGGGCAGCCAGCACGTCATCTACCTGAGCGACTTTTACTCCAAACGCCTCGCGCTCTTGGGTGGGGTCGGCTTCGGCTGGCTGCCGGAGCACCTCGTCGAGGATGACCTGGCCAACGGCGCCTTGGTCGCCATCGACTTCATCGAGGGCAACCGCTGGACCTACCACCCCTCCCTCATCACCCGCCGCGACAACCCCCCGGGCCGGGCGGGCAGCTTGTTCGTCGAGCTTCTGTTAAACATCGTTCATCTAAAATCTTGATGAACATCCTCAAAACGTTTCGCTTTCATTGATGAAGATCGGGCGCTACCGTAGCGAGCCCAAGGTCGAGGGCGGCCTGAACGACACCGCGCCCCCAGACGAGGAGCCTGCGGACGAGGAGGAGGAGCCCGTTGAGGAGGAGGAGCCCGTCGAGGAGGAGGCGCCCGTCGAGGAGGAGGAGCCCGTCGAGGAGGAGGAGCCCGTTGAGGAGGAGGACCCCGCGCCGGTAGACGACTGCGAGCACACGAGCGACCTCATCTACGTCATCGCCCAAGACGACGCCTCCCTGCACCTCTTTGACCCGACGACCCTCAGCTTCACCCGCCTGGGTGAGCTCAACTGCGACGCCTGGAGCCAGCCGGAGTCGATGTCCGTCGCCCGGGACGGCGTGGCCTATGTGCGCTACAGCGACGAGGCCGTCTACGCCGTCGATGTCGAGACCTTGGCCTGCACGCCGACCGCCTACAACGACAAGGTCACGTCCTTCGGCGCCTTCGGCATGGGCCACGCCACGGAGAGCGCCGAGACCTGGCGGGATCAGCTCTACGTCGCGAACAGCCGCCAGCTCGCCCGGGTAGACACCGCCACCTGGAAGCTCACGATCTTGGGCACGATGAAGAGCCAGGCCGAGCTCTCCGGCGACGCCGAGGGCCAGCTCTGGGGGCTTTTGCCTCTGGAGAGCCCGGCGCAGCTCGTGCAGCTCGACAAGACGAGCGGCGCGGTCTTGAGCACCACGAAGCTCCCCGGCTTCCCCGACGCCAGCGAGATCGACACCTTCGCCTTCGCGGCCTGGGGCGGGGAGCACTTCTTGTTTGTGCGGGTGTTCGGGATGGGCAGCACCACCGACGTCTACCGCGTCGACGCCAGCGGCAAGCTCAGCGTCGCCCTGGAGGACATCGGCTTTGAGATCGTCGGCGCCGGCGTCTCCACCTGCGCGCCGACGGAGTGAGTCTGGGACACGCCGCCGCTCAGTCCTTCGGAGGCAGCGGCGGCCAGCCCGTGTCGTCGAGGGGCGCGCCGAGGATGTCCTCCAGGGCGCCGTTGGCCCGCACCCAGGCGAGATCGCCGTGGCGACGCAGGGCCGCGCGCAGCGGCGCCGCCTGGGGCTGGGCGAAGACGATGCGGTCGGGCTCGATCTGCCGGCCGACGTAGAGCGACTCGGCGGGGCCTCGCAGGAGCCTCAGCACGGCGTCGGACTGGGTGGCGAAGAGGGCGCGGGACCAGGTTCGCCGCAGCTCCCAGGCCAAGGCGCCGATGGCCTCGTCGGGGAGGCGCAGCTCGGGCTCGGCGATGGCCAAGAAGCCCCCGTTGCGTCGGTAACGAAAGGCCCAGCCCACGAGGGTCAGCCAATCTCGCTGCTTCTGGGGCAGCGCCTCCACCGGCACCGGCGCGGGGGCGTCCACGAAGCCTAAGGCGAGCGCCCCCTCGTCGCGGTCGGGGGCCTTGAGGATGTGCACGTCGCCCAAGCTCGGCCCCAAGACGATCCGCGCGAGGCCCAGCGCCCGCTGCCAGAGCTCGGGATCGCCCTCTTTGAGCAGGCGCCAGCGCTGCGCGTCGTTCTCAAGCTGGCTGAGCTCGTCCTCGGAGGAGGGTTTTTCATCCTCGGGGCTGGGAGGCTGGAAGCCGATCATCACGAGCTTGCTCAGCGCCGCCGCCGCCCGGCGCAGGACGGGGTTCGCGCCGGGGTGGGTGTTGGCGTGCAGCACGAGCTGATCGCGGCGCACGGTGAACTGCGTGTTGTTTTTGGCCTTTCGTTGGCGGCGCCAGGCGGGCTGCCCGGCCATCACGTCGGCGCCCGGCGAACGAAACCCGCCGACGTCGGGCATCCGGATGAGGTCGAAGCGGTCGGGGTCGTCTTTGTCGGGCTCGATGGTGGCCAAGCTCTCGCCGACCACGACGGCTTTGCCCTCGTCGAGGCCAAACACCACGGCGTAACGAAGGGCCGGCAGCTTGAGCTTGGAGTCGAAGATCACGGCTTGGAGGAGGATCTTGTCGTTCTCACGCCGCTGGAGGTCTTGGTTCTTCAAGAGCTCCGTGGCGAACAAGAAGAACTCCTCGGACGAGCGCCCGGCGGCGCCCAAGAGGCCCAGACACTCGACGATGGTGGACTTGCCCGAGCCTGTGGGCCCGGCGACCACGGTGAGCGGCTCGTCGTGGGCCAAGGTCAGCACGAGCTGCCGGATGCCACGAACGCCGATCATCTCGATCTGGGTGACGATGTCCATCGATCTGAGGGCCTCGCTCCGCTGAAGTGCTATCACACGCGGCCCGAGGTCTGGGTGAGCCCCGCCGGAGAAGCACCCCAGGCCCCCTCTTCCCGACTGGCCACCCGCAGAGCTACACTGCGCGCCATGACTTGGGCAACCTTGATCGCTGATCGTTACCAGCCCCTGAGCCTCGCGGGTCGTGGCGCCTTCGCTGAGGTCTGGCGTGGCGAAGACACGGCCACCGGGGAGCCCGTCGCGCTCAAACGCACCCGCCTCAACCGCGGAGAGGACCTCGACGGGCGCCGCCGTGAGGTCGCGATCATGCGGGCGCTGCGGCTGCCGGGCGTGGTGCGCCTGCGAGACGTCGGGGTAGACGGCCGCTTCGAGGTGCTGGTCATGGACTGGGTCGAGGGCGCGCCCTTCCCCGGTGAGCCTGGGCCGATGGAGTGGTCGCGGCTGCGGCCCCTGGTGATGTCGCTCATCGAGACCCTGCGCGGCGTTCACGCGCTGCGACTCCGCCACAACGATCTGAAGCCCGACAACGTGCTCGTGGACCTGACGACGGGGCGGGTCACCGTGCTCGACTTCAACCTCGCCGCCGAGCGGCCCACGGACGGCGGCGGCGGGACGCCCCTCACCATGGCGCCGGAGGTGATCCGCGACGGCGTCTCCACCCAAGCCTCCGACCTCTACTCCTTGGGCATCGTCATCGCCTATGGCCTTCTCGGCGGCTGGCCCCCCGAGGACTACGTCGCGGCGGCCTTCTCCGGCACGCTCACCGGGCCCCTGCGTCTTCAAGGGGTAGACCCCGAGGCCGCGGCCTGGGTCGAGGCGCTCACCCAGCTCGACCCGGCGCGGCGCCGCCTGCCCGAGCCCACAGACCCCGAGCTTGACGCCAACCTGAGCGCGCTCTTGGCCCGGGCGGCGTCTCTGGAGGAGCTCTTTTTGGGGCATCGGGCCCTGCATCACCTGCCTGAAGACGCCGCCCGCATCCTCGGCGAGCGCGCCGGGGACGACCCCGCCGCCCAGCGCGCCGAGCTGACGACCTGGGTACGCCGAGGCGAGGCCCGGCTTCACGCCCACGGCGTCGAGGTGCCCCGGGTCACGCTCCAGCGCCTGGATGAGCCCGAGGCGCTGCGTGCGGCCTTGGCCCGCCAGGAGCGGGCTGAGGTCATTCGGGTCGCTGAAGACCGGGCGATGGCCCTCGCCGAGGTGGGGCGCCTCGCCGACGCCTGCCTGTACCTCCAGCTCGCCTTGGTGTGGCGTCCGCCCGAGCCCGACGTGGCGCCCGCCGCCGAGACCCTCGCCGTCTACTCCATGGCCCAAGAGCTGCCCGCGCCGATCCGCGAGGCCCGCCTGGAGCTGGAGCGGCTCTACGGTGAGGGCCCGCTCTCTCGGCTCCTGGAGGCCTACGAGTCGGCGTTGAACGGGGAGCTTGACTACGCCGAGGGCCTCGCCCAGAGCCTACGGCCCTTCGTGTCTGAAGCCCTTGAGATCTGGCGGGTCGCGACCTTGGTGCTCGTGGCCCGGCGCCGGGGCCGAGGCCGAGAGCGCCTGACCGAGCTCGGCCCCGCCCTCGCCGCCCGTGGGCCCGTGGCGCGGGCCAAGGTTCAGCGTTGGTGGGGCCAAGAACATTACCTCGCCGGGGAGTACGAGCAGGCCACGGGCCTAGTCTCCGGGGTGGCCGATGTGCCCGGCCTGCGCCTCGACGAGCGGGTCGCCGCGACGCTTCAGCTCGCCTCGGCCACCTTAGAGACGGGCCGGATTGAAGACGCCGAGCGCCTCGCCCTGGACGCCCAGGCCCTCGCCGCCGCCGCGCGCCTGCCGCTCTACGAGGCCCGGGCGGTGTGGATCGCCCAGGCCGCCGCCGACCGCGTCGATCGCCTCCACGAGACCGACCGCGCCTTGCTCGCCGCCTTTGACCACCTCAGCGTGACGGATCTCCCGGCCTGGCTCCGGCTCACCCTCGCCGCGGCCTCGGCCCGCCAGGGGCGCTGTGAGGAGGCCCTTGAGCTCGCCCGGCGCTGCGTCGGGAACCTCACCGTCCAGAACCTCCCCGAGCCGCAGATCTTGGCCACGGCGGTCATCGGCCTCTGCGGCGGGGAGCCCTTCGACGCCCAGGCCTTCTATGAGCGCCTCGACCGCCTGTCTCTGCGCAGCGTGCGGATTCGAGTCCAGGCCCTCGCCGCCGTCGCCTGCCGGGCCGAGGCTCGGCTGCGCCGCAGCGTGATCTTTGAGCTTGAGTACCTCGTCGCCGACCTTCCTGATCCCACGCGCCGCCTGGAGCTGTTCAGCGCCACGGAGGCCTTGGAGATCGCCCGGCGCGGCTACTGGGTGAAAAAGCTCGGCGACTGAGCGGCGTTTTAGCTCACCCAGACCCCTTTGTGGTTCACGAACTCGTACAGCCCGAGCTGGCCCAGCTCGCGGCCATACCCCGAACGTTTGACCCCACCGAAAGGCAGGCGAGGGTCGGACTTCACGAGCTCGTTCACGAACACCGCGCCGCACTCCAGGCGCCCGGCGAGGGCCTCAGCGCGCTCGCGGTCGGCGGTCCACAAGGCGGCGCCTAAGCCGTAGGGCGAGCGGTTCGCCAGCTCGACGGCCTCTTCAGCGCTGTCCACCACCCGCAGGGCGGCGACGGGGCCGAAGGTCTCCTCATCCCAGGCGGGCATCCCGTCTTGGCAGCGGGTGAGCAGGGTGGCGGGGTACCAGAAGCCGGGGCCCTCGGGCAGCTCGCCGCCGAGGCGCACCACGGCGCCTTCAGCGACGGAGGCGAGCACCTGGCGGTGAATGGCGTCGCGCAGATCAAGGCGGGCCATGGGGCCGAGCTTGGTCTCTGGGGATCGCGCCGGGCCTTGGGTGTGGCTCGCCATGGCGGCGGCGAAGCGCTCGGTGAACTCTTCAGCGACGGCGCGCTCGACGAGGAACCGTTTGGCGGCGATGCAGGACTGGCCGTTGTTGAGCAGGCGCGACGAGGCGGCCACGGCGGCGGCGCGCTCAAGATCGGCGTCGGCGAGGATGATGCAGGGGTCGCTGCCGCCGAGCTCCAAGACCGCACGTTTGAGGTGCCGGGCGGCCAAGGCGCCGACGGCCTGGCCCGCGGCGGTGGAGCCGGTCAAGGTCACCGCGGCGATCCGGTCATCGGCGATGATCTCCCCGACCTCCTCCACCTCGACGCGCAGGTTGAGCAGCAACGGCGGCGCCCCGGCCTCACGCAGGAGCGTCTCGATGGCCTCGCCGCAGTACGGCGTGTTCGGCGCGTGCTTGATGAGCGCGGTGTTGCCCGCCATCAAGGCCGCCGAGGCGAAGCGGAACACCTGCCAAAACGGGAAGTTCCAAGGCATGATCGCCAAGATCACGCCCAAGGCGTCGCGGCGGGTGTAGCTGCGGAGGGCCTCGGTCTGGGCGGGCTCCGCGGCGAGCCAACCCGGCGCGTGCTCGGCGTAATACCGGCAGGCCCAGGCGCACTTTTTGGCCTCGCCGACGCCTTGGGTGAAGGGTTTGCCCATCTCATCGGCCATCAGCCGGGCGAGGGGCTCGGCTTGGGCGTCGAGGCGGTCGGCGATGGCAAGAAGCGTGGCCGAGCGCTCGGCGAGGGGCGTCTGGCGCCAGGCCCGCGAGGCGGCGTGGGCGGCGGTGATCCGGGCCTGCAGCTCGCCGTGGCTGTGGTTGGGCAGCTCTCCCAGGCGTTGACCGTTCTCGGGGTTGATGGCGACGAAGGGCATCGGGGCTCCAAAAAACGAGCGGGGCAGGGGACGGAGGCGGGCCTCGGGGCGCTCAGATCGCCTTCATAAACAAGGCGTACTCCCGAAACGGCGCCCCTCCTTTGGACGAGATCGCCAAGGAGCGGCTGTTGGACCACATACACGCGTGAACGCCGTGGCTGAGGCCCAGGCCCTCGGCGGCGGCGTGGGCGGCGGCGACGAGGCGGGCGCCGACCCCCGACTTGCGCCACGCCGGGCGCACGCCCAGGCCACGGATGATGAAGCGGTGGCGATCTGGCGCGGCGCCGTCTCGGTGGGCGAAGAGGAAGCCCGCGTCTTCGCCGTTCACCGTGGCGAACAGGATGAGCCGAGGGTCAAACAGGCCCTTGAGGCGGGCGAGCCCGGCCTGGCGCACGCCCGGGGGCAGGTGCAGGTGGGCGTAGGCGTCGTGGTAACAAGGCTCGGTGAGCGTCATCACCCGGGCCAAGGCGTCCTCAATGTTGTCCATCGCCTTGAGCTTGAGCTCTCGGGGGCCCTTGCCTTCGCCGTAGCGGCGGGCGGCCTCGTTCGACATGAGGTGAGAGCTGTACCGCGCGACCACCCGATACCCCGCGGCGAGCCACGGGGCGGGGTCGGCCTGGGGCTCGCCGGAGAAGGCCGGCTCCTCAAAGGGGCCGAGGTTCGCGCCAAAGCCCAGATCGGGGCAGAGGAGCAGCGGGCCTTGGGCGGCGAGACATCCGCGCTCTCGCAGCCACGACTCACCCAGAGCCAAGGTCTCCGGGCCGCCGTGAAGGTCGTACAGCGCGCCGGTCGGGTGGTGATCGGCGTGGAGCGTCGCGAGCACCCGTCCGCGCGGGCCGATGAGCGGGGCGGCCTGGGCGGCGGCGCGGGCGATCACGAGGGGCTCGGGCTCTCCCCCGGCGGCTTGCCAGGCGCGGTCATCAGGAGCGGTGGACAGCGTGGTGAGATCTTGCATACCCGAGAACATACCGCTCCCCCGCGTCGGGGGATAGGGGGATCGGTCAAGCCCCCCGGAGGTCACCATGTCTCGTGGTCTGCTGCTGCCCGTCCTCGTGCTCCTCGCCTGCGACAAAGAGCCCGAGGGCCCCGCTGAGGCGCCATACTCCGACTGCGATCCCCTCGACGCCGGGCTCTGCGCTCTGCCGTGGCCCAGCACCTTCTACATGGAAGAAGACGCCACCACGGCGAGCGGCTGGCGGGTGAACCTCCGCCCCAACAGCCTGCCGATGAACCGCGACGGCGTGCAGCTCAAGCCCGACTCCTGGAACCAAAAAGACGGCTTCTCCACCTTGGGGCCGTTCATGTTTTACTTCCGCGACGTCGATCCCGAGCTCTTGATCTCCCACCAAGACATCGGCGCTTACGAGGCCGATGACGCCCGGGTGGCGCTCCTCGACGCCGAGACCGGCGAGCGGGTGCCGATCTTCGTCGAGGTAGACGGCACCGCCGAGTACACCCGCGAGCAGCTCATCTTGGGCCGCCCCGTCGTGCCGCTCAAGCACGGCCACCGCTACGTCGTCGTCGTTCGTGGCCTCAAGACCTTAGACGGCGCTGAAGTGGAGGTCAGCGAGTCGTTCAAGCAGCTCCGCGACGGCGCCACGGCGACGAGCTGGGACGTCGAGGGCCGCCGCGAACGGTACGAGTCCGACATCTTCCCCGTGGCCGAGAAGGCCGGCTTCGCCCGGGCTGATCTACAGCTCGCCTGGGACTTCGTGACCATCTCCCGCGAGTCAAGCCTCGGCGGCGCGGAGTGGATGCGCGATGACGCGGCGGAGCGGGTCGGCGCCGAGGGCCCGGCCTACACCATCACCAGCGTCGAAGAGAGCGACTGCGCCAGCGGCGCCACCATCGGGCGCACCCTTGAGGGCGTGATGACGGTGCCCTTGTACACCGAGTTTGACGGCCCAGGCACCAAGCTCACCCGGGACGCCGACGGGATGCCTTACTACAACGGCGACGCCACCGCCGAGTTCACCGTGCGGATCCCCTGCTCCTTGTTGGCCGAGCCCCGCCCCGCCTTCGTGCTGCAGTACGGCCACGGCCTGCTCGGCAGCCGGGGTGAGGTGCGCACGGGCTACCTCAGCGACATGGCCAACCGCTACGGCTGGGTGCTCGTCGCCACGGACTGGACGGGCATGTATGAGGACGACCTCAACGCCATCACCCTGATGATCGCCAACGATCCCAGCGACTTCGGCATCTTGCCCGAGCGCAGCGTCCAGGGCTTCGTCCACCAAGATCTCCTCCTGCGCCTCGCCCGGGGCGGCCTCGTGAACGACCCCAACCTCATCGTCGACGGCACCCCGCTCATCGACCCCGACCGCTTCGGCTACTACGGCAACTCCCAAGGCGGCATCTTGGGCGCGGGCTACGTCGGGATGTCTACGCAGATCGAGCGCGCCGTGCTCGGCGTCGGCGGGATGCCCTACGCGGTCCTGCTGCCCCGGTCTGCCGACTTCGACCCCTTCTTCCTCATCTTCAACGCCAAGTTTGAGGACCACCGCGACATCGCCTTCCTCATCGGCGCCTTCCAGACCTTGTGGGACGTCGGCGAAGGCGCGGGCTGGGCGCGCTCCATGGTGACCGAGCCCGGCGAGGGCCAGGTCGCCAAAGACGTGCTCATGCAGGTGGGCATCGGCGACGCCCAGGTCACCACCTTAGGCGCCCACATCATGGCCCGGGCCTACGGCGCGAGCCTCGTCACCCCCCAGACCCGCGAGATCTGGGGCCTCAGCGAGCAGACCGCGCCCTTTGAGGGCTCGGCTCTGGTCGAGTGGTACTACCCCGACGGCTCCGAGGAGCCCGTCGAGAGCGTGCCCCCGTCCAAAGACGGCGACACCCATGAGTGCCCCCGCCGCGAGCCCGCCGCCCAAGATCAGCTCCGCGACTTCTTGGAGGACGGCGTGGTGAACCAGTACTGCGACGGCGTCTGTGAGGGCGTGCGCGCCGGGTTCTGCGACTGAGGGTCAGCCCTCGTCCCGGGCGCCTCGGCCCACGAGGCCCCCGACAGCGCGGCGGCGAAGAGGGTCGCCGCCCTGCTCCTCACAGTAGAGCTTGTTCACCGCGACGAGCACGGTGGTGAGCGCCTCGACGCTGAGCACGTCCTGTTGTGGCAGCGCTGCGATGGCCAAGTCCTTGAAGTTTAACGGACAAGTGTCGCGGCGACCCTCCATCATCAGCGGCAGGCCGTGGCTGCGGCAGATGAGCGGACGGTCGGCGTAGACGCTGCACTGGCCGTCGAGGAGCAGGCTGCACCCGGCGCCGGTCTGCTCGGCGAGGCGGGCCCGGGTGCGCGGCGGCAAGGCGGCGACGGCCTCGCTGAGGGCGGCGTGCTCGACGTCGGAGACGCTGCGTTCGCTCTGGCAGCAGTGGTCGCAGCCCGCCCGGCAGGCGAAGTGTTGGGCGTAGGCGGCGAACACCCGGGCGCTGTGCTGATCCACCTTCTCGCGCAGGGCGTGCAGGTTTCGGAGCGGCGCGCTGGGGGAGGGCTCACTCACGCCTTGGCGCCGAGCAAGAGCGTCTGGAGCTGCTCAAAGCGGGTGAAGTCGCGGCCGAGGATCAGGCTCGTGGCGCCTGCGGCCTGGGCCATGCCGCCGTCGGTGTCTTCGCGGTCGCCGATGTGAACGATCGCCGAGGCCGGCAGGCTGAGCTTGATCGCGGCGGCCTCCAAGGCGTCGGGCAGGGGCTTAAACGCGCCGACGGCCTCGGCGTCGACGATCGCGGCCCAGCCGCCGAGGCCCAAGCCCTGGAGCTTTCTCTCCGCCGGGTGATCCGAGACGACCACCCGCGGCACCCCGGCGCGGTCCAGCGCGTCCAAGAGCGCCTTCACGCCGGGCCGCAGGATCCCCGGGGAGAAGCTCGACACCCAGGCGCCATAGACCGTTCGGTCTAACGCCTGGCGCGCGATCTCCGGGGGCAATCCGACCGCCGCGCCGACCCGGCGATCGAGCTCGGCGCGCAGGTTCGGCGAGCGCTGGCCACGCAGGGCGCTGACGGCGTCTTTGTACGCGAGCAGCACCCGGGGGTGGCGCAAGAGCGACGGCAGCAGGTGAACCCGGTGCCGGTCGTAGTCATAGAGGGTGCCGTCGAGGTCAAAGCTGACCGCACGAAGTGACAGGCTGCCCATGAGCTTAGGGGTCAACGGCGGGACTCCGGCGGGTCGGCGAGGGGCGGGCGAAGATCAGGACTCGGGCAGGAGCGTGCGCTCGGGCTTGCGAGCCCGTCTTCGCGGGTGCTACATGTGTGCCTCTCGCTCGTCCGCTGCGCAAGCCCGGAGTCTCTATGAACCGTGTCGCCATCTCCTTCATCAGCCTCGTGGCGCTCTCGGCCAGCGCCTGCACGGGGAGCCCCATCGGCTACACGGGCTACGACATGCCCGACCACTTCCCCTTGGACGGAAAACGCTCCTGGGAGTACTCCAACGCCGCGACCACCTGGCAGATGAACGTCGTGATGTTGGAGACCAGCGAGATCGTCAACAACGCCGAGATCAAGACCTTGGAGTACTACGACGACGTCAACGGGATGCTGCTCATGCGCACCCGCTGGTCGTCGGACTCCTCCAAAGGCATCTTGCTCTACAGCTACGAGGTGCTCGCTGAGGGCGGCCAAGGCGGCGGCGACACCGGCGGTGACGACACGGGCGGCGACGACACCGGCGGCGCCATGGGCCCGGCCGAGGCCGTCGTCTTCGATCCCCCGATACAGTTCGGCGATCGGAACAACCTGCCCGATGAGTCCATCGTCACCGAGACCACCGGCGGCACCTGGACGTCTACCTTCGAGGCCACCGAGCAGTGCCCGAACAACTGGGTCGCGGGCGACAACACCTGGGACTGCCTGCGGGTCGTGCTCGATGACGGCGACGGCGACAGCACCACCGGCGCCAAGATCGCGGGCACCTACTGGATCGCCCCGCGCTACGGCATGTCCTGGTTCCAGCTCACCGGAGACGCCGACAAGTGGATCCTCAACCGCGCCGAGTGGGAGGAGTAGGCCAGCTCGCCGCCTTCGCCGCCGCGCTCGCCCTGTGCGGCGGCTGCGTCGAGGATCCCGCCTACCGCCCCGCCGATCTCCAGCTCGATCTGCCCGGCCTCGTGCCGACGAGCGCCGCCTTGGCCCGCACCTGCGTCGTCGGCGTCGGTGAGCGCCAGGCCGGCGCCCGCTTGGAGGGTCGCCTCGTGTTCACGGGGGTGCCCACGACGGGCCCCGTCGACGTGGTGATCGATCTTTTTGATGAGGCGGGGACGCTCCTCACCCAAGGTCGCGGGTTTGATGTAGAAGGCTGGGCCCAAGGCGAGCGGGTGGACTGTGTCCCCGGTCTCGACGCGGGCGATCAGCCCGTTGAGACTTGCGAACCCTGCTCCGCAGAGGGCAAGTTTGCAGAGCCGGACGAGCCCTCGTGGGTGCTCGCCATCCGATTCACTGGCGACGCGCGCTGACGCGCCCCCGCCGAGCCGACAGGATCCCCCATGCGCCTCTCCCGCCCCTCCCTCTTGGCGCTCCTCGCCGTCGTCGCTTGTAAAGACGGCGACTCCGTCGTCTTCGACACCGACACGGGCCCCAGCGTCATCGGCGAGAGCGGCATCTTCACCGACTCCGGCGGCGGTGACAGCGACTCAGGCGACTCCGGCGCCGACAGCGGCGGCGGCGACGACACCAGCGTAGACGACACCGGCGAGGTCGTGAGCGACTGGGACTCGCTGCGCCTGAGCCCCTCGCTGATCCGCGTAGACGTCGGGGCGACGTTCACCGCCCGCGCCGTGCTCTTCGACGACGTGATGGGCAGCCAAGACGCCGCCGCGGTCTTCGCCGTGAGCGACGCCGCGGTGCTCTCCGTAGACGCCGCCACGGGCCTCGTCACCGCCTTGGCCGAGGGCAGCGCCTTCGTCACCGCCGACGCCGAGGGCCTCCACGCCGAGGCCCTGGTCGCCGTTCAGGCCGACGGCGCCTTGACCATCACCGTCGTCGACGGCCTGACCGGCGCCCCGATCCCCGGGGCCAAGGTCTCCTACGACACCACCCGCGCCACCGCCGACGCCGACGGCCGCGCCACCCTCACCGTGCCCGTCGGTGTCCCGGCGGACGTGAGCGTGTGGGTCGAGGGCGGCGGCTACATCCCCCTGAGCGTGCTCGGCGCCGTGCCCCGAGAGCTGACCCTGCCCCTGCGCCCCGACAGCGAGGAGGCGGGCCCCGCGGCCACGGTCGGAGGCGAGGTGCTCTTTGACGCCTGCCCCGAGGCCGACTGGGACGAGGCCATCGTCGGCATCGTCGGGCCGTCCTTCCAGCGCGCGCCCCTGTTCATCAACGCTGAAGACCTCCTCGCTGAAGATCGCCTCATCAAGTTCTACGGCGTCGACGTGTCGATCCCCGCGAACCTCGTCGTCCAGGGCGGCGCCGAGACCTATGAGACCCCGGCCCACGAGGGCGACGTCGCGCTGTGGGGCTTCGCCGGGCCGATGCCGATCAGCGAGATCAGCGCGGGCTTCGCCGATGTTGGCCAGGCCTTCGGCGCCGTGCTCGGCCACCTCGACAACTTCCGCTTCCAGGCCCTCTCCGGCCTCTCCGCGAGCGCCTCCATCGCCCTGGATCAAGCCGTGCGCCCCGAGTTCGGCTTTGACCAAGAGGTCGTCGTCGAGCTCGCTGAGCTCCCCGAGGGCTTCTTGGGCAACGAGGACGTGCTGGTGATGCTCTTGGAGGTCAGCGAGGCGGGCATGACGCTCACCGGGCTCGGCCAAGGCACCGGCACGCTCAGCGTCTCCCGGGCGGCGGCGGAGGCCTGGCCGGTCTCCGATGGGCTCTACGTCTTGGCCTGGGCCGAGGTCGGCGGCTTGGGCACTGGCGGCGGCTCGGTGATGGCGCTCGTGCCCGTCGAGGCGGGCTTCGCCACGGTGAGCGACTGGATGACGCCGCCCACAGGCGCCGAGCTTGACGGCGCGAGCCGCAGCCTGAGCCTCACCACCGACGCCAGGGCCTCCGGCGCGCGGCTCTACCTCAAAGGCAACGACGGCAGCGACCGCGACTTTCTGCTCCCGTCCGGCGCCTTCACCGGCGTGGTGCCCAAAGAGGCCCCCAAGCTGAACCTCGGGCGCACCCGCTGGGATCTCATCGCCGTCGAGACCCCAGCCGACACCTACGAGAGCCTGCTCATCGGCGGGGGCTTCGCGCCGCTGAGCTTAGAGGCGAACACCACCCGCAGCGCCGGCTTAGACGCCACGATCTCCGGCTCCTGATCCGCCCAAGGCGCCGCCGGGATACTCTTGGGGACCAGCCCACGCTCGTCTCCCAGAGGTCCCTATGCTGCTCGAACGCGCCCGCGCCGGCTTCGCCGGTCTCACCGTCGCCCAGGCCGTACAAGACGCCGCGCTCACCCGTTTAGAGCGTTGGCTCGCCGATCCCACGGCCGCCGAGACCTTCCCGGTGATTCACGCCTTGGCCGACGCCGGGCGCTGGGAGCTGCTCCTCGACTCGTTCTACCAGATCATCCCCTTCGGCACGGGCGGTCGCCGGGGGCCCGTCGGCATCGGCCCCAACCGCATCAACCCCTGGACCTTGGGCACGTCGATTCAGGGCCACTGCGTCTACCTGCGCCAACGATTTGGGGAGGGCCCGCTCTCCGTCGTCATCGCCTATGACGTCCGGCGTTACCTCGACACCCGCGGCCACTCCCCCGCCGGGGTGCCAAACCCCGTGCTGGGCCTCTCTTCCCGGGACTTCGCCGAGCAAGCCGCGGGCATCTACGCCGCGAACGGCATCACCGTGCGCATCTTGGCCCGCGACTCCGGCACCTACCTCTCCACGCCCGAGCTCTCCTTCGGCATCCGGCTGTACGGCG
This sequence comes from Myxococcota bacterium, assembly GCA_023150775.1. Lineage (GTDB taxonomy): Bacteria > Myxococcota_A > UBA796 > UBA796 > CAJQPC01 > JADKFE01. The sequence goes on from JAKLKE010000029.1 coordinate 28,075, forward strand.
CCCAAGGTGGGCTCAACGTCTCCGCGTCGCACAACCCGCCCGACGACAACGGCGCCAAGGTCTACGACGAGCGCGGCGGCCAGCAGGTGCCGCCCCAAGACGAGGAGCTCGTCACCTTGGTCGAGGCGGTCACCGAGGTCAAGCGCCTGACCTATGAGGACGGCCTCGCCCAGGGCCTCATCCTGCCCATCGGCCCCGAGCTGCACACGGCGTATCTCCAAGACACCACCTTAGAGCCCACCCAGGCCGAGTTCGATGGGCGTTTCCCCAACGTGCCCTTCGCGACGCCGAACCCTGAGGTGCCGCAGTCCATGGACCGCGCCGTGGCCTTGGCCGAGTCTATCGGCGCCGACCTCGTGATGGCCTGCGATCCCGACGCCGACCGCATCGGCGTGGTCGTCAAACACAAGGGCAACTGGCGTTTTGTCACCGGCAACGAGCTCGGCGCCCTCTGCGCCCGGCACGGCCTCGACCACCTCGGCGAGCGCAGCCGGCCCCCGGTGATGATGAAGACCGAGGTGACCTCCTCCCTCTTCGCCCGCCTGGGCCGCGCCCGGGGGGCCCTCGTCGTCGATGACCTCCTGGTCGGCTTCAAGTACATCGCCGATGGCCTTCGCTCCTTAGAAGAGCGCGGCGAGTTCCGCGGCGTGAACGCCGAGCTTCGCGACTTCCTCATCGGCATCGAAGAGAGCCACGGTGTGCTGGTCACGCCCAACGTCCGCGACAAAGACGCCGCCGGGGCCTCGCTGTGGCTCGCAGAGGCCGCCTCGCTGCAGAAAGACCGGGGCCTCACGCTCATCGATCTCCTGGAGGACTGCTGGCGAGAGGTCGGCTATGTCGGCAACTCCTTGCTCTCGACGGTGATGCGCGGGGCCACGGGCCGGGCGCGCATCGAGCAGATCCAGACCTCCTACCGTGAGCGCCCGCCCACCCAGATCGGCCCCTACACGGTCTCCGCGGCCCACGACCGCCGCGATCCCGCGGGCCCCTTCGGCGCCATTCGTTCGGGCACCGACCACGCCAGCCGCGACGTGCTCGTGTTCACCCTCGGCGACGCGGGCCGGGTCATCCTGCGGCCCTCGGGCACAGAGCCCAAGAACAAGGTCTACGTCGAGCTCTTCGGCACCCCCGGCGCGGATCCCGCCGTCGAGCTGCCCCGCATCGACGCCGCGTGCCGGTCGTTGGCCCTCGACCTCGCTGAGGACATGCTCTCCCGCGCCGGCCTGAGCCTGCCCCGCTGGGCGCTCCAGGTCTCGGACCTCGTCGCCGTCGAGCACAAGCAGCGCTTCGCCGAGCTCGTGCTCCCCGGCGTCGTGAGCCGCCTGCGCGCGGGCACTCCGGCGGAGCCCTTCTTGGATGAAGAACTCGCCGCCTTCGGCAAAGACGCCCGGGGCCTCGTCGCCCCGGCCGTGCGGGTCTGGCTCGCCGAGCATGGGGGCGAGCCGCCGGCCCTGGCCGCCGCCTTACGCGCGCTGTTCGGACTTTGAGCGGCGGCGACGCAAGAACAACAGCAGCGAGGGCAGGCCGAGCATCGCCACGCCCCGCTGCACCGCCCCGCTGATCCCCGAGCGATGCATCAGCTCACGCTGCACCTCATCGGAGCAGCCGCAGATGTCGCCGCCAGAGTCGCCGCCGCCGCTGTCTTCGACGGCGGTGACGGTCATCTGGTCGGGCAGAGAGGTCGAGGCGCCGTCGCTCACCGTCAGCTCAAGGGCGTAGGTGCCCGCGCGGTCGGCGGTGACCACGGGCCGGGCGGCGGTGGGGTCGCTCAGCGCGGCCACAGAGCCAGACGGTTTGCT
>JAKLKE010000002.1 GCA_023150775.1 Myxococcota bacterium
GCCGTCGTAATACGTCTCCGTCGCTGAGGTGTTGACGCTGGCGTTGTTGTCGTTGCAGTCCGTGCCGCCGTAGCTCGACGAGTCCGTGCCGTCGCCGTCCTTGTCGTAGTCCGACTTCCCATCACAGTTGGCGTCGACGCCGTCGTAGTACGTCTCCGTCGCTGAGGTGTTGACGCTGGCGTTGTTGTCGTTGCAGTCCGTGCCGCCGTAGCTTGAGGAGTCTGTGCCGTCGCCGTCTTTGTCGTAGTCCGACTTCCCGTCACAGTTGGCGTCGACGCCGTCGTAGTACGTCTCCGTCGCACCGGTGTTGACGCTGGAGTTGTTGTCGTTGCAGTCCGTGCCGCCGTAGCTTGAGGAGTCTGTGCCGTCGCCGTCCTTGTCGTAGTCCGACTTTCCGTCACAGTTGGCGTCAACGCCGTCGTAATAGGTCTCCGTCGCCGAGGTGTTGACGCTGGAGTTGTTGTCGTTGCAGTCCGTGCCGCCGTAGCTCGACGAGGTCGTGCCGTCGCCGTCGCGATCGTAGTCGTTGGCCCCGTCACAGTTGGCGTCAACGCCGTCATACCAGGCGTCCGAGGCGCCAGGGTAGATCGAGGCGTCGTCGTCGTCACAGTCATCCGTGCAGGTGGACGCGCTGTAGGCGCCGTCGCCGTAGGTGTCGCCGTCAACGTCTGTGCAGGTGTCGCAGGCGTCGCCGTCGCCGTCACCATCCGCGTCGGCCTGGTCGGCGTTGGAGACGTCGGGGCAGTTGTCGTCGTCGTTGTTGACGCCGTCGCCGTCGGTCTCCAGGTCGATCACGAGGCCGAAGGCGCTGGTGTAGCCGTCGGAGTCGCTCTTGGCGTACTTCACCGCGAGGGAGCCCGTCTTGGCGTAGGTCACCCGCCACAGCTCGTCGGAGCGAAGGGAGTTGTTGGACGTGCCGGAGGAGGACTCGCTGTCGGGCTCGTCGCCGTCAACGCCGATGAGCTCGTCGCTGTTGTTGATCCCGAAGCTGCCGGCGGTGAACAGAGAGTTCCAGTCTTGGCTGCCGCAGGCGGCGGTGAAGTTTTTGCCGTCGTCGCGGCCCCCGGCGTAGGCCGTGGTGACCGTGCTGCCGATGGTCATCGTGCCGTCTTGTTCATCCGAGCACTCCCAGCCGACGGTCTGGGAATAGAGCACCTTGTCGCCGCCCTTGGTCGTGGGCAGGCCGGTGATCGTCCACGAGCCGTTGGCCGTGTAGTGGGTGCCGAAGACGATGTGGCGATAGCCGGAGAGGGTCGTGTCCTCGTAGATCACGGCCAAGGTGGTGCCGACGGTGCCCGCGCCGCCTTGGTAACCCGAGTCGGCCTTGTCTTGCTCTTGGTAGGAGTAGCTGCCGGCCTTCGTGATGCCGAAGGTGGCCGGGTCGAGCTTGTAGACGCGGTGGTAGCCGCTGGCGGAGACGTAGGTGCCCGAGCTGAGGTACACGCCGTTGATGACCGTCGTGGTCGCCGGATCGCCGTTGAAGCCCGAAGCCTTCGCGGTGACGACCGCCCAGACCTCCTTCACCGTCGCGGTGGAGGGGATGGTGATGTCCAGCGTGTCGCCGGTGTAGAGCGTCGTCGTGCCGGCGTAGGCCGTGGAGACGCCGGAGCCGTCGATGGCCATGCCACCTTGGATGTCGCCTTGGTAATGAAGCGTCTGCGCGAACGCCGAGGGCGCCAGCAGAGAGAGCAGGAGCATTGGGGTCTCGTCCTGGAGAGGGTGCCCGCGCAATGTAGCCCTGCGCCCGCCCCGCCGCGAGCCCCGGCTGACCGAGGAGAGATCAATGTCAGGTTACGAGCCGCCGCGCCACCTCCGGGTGCTGGCTCGCCCACACCAGCTGGGGCCCACCCGGCGCCTGGGCCGCCGCCAAGACGGCGTCGATCCACGGCCCCACGTCCCGGGCCGAGAGGAAACGTTCGGGCTCGTCGAGGAGCACCGTCGCCCCGGGCCGCAGAAACGCCCGCCGCAGGGCCTCCAGCACGACCCGCTGGCGCTCGCCGTCAGACAGGCGGTCAAAGCCGAGCACAAAGCCGGGGCGATCGGCCCGGGGGCCAAACCGCAGGACGAGTCGCTCACCGTCCACCAGCAGGGCCTGGGCGCCGGGCAAGAACCCCGGCAAGGCGTCGTTCAGGGCTTGGGCCTGCTCGGGGTTGGCGGCGCTCCACCCGGCGAACCAGGGGGCGAAGTCTTCACACTCCTCGCTGGGCCGGGCGGGGCGGACTGTGTCGGATGGCAGCTTGGCGCCGATGATGTGGGGCAGCGGCGCGAAGACGAACAGTTGATCCCGCAGCCAGGTGAGGTAGGTCCAGGCGCGGCGGCGCTCGGGCGGGGTGAGGGCCAAGGCGGAGAGGCCGGGCAACGCGGGCAGGGTCAAGGCGGGGCCGTCGTCGTCGGCGGAGACGTGGAGGCTGTCGCCCAGGCGGTGAAGTAAGGTGACGCCGTTGAGGCTGAGTTTTTCCTCAGCGAACCAGCGGCGGCGGCGCCCCGTCGTCTCGTCGTTCTCGGTGACGCAGACGTGCGTGTAGGTCGCCCCGTTGAGAAGAACGTCGATCTCACGGCGCTGGGTGGTGAGGCCGCTAAAGCGGGTCACCGAGTCGAGGGGCACCTTGGCGGTGAGGTCGGAGGGGCGAAAACAGAAGGCCCAAAGCGTGTTCGGCACGCCGACGATGGAGGTCTTGCCGCTGCCGGCCTCGCCGGAGATGAGCGTGAGGGGGCCGAGACGGCGCTCGTTGTGGAGGAAGGGGCCGATGTTCTGCTGGAGGATGCGGGTGAGCATGGATTATGGCCAGACCCTGCGGAGCTCAATGACGGCCTCGTCTAAGGAGGGCAGGTCGGGGATGAGCGGGGCGGGGGCGCGGGATTTGAGGTGTCGAGCCAACCCCTCGACCGCCCCCGAGCAGCCGCTCTCCTCCGTGAGGTGCCTAAACACCCGCTCCTCCAGAGGTTGGGTGGCGTCGGCGCCGCGCTGGGCCTCAAGCTGAGTGGGGTCGAGGGCGGCGATCCAGGTCTCAAGGTTTCGTTTGGGGATGAGGAGCGCGATGGCCTCGTTCGGCCCACGCGGGGGCAGGCCCGCGTCGGTGCAGGCTTGGGCGAGCTCGCGGTGGCGCTGGAGGACTGTGCGATCGTCAGCGTCGATGTGGACGAGGAGCTTCGTGTTCATTCGCGCTGCGTTGGCCCGAAACTTGGGCAGCAGCTGGGCATAAGCATCCACGACATACTGTGATCCGCAGGCGCCCGTCATGTCCTTCGCGACGGGGAGCGCCTTGAGGCGACGAGCGTTCGCGCCCATCGTGACCACAAGGCGGCGCAAGAACGTGACCGCCTGTTTGTCTTCGCCCAAGAGGATCCACTGAATCCCATCACTCATCGCCCCACCCAAGGCCGACCGTCTCCGAGGCCGTGAGCGCCGGAGCGCCCTTGAAAGGGGCGATGCGTGTGGGGCCACCGTCGCGGAAGAACTGCACGCCGTGCTGTGGCGCGAGCTGGTCGATGATCTCCGGGTGATGACTAACGATGAACACCTGGGGGCCGTTCGGCACGTCGGTGGCGTCGATGACCTCATTGAGCCAAGGCTGAATCTCGCGGAGCGAGACGAAGTTGGTGGGCTCGTCGATGAGGAAGGTGTGACCGGGCTGGATATAGGCGTGACGCAGCGCATAGAGGGCGCAGAGCTGGCGTTGGCCGTCGGAGAGCCGATTGAAATCCAGCGCGTAGGCCGGGACGCCTTTGTGGGCGTGGAACGTGGCCTGAAGCTTCGCGCCGTTGGGGCTCACCTGGAGGGACTCAAAACCGGGGATGATCTCGGCGATGGCCTTCTGGGTGCGCATCGCAGGACCAATATTTCTTGGCAACCAGGAGGCATACCAAGAGGCGAAGTCACTCAGGATCTTGTTCGGATGTTCAGGAGCCTCCTTCACCTCTGCGGTCATCAGCTGGGGAATCGGCGCGAAAGGGTGCAATCCTTTACGCATCCAGGTCTTGAAGCGCGTGAGACGTTTGTATTCGTGGCTGGGGGGGATGATTCCCACCCCAGACCGTGTGACGCTCACCGGAAGCGTCGTTGACGCACCACCATCATCTGCGAAGATGGTCAACTTGTCGCCCTCCATCTGTGAGAGCGGCACGCCGTCCACACTCAGGCGCTCTTTCACCACCCATCGTCTCCAACGTCCATCGTCTTCAGCGTGATCAAACATCACCGAATACGAATACGTTCCGCCCTCAATAACGACATCGATTTCACGAGTCTGCTCTGTTCTTCCGTCCCACCGCGTCAGATTGTCAGGCGGCGCCTTGGTCTCATAATCCACCCCACCCAAGAGAAACCGAGTGGCGCCCATCACACCCAACACAAACGACTTCCCACTCCCATTCTCCCCCAACAACAGGTTCAGCCGCCCAGGCCGCCACTCGAAGTTGACCAGGGGACCGACGTTGTCGACGTAGAGGCGCGTGATCATGCTCTCACCGGGGTTCGCCGCGCGGAGACGCGGGCTGCTCCTGCGGTTTTATCACCCCCTCCAGCCCCGCGCACCCTCGCCCCCAAGCCCACCGCCCATTACCTTCAGCGCGCCCCTCACCCCGGACCTCCCGATGATCACCCTCCTGCGCGGCGGCGACCTCTACGACCCTGAGCCTCGGGGGCGCGGCGACCTCTTGCTCGCGGGGAGACACATCGCCGCCCTCGGCGACGGCCTCAGCGACGCGCCTTCGGGCTGGCCCGTCGAGGAGGTCAACGTGCAGGGCCTGCTCGTGGTGCCCGGCCTCGTGGACACACACACGCACATGACCGGCGGCGGCGGCGAGGGCGGGGCGCACACCCGGGTGCCGCCCTTGTTTGTGGAGCAGCTCACCCGCGCCGGGGTCACCACCGCCATCGGGCTCTTGGGCACCGACGGCACCACACGCTCCTTGGCCGAGCTGCTCGCCAGCGCCCGGGGCCTCGCCCACTACGGCCTCACCGCGCTCACCTACACAGGCGGCTACGAGGTGCCGCCGCCGACGCTCACCGGCTCGGTGCGCGGCGATCTCGTGCACGTCGATCGAATGGTCGCCGTCGGGGAGCTGGCCATCTCCGACCACAGAAGCGCCCAGCCCACGCTCAACGAGCTCCTGCGCATCGCCGCCGACGCCCACGTCTCGGGCTTGATGACCGGCAAGGCCGGGCTCGTTCACCTGCACCTCGGCGACGGCCCCCGGGGGCTCAGCCTCGTGCGGGAGGCCCTCGCCGTCTCCGAGCTGCCGCCGCGCGTGTTCCACCCCACCCACTGCAACCGCAACCGGCGCCTGTGGGAAGAGGCCAAAGACTGCGCGCCCTTGGGCCTCACCATCGACGTCACCGCCTTCCCCAAAGAAGGCGACGAGCCCTCCGCCGGGGAGGCCTTGGCCGACTGGCTCCTCGGCGGCCTGCCCCCGGCCCGGCTCACGATGTCCAGCGACGGCGGCGGCTGCCTGCCCCGCTTCTCCCCCGACGGCGACCTCCTCGGCATGGGCGTCGGCGACGCCAGGGGGCTCCTCGACGCCCTGCGAGAGGCCACCGCCCTGGGTGTCCCCTTTCAGCGCGCCTTGGCCACCTGCACCGCCAACCCCGCCGCGCTGTTCCGCCTCCGTCAAAAAGGCCAGCTCGCCCCAGGCCTCGACGCCGACGTCACCCTGCTCACCCCCGAGCTCACCGTCTGGGGCGTGATCGCCGGGGGGCGCTGGCTGGTGCGTGAGGGGCGGGCGGTGGTGGGGGATCTGTTTGGGAGGGGGGGCTGAGCTTCGGGCGCTCCACGAGCCCAACCCCTCTCCAGGCCCGTCCAGGCGCCAACTTTCGCCCACGCCCGCCTCCCCCCTCCCCTCCACCCCCGCCCGGGTGTACCCTTGGGGGATGAACGCGCCTCGCGCCCTCCTCGCCCTCCTCCTCCTGACCGCCTGCGGAGCCCCGATGAAGTACGCCCTGGACGAGCTGCTCGACGAGCATGAGCCCGGCGCGATGCGCCCTGTCCCCCTGCGCCCGGTGCAGCGGCCTGTGTCCTCCGCGCCGCACCCCGTTCGGCGCCTGGAGGTCTCGGAAGACGGGCGCTTCTTGTTCGTCGCGCGGGAGGGCGGCGGCGAGCCCTTGGCCTACACCCTCATCGATCTGCGCGACGGTGAGACGCGCTGGGAGTACCGCGACCCCTGCTGCGCGGGCTCCCCGCCGCGCTGGTCTGTGCGGCTTGGCGCCGACGGCGCGGCCCTGCTGCTGGGCTTCGGTCCCGACGCCCCGGCCCAGCTCCTCTCGCCCTCGGGCGCGCTCTCCTTGGTCGAGGGCGGCGACCCGGAGCTGCGCTGGGCCCCTGGCGGGCGCTGGTTCGGCGGCGCGGGCGGGGCCTGGAGCGCTGGAGGTGACCTTCTTGGCGGCCCGCCCCTGCCCGAGGCCGAGCTCAACCTCGTGCTGCCCGGCCCCCGCGAGGGCACCTTACGCCTCGTCGCCGATGGTGTGCTCTACACCTGGGACGGTCAAACGCCCCCGGCGTCTGAAGGCCTCGGACCCGACGTGAACGATCTCGCCCAGGCCCGTCTCACTGAAGAGGGCTATTTTCCGCCCCGCCCCGCGCCCGATGGCCAGCACCTCGCCGCCCACGACCGCCTCGACCCCAGCCGCGTCCGTGTGTTGTCCCTCGACGGCGAGGAGCGTGAGGAGGTGCCCGCCTTTGTGCGTGCCGTGGCGTGGTCGTCCCCCACCGCGCTGTGGGCATTGGTCGCCAACGGCGAGGCCCCCGGCGAGATCACCCGCGTTGAGCTACAGTCCCGCGACTTCGCCGGTGGGCCCGCCACACCTCTGCCTTGGCCCCAAGGCGAGCGCGCGAGCGCCTTGGCCGCCGCCATCAAGCCGCCAGCGCTGTATGTGGGCACCGAGGAGGGCAACGTGTATCGGATTGATCTGCCGTGAGTGCGCGCTGGCGGAGCGCCGTTGCTTCACGGAGGGCAGCGGCTTATCTTGGAGGGCTAACCCCTGCCGGAGCCCACGATGCAGCCCCTCCCCTGGCGACTTGAGCTGAGAGACTTCCGCGTGTTTCGGCGCGTAGACTTCGCTCCAGAGGGTGTGGTCGCGCTGGCGGCCCCCAACGGGGCGGGGAAGACCACGATGAACCGCGCGCTGCAGCTCTTGAGCGTGCTGTTCAACCGCAACCACGAGGACGCGCTCTCGATCATCTCTCCGCGCCTCTTGCTTCATGTGAAGGCCACGCCCCCTGGGCCTGTGCTGTGCTCGTTGAGCGTCGGGGACGTGACCTGGCGCCTTCGTCTCCCCGTCGACAGCCAAGGTCTCACTGGGCGGTATGGGGAGGAGCTTTTGCGCGGCGGCGAGCTGGTCACCCGCGCGGCGATGCACCAACAGGACTGGCTTCACCACAACAAACGGCGCACGATGCCCATGAACGAGCAACGATGCTGCGCGAGGATCGTGTGGGATGAGGAGCGCCCCGATTGGTTAGAGCCCCTGTTTCGTCTGCTCAGCACCTTGCGGGTCCACTCGGACTATCAGCTCACGCAGCTCACCGGGCCCTGGCAGCGCGGCGGACGCCACACCTACCTGCACCCGACGGGCGCGAACTTGTGGACCGTGCTCGACAACTGGCGAGGCTCCCGAAAACATACAGAGCAATACAACTGGACGCTGGAGCACGCCCGGCGGGCGTTCCCCGACCTGATCTCGGGCATCGACTTCACCCCGTTCTTGGGGGTGTACCGTCCCGACGCGCCGGAGGAGGCGATCCCCCCGGAGCTGCTCGCGAACGGCCTGCTCACGGGCCTGTGCCACCTCACCGCCGTCGCTGGCGCCGAGGACGGCGCGACGTTGACGTTTGACGAGGTGGAGGACGCCTTGCACCCCCACGCCATCCGGACGATCCTCGCGGCCATGCGCGCGCGCGCCGAGGCGCGTGGGCTCACCATCCTGCTCACCACACACTCTCCGGTGGTGCTGAACGAGTTCCGAGGGGAGCCCTCACAGGTGTACATCATCGAGCGTGGGCCCAAGGCGCGTGAACCAGACCGCTCTGAAGTGCTGCCATTGACCGAGGCGCGCGACCCCCACTGGCTGTCCCATTTTGAGCTTGGTGACCTCTACGCCGCTGAAGACATCGCGTCCCAGAGCGCGCTCGCGGCGGCGGGGACTTGAGCGATGCCCCAACGCGTCGTGGTGCTCCCTACAGGCAAGATGGAGCTTCGGGGCCTCGGCGCCGCCTTGACCCAGAGATTTCAGCCGGGTACGCCGGGCTGCACCTTTGAGACGGTCGCGTGGATCCCCGCCACAGAGGAGCCCTACGCCGGGTTCACCAGCGGCAGCGCCCTGTCCGCTCCGGGGCCCACGGCTCGGGCCTATCCCGCGCTGATTCGGCTGGTGCGAAAGGCGATCTCGCTGGCGGAGGATCCCTCGGTCGTTTTGGTGCTCATCGTCGATGATCTTGAGCTGGAGAACGTTCATCAGCCCGGCGTGGTCACCGCGACCGTGCGGCATCAATTTGTTCAAGAGCTGCTAGAACGCCACCAGCACGAGCCCCAGCGGCTCAGCTCGCTGCGCGAGGCGCTTCGGCAGAAGGTCTCGTTTCATCTGGCCGTCCCGATGATCGAGGCGTGGCTGTTCGCGGATCCCGCGGGCCCCAAGAACGCCGGGGTCCCGGCGGCGGCGCTGCCCCCCAAGCTGGCGCCGGGGCTCGACCCCGAGGCCCTGCGTCTTCAGGATCCGGCTTACCTCGCCGACGACGGCGCGGCCTGCGTGTGTTGGCAGGGGCTCTCCCCCAAGAAGCAGGCTGAGCATCGACCGCTGTGGCTGCGGGAGGGCATCTCGCCCAGGCGCGCGGAACACCCCAAGGCCGCGCTGTCTTGGCTCTGTCTCGACGGGGATGAACGAAAATGCTCCGCATACAAAGAGACCGAAGGTGGCGCGAAGGCGCTCGCCAGCCTCGACTGGAGCGCGGCGTTGGCTTGTCCCGAGCACATGCGTTTTTTGCGGGCGCTGAACAATGACGTCGCGCACCTCTTGATTGACCCGGGGGCATACTCGCCCGGACAAGAGGCGCCAGAGACGACGGTGAAGCTCCAGGACCCCAATCGAACGCTACGGAATGTGTAAGTCTGGGCGACGTGCGCCGTGGGCCTCACCGAACCCTCACCCCAACACCACCGCCTCCAAGCTCTCCGGCCTCTGCGCCAGCTCCTCCTCGGTGAGCCGCGCATACACCTCCACCAGATTCCCGCCGGGGTCCGTCAGCCACAGCTCATGCAGGGGGGTGCCGCGCCAGGTGGTGCGCGCGGGCTTATGAATCGGCAGACCGGCGGCGACGGCGCGGCGCTGGGCGTCGATCACCGCGGCTTTGTCGGGCAGGGCCACGCCGAGGTGGTACAGCGTGTCGTGGTGCAGGGTGAGGCCATCGGACACGAGCACCACAAAGTTGACGCCTAGGCGGGGGCTCACAAAGGTGGCGTAGCGGTGGGTCCACTCTTTGGGCGCGATGCCGAGGAGCCAGGTGTAGAACCGCGCGGCGGCGGCGAGGTTGGGCACCCGCACGCTGGCGTGAAACTCCGTGGGGGCCAAGGGCTCCGGGGCGTCCCGCAAGGCCGCGAGCACCTCCAGGCGGCCCTGAATCTGGTCGCGGGTCGTCCTGAAGTGAGACAGACGCTCCTCGTCGGTGAGGGCCTCGTGTTTGCGGTCGGGGTCGGGCATGGCCCAGCTCAGGCGGCGGGCGCGGCCCAAAAACACAGGGCAGGACTCCTCCGCGCAGAGCGTGATCACGAGGTCGATCTCCTCGGGGTTGATCGTGTCGACGTGTTTGCTGTGGTGGGTGCTGAGGTCAATCCCCAGCTCGGCCAAGGCGGCGACGGCGTAGGGGTTCACCCGGCTCGGCGCGCTCCCGGCGGAGTGGACACGGACGGCGTCGCCGAACAGCCGCCGGGCGAGGCCCTCGGCCATCTGGCTGCGGGCGGAGTTGGCCACACACAGAAACAGGACGGAGTTGAACTGCATACGGGCTCCTTAAGCGGTCGCGGCGCGGGCCTCGAAGGCCCCCCGGCTGCGGTTGGCGATGGCCACCAGCGACAACATCACCGGCACCTCGATGAGCACACCCACCACCGTCGCCAAGGCGGCGCCGGACTGTAGGCCGAAGAGGCTGATCGCGACCGCCACGGCGAGCTCGAAGAAGTTGGAGGTGCCGATCATCGCGGCGGGGGCGGCGACGTCGTGGCGCAGGCGGAAGGCCCAGGCGAGGCCGTAAGTAATGGCGAAGATGCCGTAGGACTGAACGAGCAGGGGCGCGGCGATGAGCACGATCACGCCGGGGCGGGCCAAGATCGTCGGGGCCTGCAGGCCGAAGATCAACACCACCGTGGCCAACAGGCCGAGGATCGACGCGGGCTTGAGGCGGTCGTTAAAACGATCCAGCGCCCCTTCGCCCCGGCGGAGCAAGAGCGCCCGGGTGATGGCCCCGGCGACGAGGGGGATCACCACAAACAGGACCACGGAGAGCGTGAGCGTGTCCCAGGGGACGATCACCTCCGAGACGCCGAGCAGCATCCCGGCGATGGGCGCGAAGGCGAAGACCATGATCAGATCATTCACCGAGACCTGCACCAGGGTGTAGTTGGGGTCGCCCCGGGAGAGCTGACTCCACACAAACACCATCGCCGTGCAGGGCGCCACGCCGAGGAGGATCATCCCGGCGATGTACTGGTTGGCGTCGGCCACGCTCACCAGGTCCACGAAGAGGCCCCGAAAGAACAGCCAGGCCAAGGCCGCCATGGTGAAGGGCTTCACCAGCCAGTTGATCACCAAGGTGAGCAGCAGGCCGCCGGGGCGCCGCCGCACGTCCTTGAGGCAGCCTAGGTCCACCTGCACCATCATCGGGAAGATCATCACCCAGATGAAGATCGCCACGATGATGTTCACCCGGGCAAACTCCGCCTGGGCGACGAGGGTGAAGGCCTGGGGGAAGAGCGCGCCCAAGGCCACGCCGCCGATGATGCTCAGGCCCACCCAGAGGGAGAGGTAGCGGCTGAAGAGGCCCAGGGGGTTGGCATCGGGGGAGGTCTGCAGCTTGGGATCAGACATCCAGGGCCTCGACGGCCACCAGCTCACCGACCACCTCGGCCGCGAGGCCCAAGGTGCCGCTCACCGTGCCGAACTTCTCGATGTTGCGTTGCAGCAAGGCCAGACGACGGGGCGGCTCGTCGGTGACCAGCTCCAAGCTGTAGGTGAAGCGGGTGAAGCGCGGCGGGCTGTCTTGGCGCTCGGCCTGCACGGTCACCCGGGCCGCCCGATAGGCGAAGGGCAGGGTGGTCGAGAAGCGCTCGACGTTCTTGAGCACGCAGGCCGCCAAGGCGCCGCAGAGCAGCTCCGCCGGGCCGGGGCGCACCAGGTCACGCTGGGCGCCGGCGTCGATGGCCAAGGAGGCGCCGAAGACGTTGAGCTGGGCCTCACCGCCGGGCTGGCTCACGCCGACGACGGAGTAGACGGCGTCGCTCATAAGGCCGCCACGAGCTGCTTGAGCTGGGCCAGCGCCTCGGGGGCGACGCAGTAGCAGCGCCGGGGGCCGTCCACCTCGCCCTTGATGAGCCCCGCGTCCCGGAGCTGGGTGAGGTGCTGGCTCACGGTGGAGGCCGCCACGGGGAGCTGCTCGGCGATCTCCCCGGCAAAACACGCGCGCTGGGCCAACAAGAAGCGCAGGATGTGAACGCGGTGGGGGTGGGCCAGGGCCTTACACAGGGCCGCGAGGCGCTCATCGTCCTCGGGCTGGGCGGTGAAGGCCGCCGGGGCCGCCGCGCAGCACGAGGTCGCCGCCTCGGGGTTCATCGGTCGCTGCTCGGGCTGGTCCACACGCACCTCGCTATTCGTAATACGACGAATAACGAATAAGGCGGCGCGGGGCAAGCTGCGGCGGATCAGCGGACTAGGCGATGCGCGCCCTCAGCGAACCTGACCGACCACGGCGATCTTCGGCTTCAACAGCATCACCGCGACCAAGGTGATGAAGGCGCCGAGCAGGCCCCACACGACGCCGAGCACGGGCACGGCGAAGCTGAGGTCGTAGGTGTAGAGCAACATCGCCAGCTCGCTGCTGTACGCCCGCAGCCCCGAGACAAAAGCGACGGCGACGGGCCAGAGCCACCAGCGGTCGGCGCCGTTGGACAAGGACCAGCCCTGGCCCAGGCCCACCAAGAGCCCGACGAAGCCGAGGAGCACGGCGGCGACGGTGCCGCTCAAGGCGGCGTCGATCAGCGCGCCGTAGCCGCGCAGGGGCAACATCGGCAGCACGGCGTCGATGGCGATGTCGGCGCCATACAAGAGGCCCGCGCCGAGAAACCCGAAGGTCACCCAGCCCGCGTAGCCCAAGCCTGGCAGCCGCGGCCGCAGGATCACCACCTGGAGCACGGCGAGGACCGTGGCCGAGAACAAGGCCAGCCCGCCGTAGAGCACGATGTTGAGGATGTAGGAGATCGCCATGTCGAGGTTGAGGGCGCCGAGCGCCATCCCAAACCCAAAGGCGACGGCGGCGAAGAGCCACGCGACGGCGACAAAGGCGAGGGAGCTGCGGTTCATGGCGACAGTCTGCCCCAGGCGGACCTTGGGCACAAGGCGATCCCAAGAAACCCCGGCCGCGCTGTGGCATCCTTCGCCCACCACCGCACCCGAGGTCCACGATGTTTACGGTTCTGCTCACGCTCTTCGCCTGCGGCAAAGGCAACGACACCTACGACATGGCGACCTGGCAGAGCCCCTTGGCCAGCGAGTTCGACGGCGACCCCGACGTGGCCCAAGGCGAAGAGATCTACTTCAACGAGCACTGGACCGACACGAGCCCCTACGCGCTCACCTGCTTCTCGTGCCACAGCAACAGCCCCGACGACACCCTCGCCGTAGACGCCGACGAGTACAACCGCCCAGCGCACACGGTCTGGAACGCGGGCCTACGCGGCTCGTGGAAAGGTGGCCAGAAGTGGGACCTGGAGGAGTCCAACATCATCGGCGCCTTCGGCGGCGAGGTCTGCGTGACCGCCTATTACCCCGAGGGCTCCGACATGACCCCGGAGCAGGCCGCGCACCTGGAGGCCTACCTGAAGACGCTGACCGACGCCGACCCCGGCGACGACCCGACCGCCGAGCCGCTGGACTTCTCCTTCACCCAGTGGCCCACCCAGGAGGACTTCTTCGCGGCGATCTCCGACGGCGCGGGCGGCTGGCTCAGCGGCGCGGACGTCGGTGACCCCGTCGCCGGAGAGGCCCTCGCCACCCGCCACTGCGGCTCCTGCCACACCCCCGAGGGCGAGGCCGCGCCGATCTTCTACACGGCCTTGAGCCTGCCCGTCGAGGACACCGTGCAGCGCATCCGCAAGGCGAAGATCGACGACGAGAACACCGCGCCCAACCAGCGGATGCCCCGGGTGCCCCACGATCGCCTGAGCGACGAGGAGCTCTACGACCTCTTGGCCTTCATCACCACCGCCGAGGAGTAAAGCCGCCGCCGCTCGCCGCGCCTGTCCGCCGTTGACGGGCGCCGCCGACAGTTGGCCGCAACACACGATACGATGAGCGGCCGCAGCACACGCGGACCTTGGCCAGCGAGGCCAGCTCGGTGAATGGCATGACGCCGCCGCTCTACCTCTCCCGCCCCGCCCTGCGGGTGCCGACGACGATCCTCAACAACGACGACGTGAAGGCCCGGGTCGCCGCGCACTTCACCGGCGACGAGGCCCAGTGGCCCCTCGTTGAGCTGGGCATGGAGCTGATCTTCGGCGCCAGCCAGAGCGCGAGGCGCCACAAAGACCAAGACCCCGACGCCCGCCACGCCGAGCGCGCGGCGGCGGCGGCCTGGGACTGTCTGGACGCCCAGGGCCTCAGCCCGGAGGACGTCGATCTGGTGCTCTACGCGGGCATCGGCCGGGACTACCTGGAGCCCGCGACGGCGATGGAGGTCGCGGCGCGGCTGGGCATCGAGCGGGCCCAAGGAATGGACGTCTTGAGCGCCTGCGCCGGGCAGCTCATGGCGGTGATGACGGCCTGCGCGCTGATGCGGGCGGACGAGGGGATCCGCGTGGGCTTGGTGTGCTCGGCGGAGCTGATGAAGGAGCACGTCGTCTACCGCCTCAACGGCGTGGATGAGCTTGCGAAACACGGCGCCGGGCTCACCTTAGGCGACGCCTCGGCGGCCTGGCTCATCACCCGGACGCCCCCCCGCGGCGGCGGCCTGCGGGTGTTTGGGGTGGAGTCGCGGTCTCTGCCCCAGCACTGGGCGCTCTCGACGACGCCGCTTCATGGCCGGTTCACCGCGCACTCCAGCGAGATGCTGCGGGTGCTCTCCGCCGAGGAGTCACTCCTGAGCGGGCTCTTGGGCCGCCTCGGCTGGTCCCTGGACTCGGTGAAGCAGGTGTTGATGCACCAGCCCGGGGAGGCCATGCACCGAAAGGTCGCCGAGCTGGCGGGCTTGGGCCCGGATCAGGCGATCAACGTGCACGGCGAGTACGGCAACACCGGCAGCGTGTCCGTGGCGACGGCGGCCTGGGAGTATCTCAAACGGTCACCGCCCAAGGACGGGGATCGCCTCGTGCTCATCGCGCTCGGCGCGGGCATGACCGGCGTGGTCATCGCCGGGGAGTGGGTGAGCGGCGCGGAGGCTCCATGAGCGGCGGGCCCCTGAGTGAGCCCAGCCTCGACCCCCGGGCCCTGCTCGCCCGGGCCTTGGCCCGCATCGACGCCCAGCAGGCCGAGCTCGCCCGGCTGCGGGGCCAAGCGCAGGCGCCCATCGCCATCCTCAGCGCCGCCTGCCGGGTGCCCGGGGCGTCGAGCCCTGAAGAGATGTTCGCCGCCTTGCTCGCCGGGCGAGACCTCGTCGGGCCGATCCCGCCCGGCCGCCTTTATGGGGCCTGGCCCGAGGGCGCGCCACGCTTCGCCGGGCTGCTCGACGGCGACCCCCTGGCCTTTGATCCGGGCTTCTTCGGCATGAGCCAGGCCGAGGCCGAGCGGGTGGACCCCCAACAACGAATGGCCTTGGAGCTGTGCTGGGAGGCCCTGGAGCGGGCCGGGCTGGCGCCAGACAGCCTCGGCGGCGCGGCGGCGGGGGTGTTTTTTGCCCAGAGCACCGCGGACTACGGCGAGCAGCTTCAAGACGCCGCGACGGGCACCCCCTGGGATCTCACCGGGGCCGCGCCGAGCGTCACCGCCGGTCGGGTCGCCCACCTCCTCGGCCTGCGTGGGCCGGCGATCACCCTCGACACGGCCTGCTCGGGCTCTTTGGTCGCCGTACACCTCGCCGCCCAGAGCCTACGCGCCGGAGACTGCAGCCTGGCCTTGGCCGGTGGGGTGCAGCTCCTGCTCTCGGCGACGCTGCATGGGCAGGTGGCGCAGACCTCGGCCTTGGCGCCCGACGGCCGCTGCCGCACCTTTGACGCCTCGGCGAGCGGCTTCGTGCGCAGCGAAGGCGGCGGCGTGGTCGTGCTCAAGCGCCTCGCCGACGCCCAGCGCGACGGCGATGAGATCTGGGCCGTCCTGCGCGGCTCGGCCATCAACCATGACGGCGCCTCGTCGGGGCTGACGGTGCCCAGCGTGGCCGCCCAAGAGGCCCTCTTGCGCCTCGCCTTGTCCCGCGCGGGCCAGCGCCCTGAAGACCTCGACCTCATCGAGGCCCACGGCACGGGCACGCCCATGGGCGACCCCATCGAGGTCGAGGCCCTGCGCGCGGTCTACGGCGCCCCCCGACCGGACGGCCGCCCCTTGTGGTTGGGCGCGGTGAAGACCCAGCTCGGGCACCTGGAGGCCGCGGCGGGGGTCACCGGGCTGATCAAGGTGGTGATGGCGCTGCGGGCGGGCCGTGTGCCGCCGAACCTGCACCTGCGCCACCTCAACCCGCGCCTGCGCCTCCAGGGCACGCCCCTGACCCCGCTCACCGAGGCCCAAGACTGGCCCAGCCGACCGGATCGTGCCCGGGCCGCCGGGGTGAGCAGCTTCGGGCTCTCGGGGACCAACGCCCACACCATCGTCGAGGAGGCGCCGCGCCGGGCCTCGCCGAGCCCACGTCGTGAAGGGCGCCCGACGAGCGCGCCGATCCTGCTCTCGGCCCGAGACGAGGCGGGGCTGCGGGCCCAGGCCGCGCGGCTCGGGGCCTGGGCGCGCTCGGAGGCGGGCGCGGCTTCGGACCTCGGGGACCTCGCGTGGAGCCTCACGACGACCCGATCCCAAGGCCCACGCCGGGCGGCGACGCGGGTGTCAAGCCTCGCCGAGCTGGCGACCCGCCTAGAGGCCTGGGCCCGGGGCGAGACCTCCCGGGGCGACCTCGTGGGCGACGGCCGCCCGAGGCCCCTGGCGTTCTTGTTCACCGGCCAGGGCAGCGTGCGGCCGGGCATGGGCCGGGGGCTCTACGCGGCGTTCCCGGCGTTTCGAGCGGCGTTTGATGAGGTGATCGAGGCCCTTGGTCCCGAGCTGCGCCTCCGAGAGGCCATGTTCGCCGAGGCCGGCAGCCCAGAGAGCGAGCGCCTGGCCGACACCGCCCTCGCCCAGCCCGCCCTGTTCACCTTCGGCCTGGCTTTGGCCCGGCTGTGGATGTCGCTCGGCGTGCGCCCGGCCGCCGTGTTTGGGCACTCTCTGGGGGAGCTGACGGCGAGCTGCGTGGCCGGGGGCATCTCCCTTGAGCACGCGGCCCGACTCGTCGTCGAGCGCGCCCGCCTGATGGCGGCGGTGACGACGCCGGGGGGCATGGTGTCCGTCGAGGCCTCGGCCGAGGAGGTCGCGGCCCTGATCTCCGGGCTGCCCGGCGTCGAGATCGCCTGCTACAACGGCCCCAAAGCCACGGTGATCAGCGGTGATCCCGAGGCCTTGGCCCAGGCCGTCGAGCGCCTCGAAGACGAGCTGTTCACGACCACCCCGCTGCGGGTGCGCCAGGCGTTTCACAGCGCGCAGCTCGACGGCGTGGTGGCCCCGCTCACCCGCTTCGCCCAGAGCTTACGCCTCTCGACCCCGACGATCCCCCTGGTGAGCGGGCTCAGCGGCGGTCTCATCCCCCAGCTCAGCGCCGAGTCTCTGGCCCTGCAGGTGCGGGCCCCGGTGCGGTTTGAGCAGGGCCTACGGGCCTTGGCCGCCGAGGGGATCCGCTCGTTTGTGGAGCTGGGGCCGCGCCCGGCGCTCACGGCCTTGGGCGGCGCCCTCTTGGGCGCGGAGGCCTGGATGATCCCCGGCGTCAGCGGGGAGGACGAGCTCGGCGCCACCTTCGGCGCCTTGGCCGGGGCCTGGGCGGGCGGGGCGAACCTCGACTGGCGCGCCGCCCTGGCGCCGCTGGAGGGGCGGCGGCTGAGCTTGCCCACCTCCGCCTTTGTGCGGCGGCCCTGCGTGATGGAGGTGTTGCCTCGCGGCCAGATCAGGCCC
Organism: Myxococcota bacterium; assembly: GCA_023150775.1. Taxonomy (GTDB): domain Bacteria; phylum Myxococcota_A; class UBA796; order UBA796; family CAJQPC01; genus JADKFE01. The sequence continues at coordinate 17,372 of JAKLKE010000002.1, forward strand.
CAAAAGATGGCTCCGACGCCCGCTCCCGAGATTGCTGCGACGCAACAAATCAAGGCTCCCCCGCTCGACCTCCTCCGCTGGCGCCTCCACGACGCCCCACGCCCCACGGGCCCCCGCCGCCCCGGTCGTTGGCTCCTGCTCGCCGACGAGACCGGGGTGACCACCCGCCTTGAGCGCGCCTTGGAGGGGCGCGGCGCCCAGGTCGTGCGGGTCGAGGCCACGGCGCCGGGTCGCCCACCTTCAGGCTGGCGGGTGGTGAGCCCCCACGACGCCGAGGCGCTGCGGTCGATGTTGGCGCGGGTCACGGCGAGCCGCCCCATCGACGGCGTGGTGAGCCTGTGGGGCCTCGGCGCCGAGCAGCTCGCCCAGGCGCCAGACGCCCTGCGCGCCCTGCTCACCCTCGCCGAGACCTTCAACGCCTCGCCCAGCCCCCCGCGCCTCATCGTGGTCACCCGGCCTGGCGCCGTCGCCCAGCGGGCCTTGGCCGAGGCCACACGCGCCCTGGGGGAGCGGCTGCCCAGCCTGAACCTGCTCCAGGTGACCCTCGGCGGCGTGTCGCCCCAAGAGGAGGCCCAAGGACTCGCCGAGGAGCTGATCGCCGGGGCCAAGGAGCGTGGGGTGTGGCTTGAGGGCGCGGCGCGGCGGGTGTCTCGGGCCGAGCGGGTGGGCCGGGCGCCGGGGCCCCATGAGCGGCTCGTGGCCTTGGGCGACGGCGCCGGGCGTCTGCAGGCTGAAGGGGATGAGCGGGCGCTGTGGTACACGCCGGTTGAGCCGGTGACTGACACCGTGGCCGAGAAGGTGACGCTTCGGGTGGAGGCCCTGGCGCCGTTCGGGGAGCAGGCTGTCCTGCGCGGCGTCGTGGCGTCGAGCGGTGAGGTCGTCTTCGGCGTCACCGACCGCCAAGGCCTCGGCCGCACCACCCTCCCCGCCAGCGCCATCCGCCCAGCGCCGCCCGAGCGGCCTCCCTTGACCTCCCCCGCGGCGGTCTTGGGCGCCTGGCTCGCCCAGCGCGCCCTCTCCGCGCTGCCCTGGGGCCCCGAGACGCCGGGGGTGATCCTCGGCCCAAGCAGCCCCGCCGGTCAGGCCCTCCTCCAGCGCGCCGAGGCCGCCGGGGTCACCGTCTACGACGACGAGACGCCCCGCCCCGGCCTTCTGCCTCAGTGGCTCGTGAACACCGGCGCGGCGCCGATCCCCGCGTCGTGGCGAGGGCTCTTGAGCCCCGGGGCGACGATCGTGGAGCTCGGCGGCGCGGCGCCCCTCGACGGCCCGTTCTCGACGCTGCGGGTTCACCCCGCGAGCCTGCTCTCTGGCCCGGCGTTTGATGACGCCGTGGCGACAAACCTGACGTTCACCCCCACGAGCCGCCCCGCGACGGCGTTTGGGGCCTCCAACGCCGATGAGCTCACGCTCCCCGAGGCCGCCCTGGCGCTCAGCGCAGGAGACCCAGACCTCGGCGGGCCGTGGTGGGTGACGGCCTCCACGCCGACGCTGCAGGCCGAGGCGGCGGCGGCGGTCGAGCGCCTCGGCGGCGCCCTCGCGGCCACTCTGGACGAGGCCCAGGCCCGGCTGCACGTCGAGGGGGGTGAGGATGCCCTCGACGCGCTGCTCACGCGGCTCAGCGCCCTCGCCGAGGCGCCGACGGCGCGGCTTATCGCCTTGGGCCTCGGCGGAGACCGCCCGCCTCACGCCGCCGCCTTGGCGCTCTTGGAGGCCGTCGTTCACGACCAAGGCGGGCGGACCCTCCTCTGCGACGCCCCCGCAGCCCGCGCCCAAGAGCTGATGATCCCCCTGCTCCGCTGCCTCGACGCGCCCTCGGGCCTGCGCCTGCTGAACGCCAAGGCCGCCCTGCAGGCCCACCCAGACGACCCCGCCTGGTCCTGCTTGGCGCCCCCCACACGAGCGCCCCGCCGTGGCCTCGCCCAGACCTTGGCCAGCTTGCCCGAGGCCGAGGCCCTCGCCCTGCTCTGCGCCCGCTTAGACCACCACCTCAGCGGCCTCTCCCGTGGCGGCGCCGTCAACCTCGACGCCCCCATCGCCGACTTGGGGGTAGACTCCCTGACGGCGTTAGAGCTGCTCAACACCCTTCACGCCGAGCTTGGGGTGCGCCTGCCCATGGCCACGCTCTTCGAGGCCACGAGCGCCCGGGCCCTGGCGGCGACCCTGCTCCACACCGTCCGCGACCCCGACGGAGCCTGACCGATGCCGAGCCCCAGCGAGGCCGTCGCCTCCCTCAACCAGACCTTCAGCCCCAGCCTCAAACATTGGCTGCCCTTCGTGATCCAGGCCCCGCGCCTGGGGATGAACGGCCTGGGCTACCTCCTCGACCGCCTGTTGTTTCCCGAGCTGGAGACCACCCCACTAGACCGACCGGTCTACGTTCTGGGACACCCTCGCAGCGGCACGACCTTGATGCACCGCCTGCTGGCGAAGCACCCCGACCTGGCCCCGTCCTTGTTCTGGGAGCTGCTCGTGCCCCCGGTGAGCCTTCGCCGGGCGCTAGACCCCCTCGTCACCTGGGCGGCGCCGCGCCTGCCGCCGCTGCCCGGACGCCACGACATCCACGAGCTCGGCCTGCTCTTGGCCGACACCGACGACGCCGGGCTCTTGTTGAACCACCTCGACGGCCCGCTCTACGAGGTCGCCGTCGGCGCCTGGACGGAGACCTTCTCCAGCCGGGTGCTCGACCCCGTCCAGAGCGAGGCCCTCGCCGAGCGCCTCATCGTTGAGCTGGAGCGCTCGATGCGCCGCAACGTCATCGCCCGGCGCCGCCCCCGGGCCTTGATGAAGACCTCCGTGGTCACCGCGGCCATGCCCCAGGCCCTCGCCCGCCAGCCCGACGCCAAGATGATCGTGCTCCTGCGCGACCCTCTGGAGGTCATCCCCTCGACGATGTCTCTGGCCGAGCACATGTGGCTGCCCCGCATTCGCACCCTGCACAGCCCCACCGAGGCCCAGCTCCGCCGCTACTACGAGCACCTCTACCAAGCGAGCCAGCGCATGTTGATGGGCCTCGTTCATTGGGGAGAGGCCGGGCTCTTGCCGCCGGAGCGGGTGCTGGTCGTGCCCTACCGCCGCTTGGTCGCCGAGCCCGAGGTGGTGCTGGGCGAGGTCTTACGGTTCGCGGAGCTGCCCGAGGCGCCGGAGCTGCTCACGGAGCTGGCCCCCAAGCAGCGCGGCCACAAGAGCAAACACCGCTACACCTTGGAGCAGTACGGGCTCACCGAGGTCCGGGTGCGCGCGGACCTCGCGCCGCTGTACAAGGCCTTCCCCGAGCTCTAAACCTCGCCGTCCCAGCGCCGCAGCACGCTCACGCAGTTGAGCCCGGCGAGGCCAAAGGCGTTGTTCAAGGCCAATGTCAGAGATTGTGGCCCAGCGTCAGCGAGCTTGAGCGGCACCCGCGAATCGGCCTCGCTGAGGTTGGCCGTCCCGTGGACGAGCCCCCTTCGGAGCTGGGCGATCACCAGGCCGAGCTGAATCAACGACGCCGCGCTGCCCGCGTGGCCCAAGGCCCCTTTGGGCGCGTTCACCAGCACCCGCGCCGCGTCCTCGCCCAAGGCCCGCGCGAGGGCCTGGCCTTCAGCGAGGTCTCCGGCGGGGGTGGACGCGGCGTGGGCGCTCACGAGGTCCAGCTCGGCGACGCTGTGCCCGCCCCGTTCTAAGGCCCGAAGGAAGAGCCGGGCTTGTTCTTCAGGATCCGGCTTGGGCGGGCGGTGGCAGGCATCCGAGCTGGCCACGACGGCGCGCAGCTCGGCGAGGGGCGTCGCACCTCGGGCCAAGGCGCGCTCCAGCGGCTCCACGACGACGGCGGCGGCGCCGTGGGCGGGCACGAAGCCGTCGCGGGCGGCGTCAAAGGGGCGGCTGGCGTGGGCGGCGTCCCGGGACTCCGTCGTGGCGCCCATGGCCCCCAAGGCCTCTAAGGTCGTCGCCGCGTAGTCGTAGACCGGGGCCACCACCACCGCCGCCGCCGCGCCGTCGTGAAGCTCATCCACGGCGGCGCGCAGGCCCAAGTTTCCGCTGGCGCAGGCCGCGCCGACGGTGAAGAGGGCGCCCTTCGCGCCGAGCAGCTCGGACACGCTGGCGGCGTGGTTCGTGTCGAGCATGTGCACGGCCTGGAGCGCGTCGATGTAGTCGGGCTCCTTGGCGAAGCGCACAAAGCCCTCCTCACCATAGCGGGCGCCCAGGTTGTTGCCCGCGCCGATCACCGCGAGGTCCTCAAGGGGAACCGGCCGCTCAAAGAGCCCGGCGCGCTGGACGGCGTCGATGGCGACGAGCAGGCTGAGGCCGACGCTCCAGGGCGAGCGCCGCACGAGGCGAGACAGGCGCTCCCCGACGTCTTTGGGGGCCAAGGCCCGCAGCGCCGCCACCCGGCCCGTGACGTTGTAGGCGCTGAGATCCCCGCCGATCGCCGCGCCGTGGGGCGTCTGCTGGAGGTTGGCGAAGCGCCCGATGCCACGCTGACCGGCGATCATCCCGTCGAGCACGGCGTCCAAGTCGTCGCCAAGCGGCGTGATCAGGCCAAAGCCGGTGATGACGACCCTCATGGCATCCTCCGAAACACGCTCGTGGTGTTGTGGCCACCAAAGCCGAAGGCGTTGTTGAGCAGGGCTCCGACGGGCTGGCGCACGGGGCCCGCGGCGCAGACGTCGAGGTCTACGGCGGGGTCGAGCTGGTCGATGTTCAGAGATCCATGCAAGGTGTCAGCGTTCATCTGGAGCAGGGCGATCACCCCCTCCACGATGGCCGAGGCGTTCAGCGTGTGGCCGAGCAGCGACTTGGGCGCGTTCAGGCGCAGCCGCTTCGTGTGGGGGCCCAAGGCGGCGCGCAGGGCGGCGAGCTCGACGAGGTCTCCGGCGGGGGTCGAGGTGGCGTGGGCGCTCACGAAGTCAAGCTCCTCGACGGCCACGCCGCCGCGCTGCAGGGCGAGGGTGATCGCCCGGGCCTGGCCCTCCTCGTTGGGCAAGGTGAGGTGGTTGGCGTCGGAGGTGACCCCCACCCCACACAGCTCCGCCCAAGGCCGGGCGCCCCGGGCGAGGCTGAGCGAGCGGGGCTCCAGCACCATCACGCCGCAGCCGTGGGCGGGCACGAAGCCCTCACGATCCCGATCCCAAGGGCGGCTGGCCCGGGCGGGCTCGTCTTGAAAGTGGTGAATCGCCAGCGCCCCCAACAAGGCGAAGCCGTGCAGACCCCGAGGCGACACGTCGCTCGGCGCCCCGAGCACGATCACCCGCTTGGCGCCGTGGTGGCGCAGCTCCCGAAGCCCCGCGAGCAAGGCCAGGTTCCCTGACGCGCAGGCGCCGTTGATGACGAAGGCCGGGCCCCGGCTGCCGAGGAGCTCGGAGACGCAGGCGGCGAGGGTGCTGTCGAGCAGGTACAGCTCGTGGCTGGCCTCGATGCCGCCTCGGGTGGCGCCAAAGCGGGCGAAGCCCTCGTCCATCAGGCGATCGGAGAGGTTCGCCCCGGCGATCAGCACGTGGGCCTCCGCCGCCTCGGCCTCCTCAAGCCCGGCGTCGAGCACCGCCCGGGCAACCGTCAACAGGCCCAAGAGCGGCATGTGCGGCAGGCGCCGGGCGAGGCGCTGCAGGCGGGCGCCCATTCCCGGCGGCAGGCGCGCGGTGAGCGCCGCGAGGGCGGGGCTGAGGTCAACATCGCCGAGATCCCCGCCGAGCTTGGCGTAGATCCGCGAGGTGTCGATGGAGCGCCAATGGGTGATCGCCGAGCGCCCGGCCATGAGCGCCGCGAGGTTGCCCGTCAGCTCATCGGAGAGCGGCGTGTGAAGCGCCATGCCCGAGACCACCACCGGCTCAATCGACATGCGCCGCCTCCATGATCACCGCCGCGCAGACCTCCCCATCGACGAGGGCCTGGCCCACACCCCGCTGTATGTAGCCGCCCGGCTCGCCCAGACGCCGCCCCATCAAGATCAGGGTGTCACCGGGCCGCGCCGGCCGCAGAAACACGGCGCGGGCAGACGTCGCCAAGGCGAGCCGGGGGCCCTTCCCGGCGCTGAGCGCGCCCAGGGCGGCGAGGAGCTGCGCCAGGGCCTCGACGATCAGCACGCCGGGGTAGACCGGGTCGTCGGGAAAGTGCCCGGCGAAGACGGGGTCGTCCACGGCGAGTGTGCGCTCCCCGGCGATGGCGCCCTGGACCAGATCGACGACGTTGATGGCGTCCACGAGCAGAAACGGCGGCCGATGCGGGATCAGCCCGGCGAGGGGCAGCTCCCCCGGCGGGATCATGCGGGTGTCGGGGCCTGGAGACCACAGCGGCCCGCGACGGGCCCGGCGTAGGGTCTGCTCGGCCTCCTCAGCGGCGCTCAGCGGGCTCATGGGGCGCTCGACTCGGGGTTGTTTTGGGCGCGGTCCAAGGCGTCGATGATGTCTTGCAGGCGTTTGATGCCGCTCACCTCGGCCCGGGGCAGCTTCACGCCGAGCTCCATCATCGCGTGAGAGGTCACGTCGAGGAGGTCGAGGCTGTCGACGCCGAGCTCGTTGAGCGGCGCGTCGAGGTTCACCGGCGCGGCGGCCGTCTCGGGGATGAGGCGATGCAGGTGCTTGATCACGACCTGCTGAACGTGGTCCTTGGACATCGTCTAGGCTCCTTCTTGGGGGTCATCGGGGAGATCATCGAGGCGGGCCAAGGCGGCGGCGAGGAGCGCCGCGTCGTCGAGGCGCTCAAACCGCTCGGCATTGAGGTCGGCCAGGGCTTGTGTCGGCGGGGCCGCCTCGGGCAGGCTCGGCGACAAGGCCCGGGTGACCTCCGCCGCCAAGGCCGCCGGGCTCGGCCAGGTCCACACCGCCGTCGCGGGCAACGACACCCCGGCGCCGGCCTCGATCCGGCCGCGCAGCTCCAGGCCGAGCAGGCTGTCGACGCCGAGCTGCTTAAACGGGGCGTAGGCGTCGAGGCGCGCGGGGTCGGCGCGTAAGACCTGGCCCAAGCTCTCCAAGAGCAGCTCCAGCACCCGACGCCCCAAGGCCTCGCCGTGAAGGCCCACGAGGGCCTCAGCCCAGGCGGCGGCGCGGGGGGTGGCGTCGGCGGTCTGGTTCAGGCGGCTCAGGTAAGGCCAGGCCACGAGCTGGGGGCTCAGCTCAAAGAGCGCCTGGGGGTTCAGCGGGCAAGGGATGAGCACCGGCGCGGCGCTCTCCAAGAGGCGCTCCATCCACGGCGCGACGTCGGCCCGGGTGAGCAGGCGCAGGCCCCTCGCGGCGAGCTGGGCGGACGTGGCGGCGGCGAGGCCCGCGTCTCCGAAGGCCCCCCAGCCCAGCGCCAAGCCCGGCAGCCCCAATCGCTGACGCCGCTCGGCCAAGGAGTCCAGCGCCGCGTTGGCCGCGACGTAGTTGGCCTGCCCGGGGCTGCCCAACACCACCGCCGCCGAGCTGTAGAGCACGAAGAGGTCGAGGTCCATGCCTTCGGTCAGAGTGTGCAGGTTCCAGGCGCCCAAGACCTTGGCCCGGGCGACCGTGTCTAGGCGTCTGAGGGACTGGTCGGCGATCAAGGCGTCGTCGAGCACCCCGGCGGCGTGCACCACCCCGCGCAGAGGCCTCGTCGCCGTGATCTGCTCCAGAAGCGCCTTGAGCGACGCCCGGTCTGCGACGTCGCAGCGGTGGACGGTGACCTCCACCCCCAAGGCCCTGAGCGCGGCGAGCTCCTGCGCGGCCTCGGCCCCCGGCGCCGACCGGCCCACCAGCTCGAAGGACCGCTGCCCACGCCCGGCGAGCCAGCGCGCGGCGGCGAGGCCCAAGGCCCCGAGGCCCCCGGTGATGAGCATCGTCCCGTCGGTCCTCGGGCGCGCGGCCTGGCTCCGGCGCAGCACACGCGGCGCCGGGTCGGGGACAAAACACCGGGCCTCACCGTCGTCGTCGGCGAGGGCCTGGGCAAGGGCGCTGAACGGCCAGCGGCGGAGCTTTGTCGGCGTCAGGTCTTGGGCGCGCTCGGCCCAGGCGGCCAAGGCCCGGGCGGCGAGCTCGGGGCGACGGGCGAGGCGGCGGAGGGGCCGCAGGACGCTAAGGCTCACCCCACGGTGGAGCGCGCTGGTGTGGAGGTTCAGCGTCGGCTCGGCCTCGCTGACAAACACCAGGCGGCCCCCCTCGGCCAAGGCGCTCAACAGCGACTCGGGCTCGGGGCCGTGGGGATCGGTGATCAGCACGTCGATGAGGCCGTCCTCGGGGGCCTCCACCCACAGCGCGCCGAGGCTTTGGCAGAGCGCCTTGGCGGCGCGGCGAAGCGGCCCGGGCGGGGCCCACACCCGCTCACCGGCGGCGATCCGGGCGGTGTCCACCAAGGCGAGCCAGACCCCGCAGAACGGCAGGAGGCTCGCCGCGGCCTGCTCGGCGCTCAGCCCCTCGGGCAACGCCACGACCTGCCCCAGGTCGGCGAGCGCGGCGGTGCCCAACACGCCCGCTTCGGGGCAGAGCGCGACGACGGCCTGACCGAGCCCCGTCACCCCAACGCAGACCCCCGCCGGAGACGCGCCCTCTGCGCGGGGCTCAAGCGCGCTGACGTCCGCCGCCGCCACCTGCACCACCACCTGACCCGGCCCCGGCTGAGGCTCGGGGGCGCGCACGAGGCAGAGCACGCCGTCGAGGCGCTCTACCCGGAAGGGCTGGCCCGCGCCGTCGATGGGCCGCGGCGGCGTCTTCGGCAGCGTCCCCCGGGTGAGCCGGGCGGCGAAGGCGCGCCCCTCACGCAGGGCGACGCTGTCCTCGTCGCCGTCGTCGAGGCAGCGCAGGGTCAAGGCGCCTAAGGTGTCGTCGCGGTGCAGGGCGCCGAGGTCGATCCGGGTGGGCCGCAGGCGGGGGAGCTCCACGCGGATCGTGCCCATGGCGGCCCAGGCCATGACGCCCCCCAGACGGGTGGGGCCGTCGTCAGGGAGGCCAGCGGCGGCGCGGTGGGTGAGGGTGATCAGCCTCGGCGGCGCCGCGCCGTCCCGGGAGAGGTGCTGCGCCAGATGCACCGCCCCGGCCCAGCCCGCCCGGCCTAAGGTGTGAACCCGCTCCTCGGCGAGCTCTTCGGGCTCTTCAGCGTCAAGGGCGAAGAGGTTCACCACAGCCCGCGCCCCGGCGAGGTGGGGCGTCAGGATCTGGCCCAGGGCGTCAGGATCTTCAGGGTTCAGCCCGGTGAGTAAGGTCACCGCGGCCCCGGCGGCGGTCAGGTTCGCCCCGAGCCGCGCGCCGAGGCCCGCTGAGGCGCCTCCGCCCGCCACGAGCACAAAACGCCCGGGCTCCGCCATCGGCGGGGTCTGGGCGTTGAGCTCCTCCCAGACCACGCTCAACATCACGCCGTCGAGGCTGTCCTTGGCCCCGGCGACCGCGCCCATCCCGACGCCCTCCATGGCGGCGACCCAGGCGCCCGAACGGTCCCACACCCAAAGATCGGCCACAGGCGCGCCGCTCGATGACACCCGCCGCTGGGCCTCCACCACAAGCTCACCCGTGGGCGCGTTGGGCCCAAACCGCGCCCGCTGCACCCCTGTGGGCACCATCAAGGGCCCGTCAGGATCCCGAAAGAGCGTCAGCGTCTGTAGGCAGGCGTCGAGGAGCGCCGGGTGCGCGGCGAGGCCCCGGGCGCTCCCGGCGGTCTCGGGCAGGCGGACGAGGCCGAAGGCGCGGTCACCCGCTCGCGCGGCGCCGACGAGGCCCTGAAAGGCGGGGCCATAGCGTAACCCGGCGTCGTGGAGGGCCTTGTAGAACAGCCCACGGTCGTGCTCGGGCGGCGCGGGCGGGGGCGCGGGCGGGCTCGGCGCCTCAAACGCCACGCCCTTCGCCGTGGCGAGCAGGCGCCAGCCCTCACCCAAGGCCTCGTGCAGGGTGAGCCAGGCCCCGCGCCCTCGGGGGCTCACCGTCAGCAGACGCCGAGGGGTGTCAGCGTCTTGGGCCGAGGCGTCCAGAGGCAAGGCGTGGTGCAGCGTCAGCTCGGCCAAGGCCGTGAGCGCGCCGCCGGAGTGGGCGTGAAGGCCCGCGCGGAGCAGCTCAATGAAGGCCGTCGTCGGCAAGATCGCCGCCTGCTCGACGCGGTGGTCCAAGAGCCACGACGTCCGGCGTGGGCTCAGGCGCAGCTCAAAGCGTGTGGTCTTGGGGGCTTCAGGGGTGGTCTGCGGCGGCCCGAGCCAAGGGTGGGGCCCCGGCGTCACCGCCCCGCCTGAAGGCCGCGCCTCGATCCAGTGGCGCTCGTGGGTGAAGGGGTAGGTCGGCGGCGACACCCGCGGCGCGCCCCGAGACGGCTGGGGCAGGCCCTCGCCCCAGGCCACGGGCAAGCCCTGGGTCCACAAGGCGCCGAGGCCCAAGGTCACCCGCTCCGGGCCGCCGTCGTCCCGGCGTAGGGTGGGCACCACGACGGCCTCTTGGCCCTCAGCCCGGGCCGTCGCTTGTAAGGCCTGGGTGAGCAGGGGGTGGGGGCTCACCTCCACAAAGAAGCCGAAGCCGTCTTGAACCAGGCGCCGGGTGCTCTCCAAGAGGCGCACCGGGGCGCGCAGGTTGTTCACCCAATAGGCCGCGTCCAGGGCCTCGCCGTGAACCCAGCCCCCGGTCACCGTCGAGCAGATCGGGAGCTGCGCCGCCCGGGGGCGGACCTCGGCCAAGGCCCGGGTCAGCGTGTCGTGGAGCGTGTCGATCTGGGGCCCGTGGGAGGCGTAGGTCACCCGGGCGCGACGGGCGAAGACCTGGGCCTCCCCCAAGGTCTGCACGAGCCCGTCCACATCGTCCGGGGGCCCCGAGACCACACAGCTCGTCGGGCCGTTCACCGCGGCGATCACCAGCCGCCCGCCCCAGGCCTGAAGCCAGGCGCCCAAGGCCGCCTCCCCCAGCTCCACCGCCGCCATGGCGCCCCGGCCCTCCAACCGCACCAAGGCCGCGCCGCGTCGGGCCGAGATCAAGGCGCCGTCCTCCAACCGTAAGGCCCCGGCGACCACCGCCGCCGCGACCTCTCCCTGGCTGTGCCCCATGACCGCCCCAGGCCTGAGCCCCCGGGCCCGCCACATCGCCGCCAAGGCGACGTTCATCGCGAAGAGCGTCGGCTGCACCACATCCACACGGTCCAGGAGCGCGTCGTCTTGGGTGGTGAGCGCCTCCCGCAAGCTCCACTCTACGAAGGGGCGCAGGGCCTCGGCGCAGGTCTCGATCGTCTCGGTGAACACGGGGTCGTGGTCCAAGAGCGCCCGCCCCATGCCCGCCCACTGTCCGCCTTGGCCGGGGAACACGAGGCACACCCGCCCCGCGCGCTGGGCGTGGCCCTCGACGCAGCGTGGGTGCGGCACCCCCCGGGCGAGGTCGTCGAGGGGCTCGATGAGGCTCTGGAGCTTGTTCGCCAAGACCACGGCGCGCCGAGGCAAGGCCACGCGCCCCGTCGCCAAGGCGCGGGCCAAGCTCAGCAGCGGGGCGTCGGACTGGGCCTTCACCCAGGCGCTCAGCCGGGCGGCGACCGTGGCCAAGGCGGCGGGGGTCTGGGCGGAGATCACGACGGGGAGCAGATCGTCAGTGATTTGTGCCGGTGTACAGTCTTCGGTTTCTGCCCGGCGCGGCGCCTCCTCGACGATGATGTGGGCGTTTGTGCCGCTCAAGGCGAAGGCGCTCACCCCCACCCGGCGCGGGGCCCTCGTCTCCTCAAAGGGGGCGCGCTCGGTGTTCACCACCAAAGGCAGACGATCCCGGGCGATGCTCGGGTTCGGCGCCCGGTGGTGGAGGCTCGCCGGGATCTCCCCCTTCGCCACACAGAGCGCGGCCTTGATGAGCCCGGTGATGCCCGCGGCGCACTCTCCGTGGCCCACGTTCGTCTTCACCGAGCCGATGCGCAGCGGCGTCGTGCGCCCGGCGCCGTAAGCCTTGGCCAAGGCCTCAAGCTCGATGGCGTCTCCGATGGGTGTGCCCGTGCCGTGGCACTCCACATACGACACAGAGCCCGCGTCGACGCCACCATCGGCCAAGGCGTCGCGGATCACCTCGACCTGGGCCAGGCCGTTCGGCGCCATGGGGCCGTCGCTGCGGCCGTCTTGGTTCACGGCGCTGCCCCGGATCACCGCGAGCACCTCGTCCCCGTCCCGGAGCGCGTCAGAGAGCCGCTTGAGCAGCACCACGCCGCAGCCTTCACCCCGCACATACCCATCGGCGTCGTCGGAGAAGCTGTGGCAGCGGCCTGTGGGCGACAAGGCGCGGAGCTGGCTCAACCACACCTGGGGCTCCGGCGAGAGCAGCACGTTCACGCCCCCGGCCAAGGCCATGTCACACTCTCCGGCGCGTAAGGCCCGCGCCGCGAGATGCACCGTCACGAGGCTTGAGGAGCAGGCGGCGTCGATGGCCATGTTCGGCCCGCGCAGGCCGAAGACGTAGCTGATCCGCCCGATCATCGGCGCGTGAATCGTGCCCAGCCCCGACCAGGGGTCGATCTGATCCATGTCGGCGATGGCCCGCCACTGGTACTCGGTGTCGCTGAGCCCCATGTACACGCCCACCCGGGCGCCGTCGGTCTCGGCCAGACCCGCGCGCTCAAAGGCCTCCCAGACACACTCCAACAGCAGGCGCTCTTGAGGGTCCACGCTCCGCGCCTCTCGGGGGGAGAAGCCGAACAGCGCGCTGTCAAAGCCCGTGAGATCCCCGAGCAGCGCGGCCCAACGAGACACGGTCTTGCCCGGCGTGTCGGGCCGAGGGTCGTACCACGCGTTGATGTCAAAACGCTCCGGCGGGATCTCGGCGACGGTGTCGGTGCCGTCGAGGAGCAGCGCCCACAGCGCCTCGGGGCTGGTGACGCCGCCGGGCAGGCGGCAGGCCGCGGAGATGATGGCGATGGGCTCGTGCTCGTTCGCCGCGGCGTGGGTCGGCGGGCGCGCGGCCTCGTCGGAAACAAGCGCCTCACACAGCCCGGCGACGGTCGGGTGACTGTAGAGCAAGCTCGGCGAGACCGGGCGACCCAGGCGGGCCTCCAAAGCGGCGGCGAGGGCGACCAGGCCGCTGGAGTCTAAGCCCAGCTCCGCCAGAGGCCGCTTGGGATCCACAGCGCCCATGGGCAGCCCCACGACCTTGGCCACCTCGGCCCGAAGCCAGTCCTCCAGGCCCAAGGCCGGGGCCTCCGCCGCCAAAGAGGCCGCACGGGGCGCCTCCCAGCGGCGCAAGATCACCAGCTCACCGTCAACGAGGGCCTGTTTGGTGGCGCGGCGCTGCACCTTGCCGCTAGAGGTCTTGGGTAGCTCACCCGGCGGGATGAGCACGATCACCGCCGCCGCCACGCCGAGCTCTACGCCGATCGCCGCCCGGATCTCCCCGATGACGGCCTCAGCGTCGATGGGCCCGCGCCGACTGTCCACCTCGGCGACCACGGCCACACGCTCCTCGCCGTCCACCTCCCAACCAAACGCCGCCGCGCAGCCGCCGCGCACCTGGGCCACAGACTCCGCGGCCGCCTCGACGTCCTGGGGATAAATGTTGCGGCCGCCCAAGAGGATGAGGTCCTTCTCGCGGCCGGTGAGCACCAGCTCATCGCCCACAAAACAGCCGAGATCCCCGGTGCGTAAGAAGGGGCCGTCGTCCCCGCCACGAATCCGCGCGCCGAAGGTCTGGGCCGTCTCTTCAGGCCGCCCCCAATATCCTTGGGCGACAGACGGTGAGCGCACCCAGACCTCGCCGATCTCCCCGGGCTCACAGCGCTCCCCGGTGGCGGGCCGCACGATCTCTACCTGGGTCTCGGGGCCGGGCACGCCCAGGCCGGTGAGCCCACGGGCGTCGGGATCGTCCGCGGCGGTGAGGGTGAGGCGCCCGGCGGCGAGCGCCGCGCGGCGCACGGTGAGGAGCGTCGGCGGCGCGTGCACCTCGGGCATGGTCACGCACAAGGTCGCCTCGGCGAGGCCATACCCGGCGAACCAGCTCTCCCAGGCCAAGCCGCAGCCCTTAAACCGCTCATAAAACCGGCGCAGAGTGTCGGGGCGCACGGGCTCGGCGGCGTTGACGATGACCTTCCACGACGAGAGGTCGATGCGTGAGCGCTCGTCGTCGCTGACCTTCTTGGCGCAGAGGTCATAAGCGAAGTTGGGGCCGCCGCCGGTCACCCCTCTGTAGCGGGTGACGGCGTGGAGCCAGCGCGCCGGGCACCGCAGAAAGTCCAGGGGCGACATCAACACGCCCAAGCTCGCCGTGTGCATCGTGTGCAGGATGTTGCCGACGAGGCCCAGATCGTGAAACACCGGCAGCCAGCCCACCACGACGCTCTCAAACTGTTGGCCCTGGGTGGCCCAAGACTGGCCGAGCTGGTGCATCATGTTGCCGTGGCTCACCATCACCCCTTTGGGGCGCCCCGTAGAGCCCGAGGTGTACTGCAAGAGCGCGAGCTGATCCGGCCTGGCGGGGCTGACGTGGTGGTCGGTGCCCAGCGCGCCGTCTGTGGTGAGCCAAGGCAAGGCGCCGAGCTCTGGGGCGTGCTCCAAGGTCAGCTCGGCGAAGGCCGCCAGAGCCTCGGTGGTGAGCAGGGCCTTGGCCCCGGCGTCGGCGGCGATGGCCCGCAGACGCGGCGCGCTGCGGTCGAGGCGCGCGGGGTCGGGCGGGTACGCGGGCACGGCGACGGCCCCGGCGTAGAGGCAAGCGAAGAAGCCGACGATGAAGTCGAGCCCCGGCGGGAACACCAGCAGCACCCGCTCCCCGGCGAGCCCCAGCCCCACGAGCCGCGCCGCCAAGGCCCCGGCCTGCCGGTCGAGGGCGGCGTAGCTGAGCCGTGGGCCCTCGGTCTCCGCGTCCAAGAACAGGTAGCCTGCGTCGCCGTGGCTCTGTGCGCGGGCGCGGAGGAGCGCCACGAGATCCAAAAAGCCCAAGGACGGCGTCAGGGTCGGGTTGTGGGGCATGTCGTCATCCTGGACGAGGCGGTGTCATAGTTTTGCACATCGCGTCAGCGTTTGCTGGGGCCGCCGCCGGGCGCGGGCAGCGGGCCGGGGCTCCACGGCAGGTCGTGGCCCTCGCCAGGGGCGGGAAGGCGCACCGCGCGTAAGGCGCCGTCCGCCCAGGTGAACACCCGCCAGCGGCGGTCGGACAGAGGCGGGTCGAAGGTGAACGAGAGCGCCCTGGGCCCGGCCTGCGGGTCGTCATCGAGGCGTGTGACGCGGAGCCCCTCCCGATCCCAGCGGTTGACGCGCTGGTGAAGGTCAGCGGGGTGCAGAAAGAGCCGCTCCATCGGCTGATCCCACAGCCGCCCCGAGGCCAAGCTGAGGGTGAGGGTGTCGTCGCTGAGCCGCTCCAGGCGGTGATCCGTCGGGCTCGCCGAGAGCACGATCAGGCGCTCCGGCGCCGCCCCGCCGTCGGCGAGCAGACGCGCGGGGATCAAGGTGAGCGCGGTCGCGGCGTCGGGCAGGGTGAGCACGAGCACAAAGGTGTCGGGCGGCATCGGCGAGGGCCACTCCGCGTGCTCAGCGGCCAGCCGTAGATCTTCGGTGACCCCCGCGACCACCCGAAGCTGGGGCGGGAGCATCAAGGCCCCGCCGAGCGCCCCCAAGATCAAGGGCGCCAAGGGCAGCAGCCCCCGCCGCGCCTCCGCCGTCCGCAAGCGGGGCCAAGCGTGCCCAAAGAGCAGGGCGAGGACCATCACGCTCCCCAAGCTCATCCACAGGACAAGACGCCCGCCCGGCGCGGCCGTGGTGAACAGCGGCAGGCCCAAGAGCGCGCCCAAGATCCCGATCTGCGCGGCGTCCCGGTGGGCCTGGGAGAGCGTCGGCCACGCCCGGCGGAGGCCCAAGGCCACGAGCGCCGCGCCGCCCAAGCCCAAGGCCACCAAGACCGGACGCAGGGCGGGCACGGTGAGCCAGAGGTCCGCCGGCAGCGGGGCGAAGGCCCCAAAGAGCAGGACCGGGCCTCGGCTGAGCACGCCCCAGGCCGCGCCGAGGGGGTCTACCCGGGGGTCGAGGTAGAGCGCGCTGCCCTCCACCCCAAAGCCCAAGGCGGTGTGCAGGGCCGTGTAGGCCACAAACAAGGCCCCGACGCCGCCGATGGCCCCGCGCCAGCCGGGCCGCCGCGTCACCCACTCAAACGCCGCCGCATACGGCAAGACCCCCAAGGCCGTCTCCGAGCTGGCCAAGCCCACGACCACACCCAGCGGCGCGAGCCAGAGGCCCGGCGCCCAGCCGTCACCACGCCAGCGGATCCAGGCGACGAGGCCCAAGAGCGCCGGGATCGCCCCCATCCAGGCGTGGTGGGTGCTCACGAACCACACGAGCTGGACGTGCGCAGGGTGCGCGGCGAACAGGGCCAAGGCCACAAGCGCCGTCTTGTCGCCGAGCAGACGCCGGAAGAGCGGCCAAGACGCGGTGACGAGGCCCAAGGTGCCGACGCTCCCGAGGCCCTGCCAGGCCCAAGCGCGCGGGTCAAACACCGGGATCAAGGCCGCGAAGAGCGCCCCGGCCAAGGGGCGGGCCAAGGTCCAGCGTAAGTCAGGGGAGGTCCACCAGAAGCCCACGCCCCGATCCCGCCAGAAGTCCTCGGCCACGGTGTAGTTGAGCTCGAACGGCGCCGTGTGCTCACCCCCTTGGAGGCTCAGCGCCCACCAGAGATCGTCCGCGGTGAGCCCGACGCCGAGGGCCGGGAGGTGCCAGATCACGAAGGCCAGCAGCACGGCCGCCGGGCCAAAAGAAGCCGCCGGGCGGAGGGGCGGTGTCAGCATGGGTGACCCCGTGTCATGATTCGTGGCCTATCCCACCCCAAGGCCACCCGATGACGGCGCCTCAAGTTCTCTCTCCAAACCCAGCTCCGCCGCCGAGCCTGGGCGCGGGTCTGCGGGAGGGCCTGCGCGTCGGGCTCGCCGTCGGCGTCGGCCAGACCCTCGGCGCCACCCTCGTGGCGTTCTTGGCCTTGGGGCGCCTCTGGGGGCAGAGCAACCTGCAGAAGAGCCTTCTGCCTTCGGGCCTCGTCGCCTGGACTCTGCTGGCCTCGGCCCTGGGCGGGCTGATCTTGGGCGGCCTGATCTTGGGCGGGCTCCTGGGTGAACGCGCCGCGCGCCGCCCCAGCCTCGTGTTGCTCGGCCTGGGCCTCAGCTACGGCGCCGTGGCCGCGCTGGGGACGACCTTCATCCTGGTTCAGCTCAGCGTGGTGTTTTTGGGCCTGCTCTTCGCCGCCCTGCTCTTGGCCTTGGGCCGCCGCGCGCCTCGGCTCACCGCCGCCCTCGCCGCCGCGCCCATCGCCGCCTTGTTGATCCCCAGGCCCATCCCCATCGCGCCCCTCATCGCCGACGCCCCGGCCTCCCCCGCGCCGAACGTCCTGTGGGTGGTCCTCGACACCGTGCGGGCCGACCACACCGGCCCCGGCGGCTACGGCCGCGCCACCACGCCCCGGCTCAGCGCCTTGGCCGCCGAGGGCGTGACCTTTGAGCGCGCCTACAGCACGGCGTCCTGGACCTTGCCCGCCCACGCCTCGATGTTCACCGGGCGCTCGCCCACACGCCACGGCTGCCACGATCAGACCTTGCGCCTCGGCGAGGCTTTGCCCACCGTCGCCGAGCGGCTGAGCGAGGCGGGCTACATGACCGCCCTGCTGTCGTCGAACCCTTGGGTCAGCGCCGACACCGGCCTTGGCCGAGGCTTTGGCCACATCCTCGACGCCTGGCGCTGGCCGCTCAGCGCGTCGTTTTTGCCCGTCTCGGCCTTGCTGCGGCCCTGGCGCGGCGAAGACAAAGGCGCCCACCTCATCGCCCCCGCCGCCCGGCGCTGGCTGGATCAGCGCCCGGAAGATCGCCCCTTCTTTCTGGTCGTGAACCTGATGGAGGCCCACGACCCCTACCACGAGCTCGCCACCGAACATCTCTGGCGCTTCACCGACAACTCTGACGCCGTGCGCAGCTCCCGGGAGTACAGCCGCGAGGTCAAGGCCCCCGGCGTCTTGCCCAGCCCCAGCCCCGAGCAAGGCCGGGATCTGGTGGACCTCTACGACGCCGGGATCTTCGCCGACGACGCCACCCTGGGCGCGCTCCTCGACGAGCTCGCCGCCCGGGGCCTCTTGGAGAGCACGCTGGTGATCGTCACCGCCGACCACGGCGAGTCTCTGGGAGACGCCGGGCGCTGGGGGCACCACCTCACCCCCGACGAGGAGGTGCTGCGTGTGCCTCTGGTGATGCGCCTGCCGAGCGCGCTCCCCGCCGGGGCCCGGGTAGACGCGCCGGTGTCCCTCGTCGATCTCACGCCGACCGTCCTCGATCTGCTCCCCGAGGGCCTCATCGCCCCCATGGACGGCCTCGACGGCCGCTCGGTCTTGCCGCTCTTGGCCTCGGGGGCGCCTTGGCCGGTCTTCGCCGAGGTCCTCCCGCCCGACGCGACCCACGCCCGGGGCCGCCTCACCCTGATGGGCTACGACCCCGACACCTTCCGCTGGCAGGTAGTCATTCACGACGGCGACCGCCTCACCCGAGGGCCAAACGGGGACGTGCTGGAGCGTGTCGGCGCGCCAGACGAGGCGCAGCGCCTCGATGAGGCCGCCCGGGCGGCGCAGCTCGGCGCCTTGCTCGACGCCCAGGCCACCCAAGCGGCAGCGCCCACCGGCCCCGCCGCGCCCCTCGACCCGGCCACGCGGGCGCGCCTGCGGGCCTTGGGCTACACCGACTGAGGGATCAACCCAGCTCATCAGGAGGGCTGGCCGGTCAGGAGGGCGAAGAAGGCGCCCCCTGGCGGCGCGGCGAGGGGATGGAGCATGGTCGTCCTCGATCTTGGGTCGCTCACCTCATCGTGAGCAGCCTCAAAAAACCACAGGACCACGCCCACATCTACGCCGTCTATCGGGCGATTCTGCCGCTTGCCCGCCCGATGTGAGGCTCCCTCAGCCCAGCTTCGCCCGCCGGGGGTCTTGGGGCCCATCGACGATCTGCACCGCGACGCCGTGGGCCTTGAGGTAGTCCACGCCGTTCTCGCCGAGGTAGCCCCCGCCGACGACGAGCACCCGGGTGATGCCCGCGTGGTGCAGGAGCTTCGCGCACAAGACGCAGGGCTCGCCGGTTACGATGAGCCAGGCGCCGCGGGTGGTGACCCCGTTCGCCGCGGCGTTGCAGATGACGTTCATCTCCGCGTGGTGGCAGCCGAGCTCCATGCGGGTGCCCGAGGGGATGTTCAGGTCGTCGCGGAGGCAGCGGTCGCCGCCGCAGAGCTGACCGCCGCCGCGGGGGCCGCCGTTGTAGCCGTCCATGAGCACGACGTTTCGTTCAGGATCGAGGAGCAAGGCGCCGAAGCTGCGGCGGGTGCAGGCGCTCGCTTTGGCCAGGGCCAGGCACTGCTCGACGCGGATGTTGATGTGTTTCTCTTTCATGGCCGCGCCTTATCGTGTCCGCGCCCGGCCCGCCCCGCGACGCCCCACGCCGCGCGCCGAGGCCCCAAGATCCCGTCACCCAAAGATGACTCTGCTTTTGTTCGTGATTTCAGCGTCTTGTGGATTGCGTCAACCCAGCCTTTGATCTGCGGGCCACCAGTCGTCACGAAAGTTGTTACTTTGCGCGTATGACCCCCCTCCCAACGTCCCCTGACACCGCGTCCCTTGACGCTGTCGTCATTTCTTGACGGAGGCGCGCAAGAATGCGCTATTCACCTTGTTTTGGTGTCGAGTTAGGCGTCTCCACGACGGCGATCGGGCATGTCCGGAACGGCGTCCCTGAGCTGATTCAGATCGACGAAGAGGAGCTCGTGCCCTCGGCGATCTGCCTCACCCCCGATGAAGACGTGTACCTCGGTCACGCGGCCTTGGCCCAGGTGGGCACGGCCCTGGAGCACACCGTCTTGGGGCCCTGTCGCCGCCTGGGCGCGGGTCGTGGGTTCGCGCTTGGCCAGCGTGAGGTGAGCGCCGAGCAGCTCTGCGCGCTCCAGCTCATGCACCTCCTCGACGGCGCCGCGGCGGCCTGTGGTCGTCGCCCCGAGCGTGTGGTCATCGCCATCCCCAGCCACCTCGGCGACGTCGGGCGGCGCGCGGTGATCCGGGCCGCGGCCATGGCGAAGGTCGAGGCCGTCGAGATCCTCGACATGGCCACCGCCGTCGCGCTCTCTCTGGGCCGCGACCGCTGGCGTCACATGCTCGTCGTCGAGCTCGGCGTCGGTGAGGTCGGCGTGAGCGCCCTCGTTCGTGAGGGCCCCGATCTCCACCCCTTGGCCACCTGGGGCGCCGATCAGCTCCACGACGAGCCCATGGAGGCCCGCTGGGCCGCCCAGCTCACCGACGCCTTGGCCCGGTCTCGCCCGGCCCTGCACAAGACGCTGCTCGCCGACCGCCGCGACCGCGTGCGCCTCGCCGTGGAGATGGCCCGGGTTCAGCTCGTCGACTCCGCCCAGGTCTCGTTCTCCTTGCCGCTGATGGTCGAGGGGGAGCACGGCGGCGAGCGCCTCGACCTTCGCCTGCGCCAAGACGACCTCCACGAGCTCCTGCACCCCGTGCTCAGCCGCGCCTGCGAGGGCATCGACGGCGTGCTCCGCCAGGCGAACCTCCGCGTTGAGCAGCTCGACGGCATCGTGCTCGTCGGCAACCTCGCCCTGCTCCCGCAGGTGCGCACCTCACTTCGTGCGTCTTTTGGCCTCGAGGGTCGGCATGTCGTCGCGCCCCAGCGAGCCGCCGCCCTCGGGGCCACAATTCGCGCAGCCGTCGCCGACCTCGGCTTAGAGCTCTTCCGCCGCCCCCTGCCCTACGCCCGCGCCCAGCTCTGAGAGGCGACGCGGGCGGGCAGCGGGGGAGCGAGCGTCAAACATCCTTGGCGCCAAGCGGCGCGTGCGCCAGGGGGGCGGCTCGAATAGGCTCGGCGCTCGTGGCGTCGTCGGCGCGGTCCCGCTCCCCCGCCTCGCTCTGGAGGATCCCCATGATGACGATGAGCCTGCTCCTTCTCGCGCTCTCCCCCGCCGCCTCCGCCGCTGAGCCCGCCGCGTTTGAGCCGCTCCCCACCTTAGATCGGTGGGTTTTGAGCGAAGGGGTCGCCGCCAACAAGACCGCGAACAACAAGAAGGGCGGCAAAAAGACCGGCGGAGGCAAAAACAACAGCGGCATCGACGTGCCCCCGGGTCCGCAGATCCCCGGCTGGCGCACGGAGTACTACATCCAGCCCGGCGCCGGGGTTCGGCTCTACCAGAACGGCGCTGGCGAGACGAAGACCTTGGCCACCTTCGGCGGTGAGGCCGGGCTCAGCTACCGCCAGAAGGGCAAAGACCTGCCCAAGATGGTCGGCCGCACCCGCCTGAGCGGCGAGGTGATGGCCACGGGAGACCTCGACAAGGGCCTCGATGTGCGCGCGGGCAGCTTCATCGGCCCCCAGTGGAAGAGCCTCGGCGTGCAGGCGGGCCCCGACCTCTTCTACAACCAGTGGACCTTTGGCTCCCAGGTGCTCGACCCGTCCATCGGCGTCGAGATCCCCGTCACGGCGACCTTGAGCGGCGAGAAGCTCACGGCCTTCGCCGGCGTCTCCCCGGCCTACCTGATGAACGAGGACCGCCGGGTGGACTGGGACAAAGAGACCCTCCCCGGCTTCGGCCACGAGTTCACCTACATGGGCGGCCTCACCGGGCGCTTCAACGGCCTCAAGCTCAGCGCCCAAGTGCAGTACCGCATCACCGCCGCCGGGCCGATCCCCAGCTTCTCGGTGAACGCCGGGGCCAACAGCGAAGGGATTCAGCAGATCCTGGAGATCTTCGGCGTTGGTGGCGGATCTTCGAGCGGTGGCACCCGGCGCTGAACATTCTTGACCCAAAGTTTATGACCGGTCATTGTTGACTGGTCATAAATATCGAGTCATACTCACGGTGTTCCCCAGGAGCGCCGATGAGCCCACGCCGCCGTGATGACGCTGACCACCCCCCCGACGAGGGGCGCCGCGCCCGGCTGCTGCGCGCCACGACGGACCAGCTCCGGGCCGTGGGCGCCCGCCGCCTCTCCATCGAGGACGTCGCCGCTGAGGCCGGGGTCTCCAAAGGCGCGGTGTACCTGGAGTTCCCCAGCAAGACGGCGCTGATCGAGGCGGCCCTCGCCGCGCTCTTGCTCGACGCTGGGGCTCGGTACGCCGAACGAATGGCGCTCGTGACCTCCCCCCGGGATCGCCTCGTCGACACCCTGCGGTTTGTATGGGAAGAGGCCGAGCGAGAGCCGATCTTCGAGACGCTCCTGCGTGAAGAGCACGAGGAGGGCACCCTGCGAGCGATGGCCACGGGGCGTGAGGCCCAGGCCGACGCCGAGATCGAGGGGCTGCGGGCCTTGGCTCGGGCGGGCATCGACGCGGGAGAGCTGCGCGCCGATCTCGACGTCGAGGCCCTGCCCTTCGTGATCTCGCTGATGCGCTCTCTGTTTTTGGGGGTCGAGCACGCCACCGGAGGCCGCATGAGCCGCGGCCGCGTGCTCGACGCCGCGCTGACGATCTTCGCCGCCGGAATCTCCGCCCTGCCCACCCCCGCTGAGCCCCCTGACACGTCCCAACAACGAGGCTGAGCCATGACGCCGATCCTGTCCATCGAGGGCCTGAGCAAACATTACGGCCCGGTGATCGCGCTTGACGACGTGAGCTTCTCGGTGAACCCCGGCGAGATCTTCGGGTTTATGGGGCACAACGGCGCGGGCAAAACGACGGCCCTGCGGGTGCTGCTCGGCCTCACGCCGCCCACGACGGGCCGGGTGACCGTGCTGGGTCTCGACCCCGCCCAAGACGCCTTGGAGGTACGATCCCAGGTGGGATTTTTGCCCGCGAGCTACGCCTTGCCCCGGGAGATGACCGCCCGGAGCTTTCTGTGTTACGTCGGCGCGATGTTCTCGATGCCCCGGGACCAGGCCGAGGCCCGGGCCGAGGCGCTGATCCATGAGCTGGGCCTCACGAGCTTCGCCGATCGCCGCCTGGGAGGGCTCTCGACGGGCATGTCCCAGAAGGTCGGCTTCGCCCAGGCCCTCGTGAACAACCCCAAGCTCTTGCTGCTCGATGAGCCCACCTCGGGCCTCGACCCCCTCGGCCGTCACGACCTCTTGGAGTCTCTGCGCGCGCTGGCCGAGACCCAAGGCACAACCACGATGTTCTCTAGCCACATCCTCTCCGACGTGCAGACCCTCTGCCGCCGGGTGGCCATCCTCCACAGAGGTCGTCTGGTCGCCTTCGGTGAGGCCGAGGCGCTCAAGGCCGAGCACGGCGCAAAAGACATGGACTCGCTCTACCTCAGCCTGGCCCGCCGGGAGCAAGGATGAGCGCCACCGTCTCAAACGCCGTTCCAAACCCCCTGCTGAGCCCGGCGCTGTGGCGGTTGGAGCTCGGCCGCCGCCTGCACGAGCGTAAGACCAAAGGTCTGGCCCTCCTCTACCTGGGCGCGCTCCTCGCCGCGCCGACGCTGTTGGAGAAGCCACCGCCGCACCTCCTCGCCGCCGTACAGACCTGGTTCGGCGGGGACGACCCCTTCGGTCTGTTCATGTACGTCTGGACCGACCTCGCGATGAACAAGCTCGCCGTGCTCACCGGGGTGGCCATGGGCGCCGGGGCCCTGGTCGAGGAGCGCGCCGACCGCTCGTTGATCCTCTTCATGACCAAGCCGGTCACCCCGGCGGGGCTCTACGTCCTGCGGGTGGGCTCGGCGGCGCTGGCGACGGCGGGTCTGTACCTCATCACCCAGCTCATCGGCCTGGCCTTGTTCTCGGCGCAGATCGACGGCTTTCGGCCCTTGGGGTTTCTGATCTCGGGGCTGGTGCACGTCTGGGCGCCGATCTTCGCCACCTGTTTGAGCGCCTTGTGCGCGGTCGCCATCGGGAGGCAGCTCGGCGCGGCCTTGGTGAGCGTGCTCGTGCTGTTCTCTCTGGTCGGCGGGGCGTTTCTGGGCGTGTACAACCCGGCCTGGGCCGACGTGCTGGCGTTTAACCCGTTCACGCAGTCGGTCGCGGGGGTCACCCACCTTCAGAGTCAGTCGTTTGGGACGCTCATTCTCCCCGTGCTGGGGCTGATCGTGCTGAATCTTACGCTTCTCGCCGTCGGCGCGCGCCTCGCGCGGAGGATTGAGCCATGAACCCGATCCCCTGGACGTATGTTCGTGCGGAGCTAAGCCGCGAGCCCCTCGCCGCCTTGGGCCTCGGAGCGGGTCTGTTCGGCGCCATCTCCATCCTCGGCACCATCTGGGCGATCCCCCGGCTGCCTGAGGGGGTGCTCACGGTGCTGAGCCTCAGCTTGGCGGTGGAGGGTCTCCCGGCTCTGGTGCTGGTGAACACCCTGCTCGCGGTGTGGTTTGTGGCGTATTTTGTGGGCGCCGTGGTCGTGATCCGCGCCATCCCCGCGCCCCGGGCCGAGAACGGCCTCGACATCCTGCTCGTGAAGCCTGTCCCGCCCGCGGTGTTTGTGTGGAGCCGCATCTTGCCCGCCTTGGGCCTGTGTGTGGCCGTGGGCCTCGCGCTGAGCGTTACCCAGGTTGTTGGGATGGTGGGGCTGTTTGACGCCCAGCTCAGCGCCGCCGGGGCGCTCGGCGCGGGACTCACCGCCGTCGCCGTCGCCGTCGCCCAGCTCGGCGCGCTCACCGCGCTCACCGCCCGCACCACCGAGCTCGCCGGGGCCTTGGGCGTCGCCATCGCCGTGTTTATGGCCCCGCTCACCCCGACGTCTGTGTTTATCTACCGCCCCGACCTCTTCCCCGCCGAGGGCGTCGGCCGCACCCTGCTCGTGGCGCCGACGAACCTCATCGTGCACAGTCAGGTCATCGCCTGGGCCTGGCCCCTGGTGATGTTGGCCGGCCTGGGCTTGGCGGCCTTGGGTCTGGCCTGGGCGGCGCGGCGGGTGGTGGAGGGCTGAGGCCTAAACCTCCGCCCACCGCGCGTCGGGCTCAGTGAGCCGCACCTCGACCTCATCCCCCGAGCCAACCGCCGTGAAGCTGCCCTCGGCGAGGCGGAGGCGTAAAGCCCCGCGCAGCAAGATCACCCGGGAGGTCGTCGCCGCCTCACAGTGGATAAACCGCACCTTCGCCCGGGGTGGGCGCAGGGTGAGGAGCAGCTCGGCGAAGCCCTCCAAGGCGGCGCGGGCGCGCTCGGGGGTGAGGCCGCGCAGTCGAAGCTCCACGGGGGGCGTGGCGCCGGGGGTGAGCACGACCTCGGCGCCGTCGCCGAGCTTGGCGCCCATCACCGCGGCCCGGGCCTGGGCGAGCCAGTCGCCGCCTTCGCCGAGGCCTTCAGCCCGGGTGGGACGGGAGCGTAGGGCGGGCGGCGGGGCCTTCTGGGGCTTGGGCATCAGCCCCCAGGCGAGCAGGATGACGCCGACGCCGAGCAGGGTGGGGCCCACGGGCAGGCCCACTCGGGTCTCTAGCTCCACGGCGAACATCGCCGGCGTGCTGAGGCGATCGATCTGTGTGAGATAGAGCTGGGCCCCGCCGAGGAGCGCGAGGGTGAGGCCCCAAGAGATCGCCTTCATGGTCTGTCTCCGGGTGGGTCGCCTGCTGGATTGGGCTCGGCGGGCAGCTCGACCTTGAGGTGGCGGCGCTCGTTCAAGATGCCGCGCAGGGTGTCCCCGGCGGGGGTGCCTCGGCCGAGCTCTCGCACCCGGCGCACCAGCTCGGTCTGTGTGGGGTCGCGCAGCACCTCCTCCTTGATGGCGGCGGTGAGCAGCTCGACGGCGGCGAGGCGCTCCGCTCCTTGGGTGGAGGCCCGGCGCCAGGCGACGATGACGCCCAAGAGGCCCAACGCGAGCACCGCCGCCAAGGCGCCCATCGCCCGGGCGAAGGCGTCGGCCTCCTCTTGAAAGGCGCTGAACCAGGTCGCCCGGTCCTCTCGAATCGCCGCGCCCAGCTCTCCGCGCATCGCCGTGGCGACCTCCTCCAACATCGCCCGGGTCGAGGCCCGGGTCAGCTCGACCAAGGCGGGGTTGAGCTGATCGGCCATGGTCGCCCGCGCCGCCGGGGCCAAGGAGTCCGTGAGCGCCCGGGCGAGGGCCGGGGCGAGCTGGGTCTCCAAGACCACAGCGGCGGCCGGGCCGACGTCGTCGGTGAGGCCTGCGGCGGCCTGGGCGCGCAGCCGGGGGCCCAAGGTGTCTACGGTGGCGCGCTCAAGGGTCAACACGAAGCCGAGGAGATCTTGGCGGCTGGGATCTTGGGTGAGCGCCTGCACCCCGTCGCGGATCGCGGCGATCCACTCGGCGCGAACGGCGGGGCCAAGCTCGGTCTTGAGCGCCTCGGCGAAGGTCGGGGCCAAGGCGTCCACAAACGCCGCGGCGCGGGCGGTGAACAGGGCCTCGCGCTCGGGATCGCTGAGCGTCGACGTGGCGCCCAACGCGACGGCTTCAGCGAGGTCTTGAATCGCCGCACGAACCTCGGGGCGGCTGAGCTGGGCGGCGAGGAGCGCGCCCTCGTCGTTGAGCCCTACGAGCGCGCCCTCGGCGGCCGCCTGGGCGTGGCCCCGCGTCCACGAGACGCAGCCCTGGGCGACCAAGGCGGAGAAGACGAAGGCGATGAGGGCGCGGCGCATCCTCAAAGCCTACATCATTTTGGCCGATCGGGCGCTCAGCCAGGGCCCTACTGCGCCGTGGTCCGGGCGTTGCCGTTGGCCCCAGCGGCCGGGGCGGCGGCGGCGGCGGGCGCGGCGCGGTTAAAGAGCGAGACGTAGTTCCACGCGCCAGACATCTGGGTGTCGGTGATCGTGTCGGACTCGCCCCGGGACTCGTTCGCCGCCGGATCTTGGGCCCGGCGCACACGCCAGTCGTCATCCACGCCGTCGGCGTCTGTGTCGTTCGCGCCGACGCGGTTGCGGTAGGCCGAGGCGCCCCGGGTGCTGCCGACGTCGGCGTAGGCGTCGCCGGTCTGATCGCGGCGGTAGGTGGCGCGCATCCCACCATACGGATCATCAATCACGATGCCGTCGCCGGTGACCTGCTGCACGGTGACGATGTGGGTGCCCGTCTGGCCCCGGCCTTTGTGGAACAGGCTGAGCATCACGCCGCCGCCGGCGTCTAAGGTCGTCTTCATGCGCTCTTTGACGACGGGCCAGGTGTTCGCCCCGCCGCGCTGCAGCGTCTCTTGGGTGGGGCGCTCGGCGGCGGTGGGCTCCACACGGTTCAGGATCGTCCCGGCGTTGCCGGTGATCGAGGTGCGGGAGATGCCGAGCTGGCTCATCAGGAACGCGACGAGATCCTCCATCTGGGCGTCGGCCTGGAAGGTCTCGGCCATGTTGGCGCGCTGGGCGTTCGTCGTGGTGCCGCCGCGCAGGCGCTTGTAGTTGGAGTCTGCGGCGTTCTCGTTGTCCAAGAAGGTGCGCACCCGCCGCTCCCACTCGCCCTCGGGCAGCTCAATCTGGGAGAGATCTTCACGGGCCGGATCGCGGCGCTGGCTGCGCAGCCAGGCCTTCTTGAGCTCGGTCTCGACGGCGGCGACCACGTCGGCGCGACTGTAGCCGAGGCGCTCCAGCACCATCGCGAAGGAGGTGACGTTGCAGGTGGCCTCAGGCGACGTGAGGTTGTCGGACTGGGTGCGGTACTGGGGCACGCCGAGGCGGGAGTTCCAGTCGTCCGCGCTGTGCGCGCTGCCCTCGACCTGGGTGCCCGTGCCCGCCGTGGCGTCGGCGATGCCGACCTCTAAGGTGCGGATGAGCGCGCGCACCGCCGGGATGAGCTCCGGGGGCACGAAGCCGCTCACGTCTGAGGCGGTGGTGCCCCCTTCAGTCGTCGGCGCCGTGGCCAAGGTGGCGAGGTCGGGCACGGTGCCCGCGGCGAGCTGAGACGACACGGTCTCGACCTGGAGCAGCAGGCCCTCGACCCGGCGGGCCTTCGTGTCGCCGGTCAGCTCGGCGATCTCCGTGGTGCGCGTCTGCAAGAAGGTGCGGTACCCGGCGATGAACTGCTGCCGGGGCGTCTGCTGGGCCTGGCCCTCCGCCGCCGGGGCGGCGCCGTTCTCGCCCCGAAGCGCGGCCTGGGCCTGGGCGTTCGACTGAGCCCCCTGCTGCGGCGCCTGAGCGTCGACGCGGGTGTCGGTCTGTTGAGTGGGGGTGGCCTGGCGCTGGGCTCTGCCGGACATCGGAGCGCTCCGAGACGAGTTCTTCGTGAGGGGGTTGTCCACTACGCTACCGCAAGCCCTGAGAACGTCAAGCGCTAAGTTTTGGGGGTCGGCGGCGCGCGGCGCGCACCCTCAGCGACTTCAATAATTCTGCAATCTCGCCCGAGGGGCTGAGGCGACCGCTCGGGCCCGGGCGAGGGAGAATCATCGATCAGCGCCTCCGCGATCTCCGCGCCGCGCCGCTTGCTCCCGGCCTCCCCTCAGGACAGGATAGGATTGGCCCCAGCGTCGCCCCGCTTCACCCTCTGGCCCTCCTGCCGCCCCCCACGCGCCGCCCCCAACCCGCATAGTCTCCAGCCGCACCGCGCACCTAAATCCCGGGAGAACGCCGACGATGACCCTGACCACCCTGAACGACGGACAGCGTGTCCACTGCATCCAGCGCGCTGAGGCCCGCGTGCTCGACCAGCACGTCTCCGGCTACTTCAACCACGGCGTCGTCCTGCGCGACGGCGACATCGTGCTCGACGTCGGCGCGAACGTCGGCGTCTTCGCGCTCCGGGCGGTCACTCGTTTCCCCAACGTCAAGGTCTACGCCTTCGAGCCGGTGCCGGCGATCTTCGCGGCCCTCGACGCCAACGCCCGAGACTTCGGCGGCGGGCGGCTCATCCCCTTAAACTTCGGCACCTCGAACGCCCCGGGTGAGCTGCGCTTCACCTACTTCCCGCGCAGCCCGGCGCTCTCGACCTCAGCCCCCGAGGTCTGGGAGAAGAACCCCGGCGTCTTCGCCGACGCCGTGAAGGGCGCGGCCGCGAGCTCGGATCTTTGGTACGCGCGCCTCGTGCCCGGCTTCTTGAGCGGCCTCATCGCCAAATACCTGCGCGGCGGCGGTCAAGAGGTGGTCTGCCCCCTGCGCACGCTCTCCCAGGTGATCCGCGAGCACAACATCCCCCGCATCGACCTGCTCAAGGTGGACTGTGAGGGGGCCGAGCTCGCCACGCTGCAAGGAATTGAGGACGAGCACTGGCCGCTCATCCGGCAGGTCGTCGCTGAAGTCTACGATCAAGACGATCGCCTCAAGACCGTGCGGGAGATGTTGGCCGCTAGGGGCCTCAGCCAGATCACCATCGAGCAAGAGCGCGGCTTTGAGGGCCTGCCCCTGCACAACATCTTCGCCGTTCGGCCGGAGGCCACATGAGCCCGATGGAGGTCGTCGCCCTGCTCGTCGGCCCGCAGCTCGTCGGCGCGATGCTGGGCCTCGCGCTCTCGCTGCGCCTCACCACGACGGCCTGGCCGGCGTCTGTGCGGATTCAGGACCGGCCCCACCCCCGCGAACGTTTTGTGAGCCACCTGCCGCTCATCTTCGGCAACCTCGCCGTGCTCTTGGGCAGCGCGGGCGCCGGGGCGTACTTCTTCTACGACAGCCTGTCCCACAGCCTCCCCGGCCCGCTCAGCCTGCTCGCCCAGCTCGCCCTGGTGTTTGTGCTGGATGACCTCTACTTTTACTTCTTCCACCGCGTCCTGCACGAGCACAAAGGCCTCTACCGCCGTATCCACAAGATCCACCACGAGGCCTACTCGCCCTTGCCCCTGGAGTACATCTACGCCCACCCCCTGGAGTGGATGGGCGGCGCGGTGGGTGTGCTCGGCGGCTTCGCGGCGGTGTGGTTTGTGTGGGGTGAGCTGAGCGTGTGGACCGTCGCCATCGTGGGCAGCCTGCGCCAGCTTCACGAGCTCGACATTCACTCCGGCGCCAAGGCCACCCTCGCCCGGTGGGTGCCGTTCTTGGCCGTCGCCGATGACCACGACCTGCACCACGCCAAGCCTACCCAGGGCAACTACGCCTCGACGCTACGCATCTGGGACCGCGTGTTCGGCACCGCCGCGGGCGGCTGAGCGAGCGCGGCTCAGACCCCCAGCGCCGCGCTCAAGGCCAGAAGCGCGAAGCTAGAGGCGATGATCGGCTCAGACTCCTTCTGTAAGGCCAGCTCGTTCCGCCACAGGCCGTCTTCGCCTTGCTCGGCGATCAAGGCGCTGATGAGGCCCTCTTGCCAGCCCGGCGGGCCGCCGAGGCGCTTGAAGACCTGGGCGGCGCCGGCGCGGTAATAAAAACGCATCGCCCGGGCGAACATCTCCCGCTCGACGGCGACGTTGGGGTTGAGATCGGCGCGGTGGTTCGCCTTGAGCCGGGTGAGGGCGGCCTGGACCCGGGCGTCGTCGGGGCCTCGCCCCAGGGCGAGCAAGGCCAAGAGGCCGTCGCAGGTGGCCGAGCCGTAGCCCTCGTACACGCCGTCTTGCTCGGCGCTCTTGTTCAGCGTGGGCTCGACGGGGCTGTAGACAAAGCCGCCGTCGGGGGCGCCGCAGCGCAGCACGAAGCCCAAGGCGGCGGGGTCTACGGGCTGGCCTGCGGCCTTGAGGGCCTCGATGGCGCGGCGGGTCATGCTCAGATCGACGTGGCCGGGCTGGGGTGGCCGGGGGCGGTCGCGGCCGCCCATGGGGAAGGCGCCGTGGCCGGGGCTGCCCTCCCAGCCCGCGCTGAGCTGCTGGCCGGTGAGGTAGGTCACGAGCGGCGCGGCCGGGCCGGTCAGGGCGGCGGGGTCCAAGACCGCCAAGGCGGAGACCGTCAGCGCCGTGGCATAGACCGGGTAATCGGGCACGGGATCCGCGAGGCCGATGGCTCCTTGGGGGCCCATCAAGGCCAAGAGCGACTGCAGGCCTCGGGCGGCGGCGTCTCTGGGGAAGGGCAGGAGGCGCTCGGGCACACCGGCCAGGGCCAAGAGCGCGAAGGGCGTCAACGACTGGCCGCGCCCGAGCAGGCCAAACTCTCGGGAGGGGAAGAGGCCGTCTGGGGCCTGGAGCCCCCACAAGGCCCGGGCGCCGCGGGCGAGGGCCTCCTCCGCCGGGCTCGGGCCGCAGGCGTTGAGCACAAAGGCGGAGGCGAAGGGGAGGGCGAGGCCCCCACGGAGCAGGGCGCGGCGGGTGACAGGCATAGGCTCGGGGTAACCCGGCGAGGCGGGCGGTGGGGCGCGGCGCGCCATGGTGTAAACTCCGGCCCACGAGGGTGATCCATGTCCATTCGATCGAAGCTGCAGCACGTCTCCGAGTCGCCCACCCGCCCGACGCCGGGGCAGGCGAGCCGTCGTTTTGACGTCGCCGAGCTCTACCAAGGCCTGCTCGCCGACCCCGACGCCCAGCCCAGCGCGGGGGAGCCGCTCCACGAGAAGCTCCAGCGGGCCTACTGGTGGATCGTCAACAAGGGCATCATCAGCCCCTTCTACGACATCGAGTACAACGACACGCCGCCCCAGCGCTTCTCGTTTGGCGACGCCAAGGTGCAGCTCACCCTGCCCACGGACCAGTCGTACTCAAGCTACGTGCTGCTGCCCTTGTTGAGCCTCGCCACCCGGCGGCGCTGCCTGCTCGTCGGCGGGCCGGGCCGAGGCAAGACCGCCATCGCCGTGCTCATGGGCGTGCTCGCGGGCTACAACCTCAACGAGCTCAAGCGGGCCATTCAGCACGGCCAGCCGCAGATGACCATCGCCGATCTTCTCGGCAACCCCCTGCCCTCGACCTTGGTGAACGCCAAGAGCATGGACGAGGTGCAGATCGCCTGGCGCCGCTGGCTGGGGATGCGGGTGAAGATCATCGACGAGTACAACCGCATCCCGACGCGCACCCAGTCGGCCCTGCTCACGGTGATGGCCGACAACTACGCCGAGCTCTACGACCAGATCTTTGAGTGCCCGCCGGGCGCCTGGTACCTCACGGCGAACGACGACGCCGGCGGCGGCACCTACCAGGTCATCGAGGCCCTGCGGGATCGCATCGACGTTGTTGTAAAAGCTCTGCACTTCAACTCACGCTACCTCGACGAGCTGCTCCTGCGGGTGGAGGAGGGCTTTAAGCCTGAAGAGGTCGTGCCCAGCCAGATCATCTTCACCCCTGAAGAGCTCGACCAGATGGAGCGGGAGATCCGCCAGGTGAAGCTCCCCGACCCGCTGCGGCGGCGCCTGGAGTTCTTCACCAGCCACTTTGAGCTGTGGGAGGGCGGCGCGCGGCAGCTTGAGTACATGACCAAAGACACGGTGAAGCTCTCGGGCCTGGAGCTGCGCAGCTTCGCGTCGGCCTCGGCGGGCAAAGACGCCGCCGTCGATCTCGGCGCCCAGACCCGCAACGGCGTCAGCGTGCGCGCCCTGATGACCACCTTGATCTTCGTGAAGGGCATGGCCTACTTCCGGGGCGAGAAGGAGGTCTCGTTTGAGGACATCCGGCAGATGTTGCCCTTCGTGCTCCACGACAAGCTCGTGCAAGAGCCCGACGCGCCGTTCTTTGAGCTGGGCGACAACCCCGCCCTGCGCTCCGACCGCGTCTCCTGGCTGCGGGAGCTGTGGGACCTCTCCTGTAAACAGTTCGAGAGCTTCAACCTCGATCAACACGACCCCGTGCGCGACCTCGGCGACGAGCTGGAGCGCGGCTTAGAGGGGCTCAAAGAGGAGGAGGTGCGCCGCCGCCTCGCCGCCATCGAGGGCACCCTGCGCGAGCTCGCCAAGGGCCGCAAGCTCTACGGCCACCTCTACGACGACCTGCTGCGCCTCAAGGCGATGCACCAGCACTACACGAACTACCTGGGCTGGGTGCTTCAATGTGCCCAGTGAGCACAACAAGCCCGTTGACCGGCGCGGTGGCCGCGGAGCTGGCCGCGGGGCGTGATCGTTACAACAACCTGTTCTTGAGCGCCCGCCGCGAGCACCGCCGCATCGACGCCGACGCCGTCCTCGCCCACGTCCGCCACCGCCTGCCCCCCGCCGTCGAGGCCGTGGCCGCCATCGAGCCCGCCGCCGTGCCCAAGGTGATGACCACCCTCTACGAGCTGTCTCTGGAGCTCATCGGCCGTGAGCTCCTCGGCCCCCAGGCCCAGGCCCCCCAGCTCAACCTCGTCTTTGACCAGCTCCTCCCGGCGATGCCCCGCCTGCTCGCCGCCGCCCCGGCCAAGCTCACCTCCGCCCTGGTCAACGCCGTCCACAAGCTCTCCCAAGAGCGCGGTTTTGTTCTGCCGCTGTGGGTAGACCGGCTCATCGAGGCCGCCCCCGGCTGCCCGGACGTGCCGACGCTCCTGGCCATGGGCCAGGTCTTCGCCTGGCGCGGCGGTCTGTCTCATTTTCGTGAGGGCGCCCTCGAATTAATGCGACAGCTCCCCGCCGAGGCCCTGGGCGTCGCCTTGGGCCTGCGGGAGGGCGACCCCAGCCCCGAGACCTGCCTCACGATGTTGGAGGGTGACCCCTTCTGGCGCCCTGAGCTGGCCCGCTGCCCCCAGACGCTGCGCATCGTCGGCAAGGTGGGCCGCTTCTCGGGCTTCGGCGGCGAGTTTCGTAGCCCCCCGACCGTGATGTGTGTGAGCGGGCAGCTCATCGCCTTGGACGAGCGCGCCTGCTGGTCGATCCACGCCGACGCTTATGGCGCGCGGCTGCGGCGCATCGGCCCCAACCTGCCCGACGGCGAAGAGACCCCGCCGCCCCCCGGTCGCAGCGTCGATCGGGAGGGCCGGGTGTTCTGGGGCCGCGACCAGCGCGCGATGCCGGAGCTGGCCGAGCGCAGCGGCGTCGCCTGCAGCGAGCAGCTCATGGCCGTCACCCTACCTTCGAGCCACCGGATCGTGCTCATCGCCCTGGCGCCGGAGCCGACGTGACCGCCGCGCCGAGCGACTTGGAGGCTCTGCGGGCGGCTTGGGGCGCGCGCTGGCCCGAGGCCCTGGCGACCTGGAGCCCCTACACCAAGCTCGCCGCGCCCCGGCTGTGCATCACCGAGGCCGATGAGAAAGAAGAGCAGCTTCAAGGCTCCTTCGCGATGATCCGTGTCGCCGACCACGCCGTCGTCATCGGGCTGCGGGAGGTCAGCGCCAAGGGCCTTACAGCGTTTTCGTTGCAAGTTCTCGCCCACGAGATCGGCCACCACGTCTTCGCCCCGGGGGATCTTCGGGACAACGCGCGCCTGATCGCCAAGATCCGTCGCGGCCTGCCCGGCCAAGAGGACCACGCGGGCATGGTGGCGAACCTCTACCTCGACCTCTTGGTGAACGACCGCCTTCAGCGGGAGAAGGGCCTGGACATGGCGGCGGTGTACCGCGCCCTGCGCCGCGCCGATGACGACCCGCCCCGGCTCTGGCGCCTGTACCTGCGCACCTATGAGCTGCTGTGGAGCCTGAAGGGCGGCGACCTCACCCCGAACCTCCCCGAAGATGACGCCTTAGAGGCCGACGCTGGGCTCGCGGCGAGGCTCGTGCGGGCCTACACCAATCGTTGGCTCGACGGCGCGAGCCGCTACGCCTGCCTGCTCTTGCCTTACCTCATGGAGCAGGGCGACAAGAAGGGCCAAGCCTACCTCGTGCCGTGGCTCGACACCCGCCGGGCCGGTGAGGGCGATGAGCTGCCCGACGGCCTCGCCGAGCTTGACGACGACGAGCTGCTGGGGCCGATCCACCCCGCTGAAGACCCCGAGCTCAGCGGCCTCACCGCCCCTGTCGGCACCTCAACCCCAGGCTCGGCGAACCGCGACCTGCCCGGCGGCCTCAAGAACCAGTACCGCGCGCCCACGGAGTACGCCGAGCTGATGACCTCCCTCGGCGTGAAGGTCTCGCCGTCGCAGCTCGCCCACCGTTACTACCGCGAGCTGGCCCTGCCCCACATCATCCCCTTCCCACGCCGAGAGATCCCAAAAGCAACAGACCCGCTGCCTGAAGGGCTCGACGTCTGGGACCCGGGCTCACCCCTCTCGGACGTGGACTGGGTGGAGACCTTGAGCCACAGCCCCGTGGTGATCCCCGGCGTCACCACCTTAGAGCGTCGTATGGGCGAGTCCGCCGGGGCCGAGCCCGAGCGCCGCCCGCCGGATCTGTACCTCGGCGTGGACTGCTCGGGCTCGATGAACAACCCCCGGCAGCGGCTCTCGTGGCCGGTGCTCAGCGGCGCGGTGATCACGCTCTCGGCCTTACGCGCCGGGGCGAAGGTGATGGTCTGTCTCAGCGGAGAGCCCGGCAGCTTCACCGAGACCAAAGGATTTTTGCGACAAGAGGACACGATCTTCGGCGTGCTCACCGACTACCTCGGCACGGGCTACAGCTACGGGATCTTGCGCCTCAAAGCAACGTTTCTCGACGCCCCGCCGCCGAAGAACCCCGTGCACCTGCTCATCGTCACCGACAGCGACATCTTTCACATGCTCGGCTCGGTCAAAGAGGGCTGGGACATCTTCGCTGAGGCCCTCACCCGCGCCGGCGGCGGCGGCACTCTGGTGATGGACCTGCCCTTCCCCGAGCACTACGCCGCGCAGCTCGCGCGGGTGCGGTCGCTGGGCTGGGGCGTTCACCTCGTGCGCTCCCAAGAGGAGCTGCTCACCTTCGCCCGCGCGTTCAGCCGGCTACGATTTGGCCCCAAAGGACAGGTGAAGACCCCATGACCACCGACGGCCCCGCCCTCGACCTGCTCACCCGCCGCCTCGCTGAGCTGCCCAGCGACTTCTTGGCCCCGGTGTGGCGGGAGGACCCAAAGGGTGTTCACGTCGAGGCCGTGATCAACGACCTGCTTCAGGAGTGGGGCGGCCCGCCGGAGACCTCGTCGAGCCTGGCCCCCTGGCAGCCCAGCGCCCCGGGGCCCCGGCGGCGCCTCGCCTTGGTGACCTGCTGGCTTCTGGCGACGCCGGGCCTCGTGCGTGGGGTCGCTGGCCGGGACGCCGCCCGGCGCCTGCTCAGCCGGGGCCTCGACGAGCTCGCCGCCTTGGTGCCCCCCGAACGGTTTGTAGACGACCCCGACCGCCGCGAAGAGCTCGTGCGCCTGACCTTGGCCGGCCTGGGCCTGCGCCCCAAAGGCGAGACCGAGGCCATCGCCGCCGACCGCCTCAAGGCGCTCTCTAGCGTCGAGCGCGCCCGGGTGCTCCGCGAGACGCAGAAGCAGGTGGAGCACGCCCGCCGGGTGCGTGAGGAGCTCGCCAAGAAGAAGCGCGCCGAGGCCGAGGCCGCCTCGCGGTACGGCGGAGAGTAGGCCTTGATCCCCCCCGATCGCCAGCGCTTGAGCCCGCTTCTGACCCCGGCCGCCTGGGAGTCCCTGCGCGGCCTCATCCAAGACCCCGACGCCCCGCGCTGGACGCACCAGCTCGGCGACCGGGTGGAGGCCGAAGACCTGCCCTTCGTGGCGGATTTTCGGGCGGCGATGGCCGAGCGCGCGCCCTGGCGCCCCGACCAGCCCCCGCCGTGGATCCTCCGCTGGGCGAGGACACAACAAAACCGCTGCGAGCACCTTCGAGAGGCCGCGCGCGGCGACTTTGTGGACTGGGCGACGATCCCGACGATGTCCCGGGCCGAGCTCATCCGGCGCCCCGAGCGCTACATCGTCGAGGACGAGCCCTTTGAGCGGCTGATGGTCTACGAAACGACGGGCACCACGGGGCCGCCCCTGCCCGCGCCGTCGCACCCCCGAACCCAGGCCCAGGCCCACGCGCTCTTGGAGCACACGCTGCGCCAGCACGGCGTGACCTTCACCCCACGCCAGGGGGAGGTCGCGGTGATCACCCTCGCCGCCCAGCGCGCGACCTGGACCTTCCCCACGGCCTTCTCGGTGTGGGATCAGGCGCTCTTGGCCAAGGTGAACCTGCACCCCGAGGACTGGGCCGGCGGGCTCGACCAGGCGCGGCGTTTTTTGGAGCGCGCCCAGCCCCAAGTGCTCACGGCGAACCCCGTCGCCCTCACCGAGCTCCTTCGCCTCAACCCCGACATCCACCCCAAGGCCATCACGTCTACGGCCACCGCCCTCTCCCCGGCCCTGCGGAACGCCGTTCGTGACCGCTACGCCTGCCCGGTGATCGACTGGTACTCCTGCACCGAGACGAGCGCCATCGCGTACAGCAGCCCTGTTGCCACAGAGGACGGCGCGCTCATCTGCCTGCCGAGCGACCTCTTCGTCGAGGTGATCGACGAGACCGGGCGCCCGCTCCCGGCGGGTGAGCTGGGTGAGCTGTGCGTGAGCGGCGGGCGAAACCCCTACCTCCCCTTCTTGCGCTACCGCACCGGCGACCACGCCCGCTGGGCCCCGGCCCCGGAGGGCGCCGCCGACCCCTTCCCCCGGCTGTGGGATCTCCAGGGCCGCGCCGGGGTAGACCTCCGCGACGCCCTCGGGCGCCCCGTCGGCCCCGTAGACCTGCAGAACCTCCTGCGCCGGGTGGCCGCCTTTGTGCAGCACGAGCTGGTGCAGCGCGCCGACGGCAGCGTTCAGCTCACCATCGAGCGGATGCCCGCGGGCCATGTGAACGAGGTCGCCCTACGCGCCGGGCTCAACCAGCTCTTTGGAGACTTGCCCATCACCGTGGCGGTGATCGAGCCCCGGGACGACGGGCAGAAGCGGGTGCCTTGGCGGCGGGAGGGCTGACCGGCGCCGGGGCCTTATTGTTCGCGCCCCACCACCCAGCGCATCCCCCACAGGGCCAAGGCCGCGCAGACCAGAGATGAGGCCGCCGCGCCGAGCTGCCAAGAGAGCGGCGTCACCTCGCCGCTGATCGCCCGGGTGATCAACATCTGCTGGGCGAGGGCGGGCACGGCCATCATCCACGGCGCGGCGGGGATGGGGTCGATGGACATCCACATGCCGGGGATCATCGGCAAGAACAGCGTCAACGAGAGGTAGGTCTGGGCCTCCTTAAACGAGCGGGTAAAAGACCCGACGAGGAGCTGGGCGGCCGACGCCAAGGCCGCGAGCGGCAGGAGATGCAGCACGATCAGCGCGCCGACGCCCGGCGTGAGCACGATGCGTAGGCCGAGGCGCTCTAGGTCCAACCACAGAACGGGGATCAGCGTGAGCACCACCGTCACGATGACGCCCATGACGCCGAAGGTGAGCCCCGCCATCCACTTGCCCAGCACGAGCGCGCCCCGAGGCGCGGCGGTCAACAGGAGCGGCTCCATGGACTTCCGCTCACGCTCTCCGGCGGTGGTGTCGATCACCAGATACATATTGCAGAAGAAGGCGGAGATGATCACGAACAGACCGAGCACGGCGCCGATGATGTTGCCGCCGAGGCGCTCCGGCGGCGCCACATCGATCTCGTCCACAGTGACGGCGTGAATCAGCGCGGGGTCTACGCCTCGGGCGAGCAGGCGCATGACGCCGAGCTCAGACGAGTACGCCGCGACGCCACGCTCCACGTCGGCGGTGACGCCACGATGTTCGGTCTTTGACCCGTCCGAGATGAGCTCGACCATGGCCGGCTCACCCCGGGCGGCGCGGTCTGAGAAGTCCTCGGGCACCCGCAGCAGCACAGAGAGCTCCCCGTCGCGAAGCTGCTGCTCGGCGTCGGGGGGCGCGGGCTTGATCTCCAGGTCTCTCTCAAGGATC
This sequence comes from Myxococcota bacterium, assembly GCA_023150775.1. Classification (GTDB taxonomy): domain Bacteria; phylum Myxococcota_A; class UBA796; order UBA796; family CAJQPC01; genus JADKFE01. The sequence continues at coordinate 55,631 of JAKLKE010000002.1, forward strand.
TTGATCAAGGCCGGCGCGCGCTCGGCCCCCTCGACGTAGAGCGTCTCAAGCCCCTGATCGTTCGTGTTACGTTCTAACGCGACGGCGACGAGGCCGATGGTGAGGGGGCCCAAGAGCGGGAAAAAGAAGGCCGAGAACAGAGAGCGCAGGTCTCGCACCCCGTCGAGGAGCTCCTTCTTGAGCACGACGAGGCTCGGCGGCGTCGGTCGGCGGCTCATGGGGCGCCCCCTTCGTGGTGGCCGACCAAGGCCACGAAGGCGTCCTCAAGGCTCTTCGCGCCGGCGTGGGCGATGACCTCGGCGAGGCTGCCTTGGGCGATCACCCGGCCTCGGCCGATGATCACCAGGCGGTCACACAAGCTGCCGACCTCGGCCATCTGGTGAGAGGTGAACAACACACAGCGGCCTTCAGCGGCCAAGGCGCGGATGGCCTCACGCATCGCCCGGGTGCTCATCACGTCGAGGCCGTTTGTGGGCTCATCGAGCACGATGTTCGGTGGATCATGCACGATCGCCCGGGCGATGGCGACCTTCATTCGTTCGCCTTGGCTGTAGCCCCCGGCGGGTCGGTCGATCACCCGGCCCAGATCGAGGGTCTCCGAGAGGGCGTCGATTCGTTTGTGGAGGGCGGCGTCGTTGGCGATGCCGTTCAGCTCCGCGAAATAACGGATGTTCTCGCGCCCGGTGAGCCGCGCGTAGAGGCCAGGAGAGTCGGGCAACACGCCCAGACGGCGCCGGGCGTCCAGAGGCGCGGCGGTGGGGTCGAGGTGGTCTACCCAGGCCCGGCCGGCGTCGGGGCGCACGAGGCCGTAGATCATGCGTAGGCTCGTCGTCTTGCCCGCGCCGTTGGGGCCGAGCAGGCCGGTGATCTGACCGTCCTGGGCCTCAAAGCTCACCGACTCGACGGCGACCACCTCACCAAAACGGCGGGCGAGCCCTTCAGCGCGCAGCATCTGGGGCCTCCGGTGGCGCCGCGCCGAGGCGTGAGCTGTGAAACGTGGGGCGGGTGACTGTGTCGAGACAGGAGACGTCGAGGCCCTCGGCGCTGCCCGACTCGATCAGGAGCCGGGCCAGCTTGGGCCCGCAGCCCTGGGTGACCACGCCGTGCCCGGCGCCGGGCGCCACGCCATGAACGGCGTTGGGCAAGGTCTCCTTCGCCAGGGCCGCGAGGCGCGGCGGGGTCACCGGGTCGAGGCCGCCAGAGAGCAAGAGCGTCGGCGTGCTGACGGAGACAGGCGCAAAGAAGGCGGGGTCAACCTCGGCTCTGGGCCAGACGGCGCACATCTCCAAGAAGCTCTTGGTCGCCGACGCGCCGACGCGTGTGACGCTCACCGGCGGGGCGTCGGGGAGCGTGAGGCGCGGGGCGTCTTCGGCGCAGATCACCGTCAGCGTGAGGCCGAGGCTCATGCTCGACGCCGCGCCGCCGGTCACGAGGCTCGCCTGGGCCAGAAACGGCGCGAGATCCCCGGCCCGGGCGTCGTCCAGGGCGAGGGGCGTGAGCTTGGTGAGGTCCGGCGCGTAGAGCATCCCCCGGAGGAGCCCGGCGAGGTGCTCGGCGTCAATGGCGACGGTGATGGGCTCGCCGCCGCGGGGGTGGAGGAGGCTGAAATCCTTTGGGGTCTCCAGCGCCGTGAGCAGGGCGAGGAGGTCGTCTTTGGGATCAAGCGGCGCGCAGGCTGGGTCGGCCGCGCAGTCTCGCGCCATCGCCTCAAACGCCGCCTCCGCGTCGCCGGCGCTGCCGCCCAAGATCGGCTCTTGGGGCGGGGCCACGCCGTCGAGGATCAAGGTGCGCACCCGGCTTGGGTGCCGACGCGCCCACTCAAGGCCGAGGCGTGTGCCATACGAGCCGCCGAAGACGTTCACCTGGGCGTACCCGAGGGCCTCGGCCACGGCGTCGAGGTCGTCGGCCGCGAGGCTCGTGCCGTAAAAGTTGAGGTCGGCGTGGGCCCGCACGGCCTCCAGACAGGCGGCGATGTCCTCCACCGGCGTCGGCCCGGCGAGGGCCAGGAGGGGATCTTCATCCTCCTCGGGGCAGTCCAGGGCGTTTGAGGCGCCTGTGCCGCGCTGATCGACGAAGATGAGATCCCGGCGGCTGTGAATCCGGCGCAGGGCCGGGGCGACGGCGGCGATGATCTCGCTGCTCGCCTGGCCGGGGCCCCCGGCGAGCAAAAAGAGCGGGTCGGCGGCGGGGGAGGGGCTCACCGCGGGGAGCTTCACCACACGGAGCGGGATCTTGCGCCCGTCGGGCCTCGTTGGGTCCTCCGGGCGCTCCAGCACACCACACATCGTCTCTTGGCTCACCCCGCGCACATGGCAAGGCGTGAGCGTCAGCGACGCGCCCGCCGCCGGAGGGGGCGCCTCGCAGCCGAGCAGGGTGAGCGGTAGGAGGAGCAGCGGCGCGCGCATCTCCGCTACACTATCACAGCCGACCTAGCACAGCCGACCTGAGATCACAGTCAACCCGCCAAATCCTCCCGGAGTCGCCATGACGCGCGCCGCCTTCCTGCTCAGCCTGCTCCTCCTCGCCGCCTGCCGCAGCGAAGACAAGGACCCCACCGACACCGAGATCCCCAGCGTAGACTCTGGCGATCTCGACGCCGACGGCGACGGCAGCCCCGCGTCCGAGGACTGCGACGACAACAACAACACCATCTCCCCCACGCTCCCGGAGATCCCCTACAACCAGTCCGACGACGACTGTGACCCCGACACCCCCGACGACGACCTCGACGGCGACGGCGCGCCCCTCGCTGAAGACTGTGACGACCAAGACCCGACGCGCTCCCCCGACGCCGCCGAGGTCTGTGACGGCCTAGACCAGGACTGCGACGGGGAGATCGACGAGGGCGGCGGCTCCTTGTTCTACGCCGATGAAGACGGCGACGGCTTCGGCGACCCCACAACGTCCGCCGAGAGCTGCGAGAACGCCGAGGGCTGGGTGGCCGACAGCGGCGACTGCGACGACGACGAGGAGACGGTGTACCCCGACGCCCCCGAGGTCTGTGACGAGCTGGACAACAACTGTGATGGGGTCGTGGATGAGGGTGTGCTCTCGACATTTTACCGCGACGCCGACCGCGACGGCCAAGGAGACCTCGACTTCCCCATCGAGTCCTGCTCCGCGCCTTCAGGCTACGTCGAGAGCGATGAGGACTGTGACGACACAAACGGGAAGATCTCCACGAACGCCACGGAGCTGTGTGATGAGCTAGACAACGACTGCGACGGCGCCATCGACGAGGACGACGCCGCGAACGTCGGCAACTTCTACAGCGACACAGACGGCGACGGGTACGGTGACCCCGCGGCGCTGATCCGGGCCTGCGAGGCGCCGTCCGGGGCGGTGACCGACGCCCGGGACTGTGACGACACAGACGTCAACGTCAACCCCGGCGCGGCGGAGGTCTGCGACGGCGGCGACAACGACTGTGACACGCTCATCGACGAGGACGACCCCAACCTCACCGACGCGAGCAGCTTCTTCGCGGACACAGACGGAGACGGCTTCGGTGACCCCGCCGCCTCCGTCGAGGCCTGCAGCCCCAGCGCCGGGGAGGTCAGCGACCGCTCCGACTGTGACGACACAGACGCCGACATCAACCCCGGCGCCACCGAGGCCATCAACGGCCTCGACGACGACTGCGACGGCGAAGGATTTCACGGCCCCTTCGTGGCGACGACGAGCCAGAGCCTCGGCGACGGGCCCTGGGAGTACACGAGCCTCTCTGTGTCGAGCGGCGTCACGGTCACGGTGAACGCCAGCGCGCCCCTGGAGCTGGTTGTGCTCGGCGCGGCGACGATCACCGGCACCCTCACCCTCGCCGGGTCTGACGGCGCGGCCCACGGCGGCTACAAGTCGAGCCCCAGCGCGGGCGGCGCCGGCGGCGGCGGAGGGGGTGACGTGGGCGGCGCCGGGGCCTGCTACAACACGGGCAGCGGCGGCCAGGCGGGCCTCGGCGACGCCCCCGGCGGCGGCGCCAGCTCCAGCGGGGTCGGCGGCGGCGGAGGGGGCGGCGGGCACGACGGCCCCGGCGCGGCGGGCCAGGCCGGCACCTGCACCTCCGCCCGCTGCGGCTCGTCCTACACCGTGGCCGGAGGCAGCGCCGGGGCCGATCTCTCCTCCAGCGCGCCGAGCTTGCAGCCCGGTAGCGGCGGCGGCGGAGGGGGCTGGGGCGTGGCCGACAACGGCGACGGCGGCGGCGGCGGCGGGGGTGGCGGCGCGCTCTTTGTGCAGGCGGCGAGCCTCACGGTCAGCGGGCTCCTCGACTGCTCGGGCGGCGACGGCGGCGGCGACAGCAGCGGCCTCGACGGCGGCTCCGGCGGCGGCGGCTCCGGCGGCACCCTCTGGCTCGTCACCGACAGCCTCAGCGTCTCCGGCGCCCTGCGCTGTGAGGGCGGCGCGGGCGGTCAGACCGTCATCGGCGGCACCAGCGCCCAAGGCGGCTACGGCGGCGACGGCGCCGACGGGGTGATCTGGCTCGACGCCGGGACGGTGAGCGTCACCGGCACGGTGAGCCCGGTCTACCAGCTCGTGCCCTAAACTCGTCAATCACACTTGACCATCTGGGCGCCCCGCGGTACGATGGTGGGGCTCCCCGAGGTGCCCATGTCGAACGAGCCGACCCTCAGCCCCCTCGTCCCCGGCGTCTGGGGCTATGAGTACGAGCTTGTCTTGCCCGGCGGCGTACAGTTCACCGTGCGCCCCTTCGTGATCGTGCTGCCTGACGGCGGGGTGTGGGTCTGCTCGCCGGGGCCGATCTCCGACGCGCTGGCGGCGCAGATTGAGGCCCTCGGCCCCGTGCGCCACCTCGTCTCGCCGAACACCTACCATCACGTTTATCTGGGAGACGCCAGCCGACGTTGGCCCGACGCGAAGGTCTGGGCCCCGGCGGGTCTTGAGAAAAAGCGCCCCGACCTACGCATCGACGCCACGCTCAGCCCCGAGGCCGAGGCCGCCTGGGGTGGGGTGGTTCAGCTCCTGCTCATCGAGGGCGCCCCAGCGCTCAACGAGTGGGTCTTCTTTTATCGGCCGAGCCGGGCGCTGATCGTGACGGATCTTGTGTTTAACCTCCAGCGCTGGGACTCCTGGATGTCGTCCATCGTGTTCTGGATGATGGGCGTGAACGAACATCGCCTCGCCCAGAGCCGCGCGTGGCGCTTCGTGCTGGCCAAAGATCGCGCCGCCTTGGCCCGTAGTACCCGGGCCGTCGTCGCCCTCGACGCCGAGGTCCTCTTGCCCAGCCACGGCGGCGTCATTCAAGGCCAGGTGAAGCCGGAGCTAGAGCGGGCGATGGCCTGGATGTTGGCGGGCTGAGCGCCACCCCGCCGATCGTCGAGCGGCCGCCTGGACTGGAGATCTTGGGGGAGATCGGACGCGACACCTTGCCGCAGGGGTCCGCGCTGCAGAGGCGCCCATGGGCGTATAAATTCGCCTAAACCCGAGGTGAGCCATGTCCAGTGCCGAGACCTTCACATCGATCACAGACGGCCTCTGGGGCTACGAGTACGATCTCTTCATGTTTGGGATCGTACACATCACTGTGCGCCCCCTCGTGGCGACCTTGCCCGACGGTGGGCTGTGGCTGTGCTCACCCGGGCCGATCACCGACGCGCTGGCGGCGCAGATTGAGGCGCTGGGCCCTGTGCGCCACCTCGTCTCGCCGAACCTCTACCACCACCGCTATCTGGGAGACGCCGCGCGGCGCTGGCCCGAGGCGACGATCTGGGCCCCGGAGGGCCTCGCCAAAAAACGCCCCGACCTCCCGCCGCTCAAGCTCCTCGGCGCCGAGGCCGTCGCGGCCTGGGGCGGCGTGTTGGACCTCCAGCCCATCGAGGGCGCCCCGCACCTCAACGAGTGGGTGTTTTTTCACCGCCCGAGCCGCGCGCTCTTGGTGACCGACCTCTTGTTTAACCTCCAGCGCTGGGAGGGCTGGGCCGCCTCGGTCGCTTACTGGGCCACGGGCATCAGCGATCACCGCCTCGCGCAGAGCCATGAGTGGCGGCTGTCCTTGGTCAAGGATCGCGCCGCCGCCGCCCGCAGCGCCCGGGCGCTCCTCGCCTGGGAGCCGCAGCTCCTCGTGCCCAGCCACGGCGACGTGCTGCGCGCCGACGTGGTCCCCGAGCTGCGCCGGGCCTTGGCCTGGATGCTCAAAGGTTGATTGGTCAACCAACCAACCCGAAGCGACGTTTAGAGCAGGCCTTTCTCTCGCCGAGCGCGCTCACACTCTTTGTCGCCCGCCTGCACACGTTTGCAGCCGCCGGGGCGGTCTTGGTAGATGACGCAGAACACGGAGTAGCCCAGGCGGCCGCGCAGGGCGTTGCAGCGGCCGGAGGGGTCTAAGCGCAGGTGAGGTTCGCCCTCGGCGTTGTGAACGACGTAGCGTTTGTTCAGCGTGTTGTCCCGCAAGAGCCGGCTCTTGGGGTCGTTCACGAGGATATAATCGACGCTGCCCGCGTCTACGTTCGCCTGGGCGTTGCAGCAGCAGGCGCCACAACGCATACAGTCGAGCTTCTCGTTATAGGCCATCAGCCCTTCTTTGAGGGGCGCATCGCCGCCATGAACTGCTTCACCATCTCACGATCGTAGCCCGCGATGTGGCCGAACTCTTGCCCGCTGTACAGCCACTCGCCGCCGTCGATGACCACACACTCGCCGGTCATGAACGAGGCCATGTCGGACATCATGTAGGTGGCGAGGTCGGCGAGCTCTTCGGGTTTGCCGAAGCGGCGCAGCGGGATGTGGTTCAGCGCCTCTTCTTGGGCGCCGGGCATCATCAGCCGGGAGAAGGCGCCCTCGGTGGGGAAGGGCCCCGGCGCGATGGCGTTGCAGCGGATGTTGTAGTGCGCCCACTCCACCGCCAAGGACCGCGCCATGGCCAACACACCCGCCTTGGCGGCGGCGCTGGGCAACACGAAGGCCGAGCCCATCCAGGCGTAGGTGGTGACGATGGAGAGGATCACGCCGCCAGTCTTGCGCTCAATCCAGCGGCGGCCGAGCTCTTGGGTGGTGTGGAAGGTGCCGTAGAGCACGATCTGCACGACGGAGTTGAAGGCGTTGGGGCTCAGCTCTTCCGAGGGCGACAAGAAGTTGCCCGCGGCGTTGTTCACCAGGCCGTTGATCGGGCCGAGCTCAGCCTCCAAAGAGTCAACGGCGGCGGCGACGCTCGCCGGGTCGCGCACATCCGCGCTGGCCCAGGCCGCCACGCCGCCGAGGGCCTGGATCGCGGCGACCGTCTCTTGCAGGGGCTCGGGGCGGCGACCGAGCACCGCGACCTTGGCGCCGGCGCGGGCGAAGCCGAGGGCCATGGCGCGGCCGAGACCGCTGCCCCCGCCGGTCACGAGGAAGGTCTTCTCACGGAGAGTGTCGGGCGTGAACATCGCGGGCTCCAGGCAGGTGCGCCCTGGTAACCGCTCCCCGGCTCACTCGCAGCCAGAGAGGCTCGTGATCCACGCCTCGATGAGCGCCACGCCCTCGGCGTCGACGACGTTTGAGCCGACCGCGGGCATCCGGTTCACGTCCAGGGCGCCCATCCGGAGGGGCAGCACGGAGCGGGTAGGGTCGCCGGGGGCGATGATGCGGGCCTCGTCTACGCCCAGGTCTCCGGCGGTGGGCTCGGCGTCGCAGGCGCCGGTCTCGGCGAGGCCGACCTCAACACGCAGGTCGAGGCCGCCCAAGCCGGGGCCGCCGGGCTGGTGGCACATCGCGCAGTTGACCTCTAGGTAGGCCCGGGCGCGCTCGTCTACGGCGCCGTCGCCGTGGGGGTCGGGCAGCGGCGTCGAGGCGGCGGGGGCGGCGGCGAGCAGGCCGATGGCCGCCCAGCGCTCAAGCTGGCCGTCGCGGTTGTTCTGGGCGAGGCTGAGGCCGAGGGTGCGCCCGGCGACTTCAGTGTGGCAGCCGAGGCACTGGGCGCGGCTGGGGTAGCTCCAGTCCTGATCGTTGAGGCCCAGCTCAGCGAGGTCTACCCGGGCGGAGGACAGGAGCAAGGTGGCGTCTTTGCCGTCCGCGTCCCACTGGTAGGTGTAGCCCGCCCAGCCGCCGTCATCGTGGCGCACCATCAGCCGGGTCTCGATGGGCTGGCCGCTCACCCGGAACATCTTCACGATCACGCTGCCGATGGGCAGCTCAAGGCGCCCGGTCGTCTCATCCACAGAGATCGTGGCGTCGTCGGGGATGGCGAACCAGCGCTCTTTCTCCGCCCCGTCCGACCAGAACGGCGCGTTCACCTCGTAGCGCACGCTGCCGGACGACGGCAGGCTGGCGTCGGCGGGGTCTACGCAGCCCGTGGCGCTGAGCTTCTCGGGGAAGGTGGAGGCCACGGGCTCCCCGGCGGGCTCAATCCAATACAGACCGCCGCCGCCATAGTCCACGATCAGCAGCTCTCCGGCGTTGCTCTCGCCGAACGAGACAGGGGACAGGCCCGTGTCGTCCATGAGCACGACGGGGCTGGGATCACCCGTGGTGGGATCGTAGCTGAGCGCCCAGAGGCGGCCGCTGTAGGTGTCGGCGTAGAGGAAGTTTCCGACCAAAGCGGGCATCGCCGCGCCACGGTACACGAAGCCGCCGACGATGGACTTGTTGCCGTCTGTGTGGGTGTACTCGGCGAGGGGCAGGATGAGGCCGGACTTGTCGCAGGAGTCGCCGCTGGGGAAACAGGCGCTGCCCTCCATCGTGTTCCAGCCGTAGTTGCCGCCGAGCTGGATGAGGTCCACCTCCTCGACCTTGTTCTGGCCGACGTCCCCCGCCCACAGCTCCCCCGTGGCCCGGTCAAAGCTCCAGCGCCAGGGGTTGCGGAGGCCCCAGGCGAAGACCTCCGGGCGGCCGCCGACGCCGTCCGAGAAGGGGTTGTCGGCGGGGATGCCGTAGGGCGCCTCCCCATCGACGTCGATGCGTAACATCTTGCCCAAGAGCGTGTCTGTGTCTTGTCCGGCGCCGAGGGGGTCTCCGGCGCTGCCGCCGTCGCCTAAGCCGAAGTACAGATATCCGTCAGGACCAAAGGCGATGCCGCCGCCGTTGTGGTTGGAGTAGGGCTGCTCTAGTTTGAGCAGGAGCTCTTCGGACTCGGGGAGGAGCTCCCCGCCCGCCATGGTGAAGCGGCTGAGGTTCGAGTACAGCGTGCGGCCCTCTTTGGAGGTGTAGCTCAAGAAGACCTGCTGATTTGACACAAACTCGGGGTGAAAGGCCAGGCCGAGCAGGCCGAGCTCGGAGGAGCTGTCATCGACACGGTCGGTGAGATCGGCGATGAGCGTGGCCTCGGTCTCGCCGTCGCGGATGGCCTGCACCCGGCCGGCCTGCTCCAGCACATAAAAGGTGGCGTCGTCGCCGGGGGCCTGGCCCACCCACACCGGGGCGCGGAAGCCCAGGCCGTCAAACGCCGGGGTCAAGGTGACCTCGCCCGTGGCGGGCGGGCGCTCGGGGGCGACGCAGGTGAGGTTCGGGGCGCGCACCTCGTCGGCCGGGTTTGTGTCGTCGAGGCCGTCGTCCGCGCCTCCTTTGCAGGCGGCGAGGCCGATCAGCAGGGCGATCACGGGGCAGATGAGGCGCATGGGGGTCTCCGGCGAGGAGCACACCGTAGCACAGGCCCCATCGGCTCAGAGGCCCGCGCGGTAGGCCTCTAGCTCTTTGAGGTAGCGGGTGGTGCGCACCTTGACGCCCTCGGCGGGGCGCTCGGCGGCGGAGATCGCGGCGTCTAAGCTCGCCTTCGCCTCGTCCTTTCGGCCCAAGGCCACGAGGATCTCCGCCCGGCGTTTCTCCGCGCGAAGTCGGTTGTCACCGTAGCCGGTCTTCACGGCGAGCTCCGCCTCGGCCAAGGCCTCTGGCAGGCGATCCAGGGTCAAGAGCTGGCCGGAGAGGGCGTGGTGAAAGGTGAACTCGTCGGGGTAAGCCGCCGCCGCCTGGGTCAAGAGCGCGAGGCCGTGGTCCACCTGGCCCGCGGAGATCCAGAGGTCGGCCAAGAAGCCGTAGTGGCCCCGGTCCACGGCGATGTCGCCGCTGAGGTTCGACTCCAACAGCGCCGCCGCCGCGCCGAACAAGGCCGGCTGCTGCTCGGTCGGCGCCATCACCCCGAGCACATAGATCAGGTCCGCGCCTTGGGCCGGGGGCAGCCGGGCCACCCCCGCCAACAAGGTCGCCCGCAGCGTCGCCGCGCCTTCAGGGCTCAGCGCGCCGAGGTCCAAGGCGGCGAAGGCGTACTCGTAGACCCGCTCCGGGGCCAACCCGCAGAGCTGGATGAGCGTGGCCTCGTCTGGGCTCAAGGCTAGGCGGGTGAGCAGGGCGTCGGGGGTGCTGAGGTTCGGCGGCAACAGCGCCTTGGCCTCGTCTACCCGACCGGCGCGGGCCAATCGCAGCGCGGCGGCGGCGGCCTCGTCCGGCGTCATCGTCGGGCCCTTGGCGGCGAGCTGGTCCAGGGGCAACATCCCGGCTTGAACCCTCGTTAACCAAGCCTCAAACGCCTCTTCTCCGGGGTAACCCTCCATCCGGTCGATCACGACGCCGTCGCTGTCGGTGACGATCAGGGTGGGGTAGGCGCCCACAGCGTAGCGGTCCTTCAGCGTCCAGCTCCAGGGCGCGTCGACGTCGACCACGGCGACGACGAAGGGCGCGAGCGCCTCGGCGTCTTCGGGATCGTGGAGCACCTCAGCGGCGAGCAGGTTGCAGGGCGGGCACCACACCGCCGAGAAGTCCAAGAGCACCAGCCGCTCATCGGACTTTGCCTGGGCGAAGGCGGCCTCTGCAGCGCCTTCTACGGCAAACATCGGCGGTGAGGCCTCGTTCGCGCTGAGGGCCAGGCCGGGCTGCCGGGCGCGGCCACGCCAGCCAGAGATCGGCAGGTCAAAGCCGACGTTCACCAGACGGCAGGTGGTGCCGCCGTCCTCACACAGTGACATCGAGAGGGCGCCCTCCACGGATGAGACGCCCGGCGGCAGCGCGAGCCGTAGGCCCTCTTGGAGATCCAAGCCGCTGGCGTCGACCACCACCCGCTGCTCGCCCAACCACAGCTCCGCGGTGACCGGGGCCTCGGGGGCGACGTGCTCCCCGGCGGGCGGGCGGGCGGTGATCCAGCCCGTGGCGCCGTGCCAGCCCAGCTCAACCTCGGGGAGCTCCGCCGCGAAGGCGAAAGAGACGAGGCACATCCAGAGGGTCACAGGGGCTCCAGTCCGCCCAAGGCCCATTGAATGACCTTCGCGCGGGGATGAAAGGGGCGAATCTGGTCGAGGCCGAGGCCACCCACGGCGGCGTGAAGGCGGGCGGGGGCGTCGGGGGCGTCGGGCGCATAAAAATCGGCGGCGGCCTGGAGCGCGCCCAAGGGCAAGAGCCCGATGAGCTCGGCGCCGGTCACCTCGACGCCGAGCGCGGCGGCCAAGACCTTGAGGCGCTCGACGACGACATGGGGCGGCGTCACCCGCCAGTCCACGAGGTTGGTGCTCACCTGGGCGCAGCCGTAGCCCTCGTGCCACCAGCCGATGGCGCGCACCGCGGGCAGCCCGCCGGCCAGCTCCCGCAGAGACCGGGCCAGACGCCGGGCCACGCCGACGTCTTGGGTGCTGAGGCAGAGGTTAAACGCGATGAGCACGTCCCGGGCGCCGATGGCCGCGCCCCCGGCCGTGGGGTGCGGGGTGGTGGGGCCAAAGTCGGGGGGCTCTCGGAGGAGCTTCTCGGCGAGGCCCTCCCACTCGCCGCGGCGGACCTCATGCAACAAGCGCCGATGGGCCGCCGTCGCCGCCGCGCCATAAAACCAGCCGGGCACCCCCAGGGCGCCGACCCGCTCCCCCAAGGCGCGCGCCGCGAGGACGGCGTCTTGCATCGTCACGCCCTGCCAAGGCACAAACGGCAGCACGTCGGCGGCGCCGAGGCGGGGGTGAACGCCGTGGTGGGCGCGCATGTTGATGGTGGTGACCGCCTGGGCCACCCCTCGGGCCGCCGCCTCGACGATGGCCTCGGGCGGGGCGAAGCAGGTGATCACCGCGCGGTTGGCGAAGGGATCGGCGTCGATCTCCAGCACCCGGGCGTTCGGCGCTGAGGCGATGGCGGCGGCGATGTCCTCCAAGACGACCCGATCTCGCCCTTCAGAGAAGTTCGGCACACACTCCAGGAGCGCGCTCACGACTCGGCCCGGCCCGGGTAAACCTCGGCGGCGAGGCCCAGCGCGCGCACCCCGGCGGCGATCTCCTCCAGGCGCGGCACGTCGAGGGGGGCCACCCGGGGCGTCGCCGGGGTGCGGGCCACGGAGTAGACCTGCACCAGAGAGATGCGCCCGCCGCCGTCGATCACGTCCTTGAGGCGCCCGAGGTACGCCACGATCTCCGCGTCTGAGGGGCCCTCCCCGTCGAGCCGCAGAAACATCGACTGCACGACGACGGGGTGCCGCGCCGCGAGCTCCCCCAAGTTCTTCAGCACCCGCCCAAAGGGGAAGGTGGTGCCGTCGATGGCCTGAAACAGGGCCTCGGTGCCCGCGTCGAGCTTCACCCAGGCCTCGCCGCCCAAGGCGTAGAGCGCGTCGATGGCCTCGGCGACCCGGGGCCGGTGCAAGAGCGTGGCGTTGGTGAGCACGATGGGTTTGACACCGGCGAGGCCAAACGCCGCGAGACGTTCTCCGACCAAAGCCACGGCCTGCCCAAACCCGGCGTAGGCCGTGGGCTCTCCGTCCCCGGCGAAGGCGACGTCGTTCACCCGGCGCAGGGCCGGGGCCACGGTGTCAAAGGGCGGGACCTCCCACAACGAGCCCGAGCTCACCAGGCCCAACAGCGCGTCGAGCTCTTCCCCGAGCCGAAGAAGATCCACCTCGGTGACCGCCGGGGGCACCGAGCGGTCCACCTGACAGTAGGGGCAGTCGAAGTTGCAGACCTTGTCGGGGTTGAGGTTGACCCCGATGGAGAGCCCCTTCGAGCGCCGCGAGACCACGGGGTAGACGTAGCGGTTGTCCCCCAAGGCGCGGCGGTGATCGTTGAAGTCGAGGCGGCGTGCGGCGCTGTCCATGCCCCGAATGTAGCGCGGCGGGGGCTGGGGCGGGCGCGACGGGCTACCAGCTCGGCCTCTCTCCTCTCGGAAACGTGTCGCCTGAGACGCTCGCCCCCTCGAACTCGCAGCCCTCAAGACGCGCGCCGACGAAGGTCGCCCCGTCAAGGCAAGCGCCTGTGAAGTCGGCGGCGCGGAGGTCTGCGTTGGTGAAGAGGCAGGTCTTCACGTTCGCGCCGACAAAACGTGCGCGACGAAGGCTCGCGCCCTCAAAGTTGATGACCAGATAGGCGCCGCTGAAGTTGATGTCGTCGAGGACCGCGCCGTTGAGGGGGGTGGCGTCAGGGGGGTCCTCGACCTCAAGGCCGAAGAAGTCTCGCTCGCCCGCCGCGTAGCGCTGCAGGATCGTCGTAGACGTCAAGATCTCATCCATGGTGGAGCTCCGTGGCCGCGAGTATGGGGTGCGTCAAGCGCAGGGCTACTCGTCGCCCGATTCGCCTGGGTCGGGACCGTCCCCCTTGACGAAGACGAAGGGCACACCGAGCGTCTCGGCAAACTCGCGCCCGAGGCGCCGGGCGATCACGGGCTCCGGCCAGGGGGGCAGCTGCCCGTTGAAGAGCCGCATGTCTCCTCCAGGCGCCCGCAGGGCCGCGAGATAGACCGCCTGTGGATCGTGGTGTTCTGCAAACATCACCTCCAACCGAACGAACCAGCCCGCGGTGTCCCCATCCCACTCGGCCTGAACCGCCACGGCCCCCTCAGGGGACAACGACCCAAAACGTTCGCGGGCCGTCGCCTCTTGCTCCTCAAGGCTCGGGTCGGGAAAGAGGGCCTGGCGTCGGGGGATCACGACGGCCATCGCCTCCGGGAGCCCCACCATAAATCGCTCCTTGACGTGTTTGGCGGCAGCGACGATCCCCCCCCCACGAAGAACCTCATCCAGCTCCTCGATCTCAGCCGGCGTCAAGGTGGGGATCTTGGTCATAAGGCAGCTCGAAGGTCAAGAGTGTCACAATCAGAGGGCGGAGGGCTCGCAGCGCGGCTTGGACACGCCGAGCCCGCAGCAGTCTCCCGCGGCGCAGCGACCGTGTCAATCGCGCTCGCGCTCAACGGTCGCGCCGGGTTGAACCTTGAGGGGCTCGGGACCGCTCATTGAACGATCACGTTCCAGACGGCCTCCTCGCTGCATCACTATGCGCTATCGCCAAACAAATGCAGATATATGCGCCCTTTTTTGGCCCCTCCGCCCTCGCCCGCCGCACCCCCGGATAGTCGAGGGTCGTGAGCACAACACCCCACGATCATCTCTTTAAGCTCGTGTTCAGCGAGCCCTCCGAGCTCGCGCCGGTCCTGCGCGCGCTGCTTCCACCCTCTGTGGCGCTGCACCTCGACCTCGCCCAGCTCAGCCCCGCGCCGACGGAGCAGCTTGATGGTGATCTCCGAATGCGCGCTCCCGACCTGCTCTACCGCGCGCCTTGGCGCAGCGGCGACCGGGCCGAGGTCGTCTTCGTCATCGAGCACCAGTCGAGCCCCGACCCGCTCATGCCTCTGCGGGCCCTACGCACGACGGTGCGGGTGTGGGAGCAGGTCGAAGGGTCACGCCTGCCGATGGTCGTCACGCTGCTCTTCGCCCACGGCGCCAAACCTTGGACGGCGCCGACTCGTGTCTCCGAGCTCTACGACGCCGCTCCCGACGCCGTCGCGGGCCTGGGCGGCGCCCTCCCCGAGCTGCGCTTGGTGCTGCAAGACCTCGCCATCACCCCCGATGAGGCCATGCCCGGCGAAGGTGGCGGCAAGCTCGCCTTGATCCTCTTGCGCCACGCCCACAAGGGCAACGTCTGGGATGCGCTTGAGGCGAACGTGCCCCTGTTCGCTGAGGCGGTCAAGCGTCTAGGTGACAGCCGCGCCGTGGGTCTGTTAACCTATGCCATGCACGTCAGCGACGTCCCTTGGGAGCGCCGACTCGCTGAGAAGATCCTGCCGCTCCTTAAACCACCACAGAGAGAGGTGATCGTGGGCTACGCAGACCGACGTTTTGAGGAAGGAGTCGCCGTAGGCGAGCAGCGGGGAGAGGCGCGAGGTGAGGCCCGCGGGGAGGCCCGAGGTGAGGCCCGCGGAGAGGCCCGCGGTGAGGCCCGCGGTGAGGCCCGCGGTCGCCTCCTGGAGCGCCGCGCCACCCTCCTCGACATGTTCCGGCGCCGCTTCAAATCCTTCACCTCGGCGCAC
This sequence comes from Myxococcota bacterium, assembly GCA_023150775.1. Classification (GTDB taxonomy): domain Bacteria; phylum Myxococcota_A; class UBA796; order UBA796; family CAJQPC01; genus JADKFE01. The sequence goes on from JAKLKE010000002.1 coordinate 70,808, forward strand.
GAGGCCGTCATCCTCAACGCCGACATGGATCAGCTTGAGCACCTGATGGACTGCTTCTTCACGATTCACCACCCCGACGAGCTCCTCAATGGCCAAGCCGATCAGGAGAGTTGATCGTGGGCTACGCAGACCGACGTTTTGAGGAAGGAGTCGCCGTAGGCGAGCAGCGCGGTCGCCTCCTAGAGCGCCGCGAGAACACCCTCGGCATGTTCCGGCGTCGCTTCAAGTCCCTCACCCCCGCACACGAGGCCGTCATCCTCAACGCAGATTTCCATCAGCTCGATCGTCTGATGGACGACGTCTTCACCATGACCCACCCCGACGAGCTCCTCACCGGCCAAGCTGACCTCAGCGCAGGCTGACAGCGCGCCACAACAGGATAAGCCGCCCGGGTGACCGGCTGGTCACGCCGAGGTGAGCATGACGACGCCCCCGCACCGCGCCGGTCTGACTGAAGGGCCCGTCGCGCGGCAGCTTCTGGGGCTCGCCGCCCCGATGGTCGCTGGGGTGCTCTCGGTCATCCTGCTCGCGGCCATCGACACCTACTTCGTGGGCAAGCTCGGCGCCGACGCCTTGGCGGCGATCAGCTTCACCTTCCCCGTCGTCGCGCTCATCGCCAACCTCACCATCGGCTTGAGCATCGGCGCCACGGCCGCCATCGCCCGGGCCATCGGCACCGGCCGCGAGAGTGAGGTCAAGCGCCTCACCACCGACGCGCTCTTGCTCGCCGGGCTCATCGTCATGTTCGCCTCGGTGATCGGCTACCTCACCATCGACCCGGTCTTCACGGCCATGGGCGCCGACGCCACCACCCTGCCGATGATCCGGGAGTACATGGGCCCCTGGTACCTGAGCATCGTGCTGCTCGTGGTGCCGATGATGGGCAACGCCGCGCTGCGGGCCTCGGGCGACTCGATGACCCAGGCCCGCACGATGATCATCTCGGCGATCCTCAACGGCATTCTGGATCCCATCCTCATCTTCGGCTGGGGGCCCATTGAGGGCATGGGCGTGACCGGCGCCGCCGTGGCGAGCATCATCGCCCGCGGGGTCGCCGCCGCGCTCACGCTGTGGGTGCTCATCCGGGGCGCCGATCTGGTGAGCTTTGAGCGGGTGCCCTTCGCCGAGGTAAAGGCCTCTTGGCGGCAGATCCTCAAGGTGGGCGCCCCCGCCGCCGCCACCAACATCGTGCCGTCGGTCGCCAGCGCCATGCTCACCCGGCTGGTGAGCGGCTTCGGCCACGTCGCCGTCGCGGCCTTCGGCGCGGGCTCACGCATCGAGCAGATGGCGCTCATCTTGCCCCTCGCCCTCACCTCAGCCCTCGGCCCCTTCGTCGGTCAGAACTGGGGCGCGGGCCACAACCAGCGCGCTCGGGACGCCATCGTGCTCAGCGAGCGCCTGAGCTTCGGCTGGGGCCTCGTCGTGTGGAGCCTGCTCGCGCTGACGGCGGGCCCCATCGCCCGACGTTTCGCCGGAGAGCCTGACGTGGTCGCGCCGCTCCAGAGCTACCTCGTGCTGGCCACCTTCGGCCTCGCCTTTCAGGGCATCACCTTCTCCACCAGCGCCTCGTTCAACTCCATCGCCCAGCCCCTCAAGAGCACGTCCTTGGCGCTCTTACGCACCACCGTGCTCGCCTTGCCGCTGGCCTGGCTCGGCGCCCAGTGGAACGGGCTTGAGGGCCTGTTTGTCGGCGTCGCGGCGGCGAACATCCTCACCGGCCTCGCCGCGTTCTGGATGGCCCGGCCCCTTCGTGCGGGCATCTTGCCCGACCCCGGCGCGCGCTGAGCGAACGGACCACTTGCGGCCACGACGCATCTCGCGTACCGTAAGGGCCTAAGATTCCAGCGCCCTCTGAGTCAGCGAGGCCAAGATGCGCCCCCTGCTCCTGCTCGTCTTGGCCCCCATCGGCGCCTGCGTCGAGTATGACCTCAATTTCAACACCAAAGGCTCCGGCAGCCTGGAGGACACTGGCGCCAGCGGCGGCGGGGACGGGCCTTCAGTCACCGACACCGAGCTTGGCGCGGAGCCGATCATCGGCGACTGCGCCTGCCCAGACGGCTTCAGCGCCACCCCCGACGGCGACTCCTGCACCCGCCGGGTGAGCGTGCCCGCCACCTGGAACGGCGCGGCGCTGGAGGTCTGCCGAGGCGCCGTAGACGCCGTGTATGGCAAGTTCGGCGCGCTCTACCCCGACGGCACGAACGTGCAGGACAACTACTGGGGCGACCTGGACGAGGAGGCCGACGGGCGGCTGAACGAGGTCGGCGTGTGGAGCTGCGGCGGGGCCTCGGTGAACTACGAGCCCAACGACGAGTGGATCGGCTTCGCCACCTGCGTCGAGCTGCCCGCCGCCGGGGACTACCTCTTGGGCATCGCCGGGGACAACAACGTCCAGATGCGGGTGGACGGCGTGACGCTCTACAGCGACACCCGCGGCGACACCTTGCCGTTCAACTACTGGAATCTGCGCGCGGTGAGCCTCAGCTCGGGCCGCCACCACGTCGAGCTGGAGGGGCTCAACCAAGGCTCCATCGCCAGCTTCGGCGCCGAGCTCGCCGGGCCGTTCACCGCGGGCAGCCTCAGCGATGACGCCACGATGATCGCCGCCGACTACGACGGCCGCCGCGTGTTCAGCTCCCTCGACCGCGAGGGCGGCACCTTTGAGCTCGGCGTCACCACCGGCTGGTCTTGCCCCGATGGCGCCGCGCTCAACGTCTGCGACGAGGAGCCCGAGTGCACGACGACGGAGCGTGTGGAGTGCCAGTGAGCCCCGCGTCAGCGTTTTAGGCGCGGCGTCAGGGTTTGAGCCGCGGCGTCAGGGATCAGCCCCAGGGCAAGACCGGCGCGCGCCCGGCGACCTTGGCCTCGTGGTCGAGGAGCCACCGCTTTCGCGCCACCCCGCCGGCGTAGCCCGTGAGCGCCCCGCGCTGGCCGATGACCCGGTGGCACGGGATGATGAGCCCGATGGGGTTTCGGCCGTTCGCGAGGCCGACGGCGCGGGTGGCGAGCGGGTCGCCGAGCAGCCGGGAGAGCGCGCCGTAGGTGATCGTCTCGGCGTAGGGGATCTCTTGCAGGGCCGCCCACACCCGGCGCTGAAACTCCGTGCCTTGGGGCGCCAGCGGCAGCTCAAAGACCTGCCGAGTCCCGGCGAAGTAGGCGTCGAGCTGGGCGACGGCGGCGGCCAGAACAGGGTGCTCCGGGCGATCTTCAGCGCCCGGGGGCGGCTCGGCGGGGGGGTCCATGATCAAGGCGGCGAGGGCGTCGCCCCGGGCGATGAGGCGCAGGGGCCCCAGGGGGCTGGGGGTGGTCGTCCAGGTGAGCTGGGTTTGGGGCACGTTCACGGTTCGGGGTTCTCCGAGCGGCCGGAGAGGTTAACGCAACTCCTCGGCCCTCGTGGAATCATTGAGGCGCCGCACAGGATGCCCCATGCTCGTCCAGCAGCTCATGTTCCTCACCGTCGCGATGAGCCTCTGGGCGGGGATGCACGTCTACGTGTTCCGACGTTTGGTCGCCGGGTTTGAGCCCGCCTCCCCCTGGCGCCGCCGGGTGAAGTGGCTGTTGGGGCTCTCCTGGGCGGTCGCGCCCTTGACCTTCACCCAGCTCCGCAGCTCCGGCGCGCCGCTCCCCGATCTCATCCAGGCCATCGGGTACCCGTTGTTGGGCATCTTCTCCTTGGTCATCGGGCTGATGCTGTTTAAGGACCTCGCCTGGCTGGTGTTGCTGGGCGTCGACAAGCTCGTCGCCCGGGCGAGCGGCGGCGATGTGCTGCCCAAAGACCCGGAGCGCCGCCGACTCTTCGAGCGCACGCTCAACGGCGCCGTGCTCACCGCCGCCGGGGCCCTGGGCGCCGTCGGGCTCAGCCAGGCCCGCCAGGCCGCCGAGGTGATCCGGGTGACGCTCGCGATCCCTGAGCTGCCCGAGGCGCTCATCGGCCTACGCATCGCCCAGGTGAGCGACATCCACGTCGGCCCGACGATCCGCAAAGAGCGCACGGCCGAGATCGCCCAGGCCGTGAACGCCCTCTCCCCCGACCTCATCGCCGTGACCGGCGACCTCGTGGACGGCGTCGTGACCGGCATCGGCGAGCACGTCGCCCCCTTGGGCGAGATGAAGGCGCCGCTGGGCGTGTTCTTCGTCACCGGCAACCACGAGTACTACTCCGGCGTCGATGAGTGGCTCGATTTTGTGCGCAGCTTGGGCTGGCGCACGCTCACGAACGAGCACGTCACGCTCACCAAAGACGGCGCGACCCTCGTGGTCGCGGGCACCCCCGACCGCTCCTCGTCTCGGCTCAAGCCCGAGCACGTCGAAGATCTAGACGCCGCCCTGGCCGGGGCGCCCGAGGCCGCGGTGCGGATCCTGCTCGCCCACCAGCCGCGCACCGCCTACAAAGCCGTCGAGCGCGGCTTCGACCTCATGCTCAGCGGCCACACCCACGGCGGGCAATACTTCCCTTACACCCTGCTCATCCACCTCGCCCAGCCGTTCAGCGCCGGGGCCCACCTCGTCGAGGGCATGTGGCTCTACGTGAACCGGGGCACGACCTACTGGGGCCCGCCGATTCGCCTGGGCTCTCCACAAGAGATCACGCTCATTGAGCTAGCCCGGGCCTGAGCCCCACACGCCGCGCTTGGGTTAAGGGGGCGCGTGTCCCGCCGCCTCCACGTCTCCTTCGCCGTCGTCCTGCTCGCCATGATCGGCGCGGGCGCGGGTTTATGGATCGCCCAGCCCCAGGCGCGTGAGCTGCTCATGGCCCGGCGGCCCGGCGCGGCGGAGGCGCTGACGACGACCCTCGCCAGCTCGCCCTGTGACGCGGCGCTGTTACCCGAGGCCGAGGCCCTGCTCGCCGCCTTGGTCCAAGACAAGGATGACGTCGGCTGCGCCGGGGAGGCCCGCTTTGGCCGCCTCATCGCCGAGCACCCCGACCCCCGCTGGACCGGCTGGCTCACCCGCCTGCTGACCCAACGCCAAGGCCCGGCGCGGCTGCGGCTGCGGGCCTGCCTCGCGCTCATCTTGCGTGAGGGCACCTTGCCCGAGGTCGTGCGCCGTGAGCTGCGCGCCGGGGCCTTCGGGCCGGTGCAGATCGGCGCCTTGGTGGACGCCCTGGCCGAGGAGGTCGGCCCCGCCATCGCTGAAGAGCTGCTGAACGAGGGCGGCGCGCCCCGCTTTGACGCCGGAGACGGCGCGGCGCTGCGGCGTTTCGCCGGGGGCGACTGGAGCGCACGATATGCCGTCGCCCGGGCCCTGCGCCGCGAGCTCGCCCACCCCACCCTGCGCCCCGAGCCCGACCTCCCCGGCCTCTCCAGCCGCCGGGCGACGATCACCTCGGGCGTGCTGGAGGGCCTCGGCGTGAGCCACAGCCTCCTGGAGGCCGCGCTCAACCGCTTAGACGCCGGGCTGAACGACAGCACCATCCCCGACGACCTCATCCGCCGGGTGCGCCGCCACCGCGAGACCTGCGCCGATCCCCGCTCAGACGGCTGCGCGGCGCTGCTCCTGAGCGTGCTGGAGGCCCCGCCGATGCGTGTGGACGAGCGTGAGCAGCTCACGCCGATGCCCGAGCGCAGCGCGCCGCCCCTGCCGAGCCCCTGGCAGAGCCTCGTGGAATCCCTCTCCGTCGATCCCGACCTGGTCGCAGAAGCCGCGGAGTGGTTACGCGCCGGAGAGTCCCGTCCTGGGCGCATCTTGGGCGCGGTCGCCAACCCCCGGCACGGCTACGGCCACGGCCCCTGGGCGGCGGGCCAGCGGGGAGATCCGGCCGTGGCCCTACGATACGGCGGCGCCACCCCCGGCGCCGTCGGCGTGGCGGCCTTCGCCCTGGCCGCGGCGGCGGACGCGCCCTTGACCGCGACCCGCTGGCGTGAGGTGCTCGTGCTCCGCTCCGGCGATCAGCGCGCCCTGATCGGCCCCTGCGGCCCCGGCGACGCCCCACCCGCTGAAGAGCTCCTGCCGACGGAGGAGACCCCGCTCTCCGCCGCCGACCTCGTGGACCTCGCGCGAATGGAGCAGCTCGGCTGGGCGATGGAGCGCGGCGCCCTCGACGAGGCCCTGGCCCTAGACGACACCCTGCAGGCCCCCGAACATTGGCCCCGCTACGCCACCCTGCGCGCCAGCCTGCTCGCCTGCCAAGGTGTCGCCGTGCGCGGCCTGCCCGTCGAGGACCTCGCCTTCGTCACCGCCTGGGCCGTCCACTGCGACGAGCGCCCCACCGCCGAGGCCCTCGCCGCCCACCACTCAAGCCCCACCACCGTCGAGGCCCTGGTGGCCTTGACCGCCCCGCGCGACACCCTGCGGCCCCGCTGCGCCGATCCGTGGCGGGTGCGGCCGCCGGGGTGAGGGTCAGGGGCCCTGCGTCAGCGCGCGGACGTGGCGGAGCGAGACGAAGTGCATCTGGAGCCCTGTCTCGTCAGGCGCCTCGATGGGGACAAACCCAAAGCGCCGATAAAAGCCCACGGAGCCCGGCTTCGCGTCGGCGGTGACCCCGACACAGCCATCCAGCTCGACCTTCTGAAGGGCCAAGCCGAAGGCCTCACGCAAGAGCCGCGCTCCGAGCCCACGCCCCGCGTCGTCTTGATGAACGCCCATTCTGGCGATGAGTAAGGTTGGCAGGGGATACCGAGGCAGGCCCCGTCGGAGCGGCTCGGGGAGCGTCAGCGAACGCCCAGAGACCGTCAGGAAGGCGCAGATTCGAGGGCCCTCGACGAGCACCCAGGTCACGCCGAGCTGATGTTTGAACTGGTTCTGCTTCGCGAAACGCCGCAGAAACTCGTCCAGCGCGGGCTCCCCGCAGCAGAACAAGCTCGTGTCATCGTCTCGGCTGAGCCGGCGAAACTCCAAACGCTCAGCCCCGGAGCAGGTCTTTGAGGCCGTCCGGGGCCGGGGAGTCGCCAGAGATCAGCTCGGTGAGGGCGGAGGCGTAGGGTTCCTCCACCTCAAGCTCATCGTCCAGCACGAAGAGGCCGCGCGCCTCCTCTTCAGCCTGGAGCTGGGCGAGATCGAGGCGCTCCTCACGGGGCAGAAGCTCTTCGGGCACATCAAGAACCATTCCGAGCAGGCGAAGCTGGGCGAGGGCGCCTTTGTGCACGTGCTCCAAGAGCGCGAGGCGCTGCCAAGGCGCGAGGGGCCAACGCTGCGGCTCGCCCCAGGCCACGACGCGGGCGAGGATGGCCACGAGGCCCGTACAGCTCTCACGCACGGCGTCGCGCAGGGCCTCCGGGGTGCAAAAATCTCCGAGGATCTCGTTGAGATCGGGCAAGGATGGGGGTGGCGTCGCCTCAACCCCCAGCTCTGCCGCGTTCGCCATGAGGACCGCGTGTGACCCTGCCCAGAGCCGCCCACACTCTCGCGCGAGCGGGCTCGGGCCGAAGATCTCCACGAAGACGTCGGGGAGCTGCTCGAACGACTCCCGATGGGCGCGAGGGCGAACCTTGATCATCTCGCCGAGCAGCCCTGAGCGCGCCAGCCGCCCAAGCTCCTGGTCAAGCTCCGCTCGATCCGCCGCGGCCATCAGCGGCACAAGCACATGGCGCCCTAGCTCCAACACCCGCTCGGCCTGGGGGCTCATCGGCGCCGGAGCGTTTATGGCGCGTTTGACCCGCTCGACCTGGGCCAACACCACGTCCCAGAGCGTTAGGCTCTGCGGCGCGAACAGCTCGTCGAGGGTGGTCGTGCTCATCTCGGCTCCTCAGCCCATTCTAACACCGCCTCAAACCAACGACATCCCGCCGTCCGCCACGATGACCTGGCCGGTGATCCACGCGGCCTGGGGCATCAGCAGGAGCTCCACCACCGCCGCGAGGTCGTCCGCCGTGCCCAGGCGGCCAAAGGGCGTGATCGCCTGGGCCGTCTCAATGATGCGGGCCTTGTCGGGGAAGTAGTTGAGGGCGTCGGTGTCTACCAAGCCGCCGCAGACGGTGTTCACGCGGATCTTCTTGGGGGCCAGCTCCACGGCGAGCTGCCGCGTGAGCGCCTCCATGGCCGCCTTCGCCGCGCCCATCGCCGCGTAGCCGGGCACATAGCTGCGGCTGCCCAAGGACGAGAGGCCGATCACCGAGGCGCCGGGCGTGAGGCGATCGGCGCAGAGCTTCGTGAGCAGCCAGAACGGCCGCACCGAGGACTCCATCGTGAGATCCCACTGGTTGGTGCGGATCTTGTCGTAGGGCTTGAGCACGCCGATGGCGGCGTTGTGGATGAGCGCGTCGAGGCTGGGCAAGGCCGCGGCGAGACGCTCTAAGTCTTTGGGATCCCGCACGTCGCCCTGAATCACGAGGGCCTCGGCGCCCTTGGCCTCGACCTCGCGGGCGACCTCTTGGGCGGCCTCCTCGCTGCGCACGTAGTTCACGATGACCCGGCCGCCGGGTCGAGCGAGGCGGCTGGCGATGGCGCGGCCGACGCCCCGCGAGGCCCCGGTGATGAGCACGTTCATGACTTCCTCCGAAAGAACGGGAGACGAGCGCCGAGGCGACGGGCCAAGGCGTCTTGTACGCGGCGAACGACCTCGACGGCCTCGTTCACACCAAACACCCAGGCGAGGCCCAGGCACAGGATCATCGCCAGCCCGCCGCCCAGGGCCCCCCGCACAAGCGCCCGAGACGTAGGACCGGCCAAGCCCTCGGGGCCGATCAGCGCGCCGACGCCCTGGTCTAGGGCCTCGCCGCCGAGCACACCCAAGGCCGTGATCCCCAACATCTTGAGCACGAAGCCCACCAAGGCCGGCGCGTCGGGCCCGGCGAGGGTCTGCCGCAGGCGCAGGCTCATCACCACGGTGTAGACGGTGATGGCGAAGGAGCTGGCGATGGCGAGGCCCACCGCGCCCAGGCGCTCGCCGAGGAGCCCATAGAGCGGCCAGGCGAGGAGCACAACGGCGCTGCCCCACAGGCTCGGGAACCAGGTGTTCTGCTGGGCATAAAAGCCCCGGGAGATGAGCGACTGCGCCGCCCACGCGCCCAAGGCCCCACAGAACACGGCGTTGAGCAGGCCGATCTCCTGCAGCTCCGCCGCCGTGAACCGCGTCGTGCCCCAGATCACCGCCGCGAGGTGCTCCCCGGCCACGGTGAAGGCCGCCTGGCTGGCGAAGGCGAGCACCAACATCACCCGGCAGGCCCGGATCAGCGTCACATAGGCCTCGCCGCCTTTGCCCTCAGCGACGAGCCGGGCCAAGGTCGGGAACGCCGCCGCCCCCGCCGCCATGCCGAAGATGCCCCAGGGCACCTTCATCAAGGTCTTCGCGTACTGCAGCCGCGAGACCACCCCCTCGCCGACGAGGCTGCCGAAGCGCTTGAGCAGCCAGTCATCGACGACGACGATGGAGAAGGCGACCATGATCGGGAACGACAGCCAGACGTAGCGCCTGAAGTCGGGGTGCCCCAGGCGCATCAAGGGCCGCCAGCCCAGGCCGTCCCGCAAGCAGCCGTAGAGCGGCATCCCGAAGGGCCCCAAGATCGAGCCCACGAGCACACCCCAGGCGAAACCTTCAGCGCCTAAGCTCGGGCCAAGCACCAGCCCAAACCCGACGATGGACAGGCTGTAGCCGAGGTTCGCGAAGGCGGGGAGCGCGTGTTTGTCCCGGGCCTGGAGCACCGCCGAGAAGAGGCCGCCCAGCACATGAAAGATCTGCGCGGGCAAGGTGATGCGGGTGAGCTTGACCAGCAGCTCGTGCTGCCAAGGCTCAAAGCCCGGCGCGACCAGGGGCGCGAGCGCCGGGGTCAACGCCCACAGCACCACGGTGACCCCGATCAAGGCCACGGAGACGAAGTTGAAGATCGTCGAGAAGACCCGCCAGCCCTCCGCCTCGTCTCCCCGGGCGACGTGCCCGGCGAAGATCGGGATGAACACCACGGACAGGGCGCCGCCCGCGAGCAGGTAGTTCAGGTAGTCGGGCAAGACGAAGGACGTCCAATAGACGTCGGCCTCAGCGCCGCCGCCGAGCACACGCCCAATGACGGCCTCTCGCACCACGCCGATGACGCGGGAGAGCAAGATGCTGAGCCCCCACAAGAGGGCGGCGACGCCGACACGACCGGACATGCGGCCCCATGTAGCCCGTTAACGCCGCCCCCGGGCGCCATTGACCCCAGCCTGACGGTGCGCAGGATTCCTGAACATTCGGAGCTGACCTTCATGGCTGGACCCGCCTTCGCGCTCTTCACCCTCGGCAGCTCCTTGGGCCTCGTGCTGAACGCCGCCCGCAAAGGGGGGCGTCTCCCGGCGATGTTCCTCTCCGTCGTGCTCGGCCTCCACGGCGCGAGCGCGGCCCTGCTCCAGCCCGCCTTGGGGCCCCTCGGCTGGGCGCTCTTCCCCCTACAAGCCGCGGTGCTCCTGCACTTCTGGCGCCTGACAAACCCCAGCGACCCCTCCCGGGCCTGGCGTTGGTTCATCTCTCTGCCCGCCTCGGCCTTCTGGGCGGCGACGTTTCTGGGCCTGCCCTGGGCCTTCGCCTCAGCCTTGGGCTTCACCCCCGCCGGGGTGTGGATCCCCTTCGTGGGCGCGGCGCTGGGCATGGTGAGCACCCTGCGCCTTCGGCCTGAAGAGCGTGATCTCCCCCTCGACGGCGCGGTGATCGACGGCCTCCACCGGGTGAAGGCGCCGCCGACCCCCGCCGGGGGCCGCCCCTTACGCCTCGTGCAGATCACCGATCCCCACCTGGGCACGTTTATGCCCGTGGAGCGCCTCAAGGCCGTCTGCGAGCGCGCCGTCGCCCAAGACCCCGACCTCATCCTGCTCACCGGCGACTTCTTGACCTTTGAGACCAACGGCACCCGCGGGGCCTTGGCCGAGGCGCTCTCGCCGCTCAAGGCCCTTCCAGGCCGGGTCTACGCCTGCCGAGGCAACCACGATCTTGAGGCCCCGGAGGAGGTCGCACGATCTTTGGCCGCCGTCGGCGCGCGCCTGCTCATCGACGAGGCCGTCGTCGTCGACACCCCCGCGGGCAAGGTGCAGCTCGTCGGCGCCGACTTCCGCTTCCGCGACCGCGCCCAGCATCTAAGCGCCTTGGCCAGCAAATACCCCCGCGTTCCCGAAACCTTACGCCTCTGGCTGCTCCACGACCCCATGGCGTTCATCTCCGTGCCCGAGGGGGAGGCCGACCTCACGCTCTCCGGGCATACCCACGGCGGCCAGGTGGGCCTCGTCGCCTTTGGCCTCGACTGGACCGTGGTGAGCGGCCTCTTCGGCCTGCCCGACCACGGCCTCTGGGCCCGGGGCCGCGACCGCATGATGATTCACCGCGGCACGGGCCACTACGGCTTCCCGCTGCGCCTGGGCGTGCCCGCTGAAGAGAGCCTGCTGCGGGTGTGGTGGACCGCCGAGGCGAAGCCCGCCTAAATCCGCTGTGCTCTTGAGCGCTTAGAGCTTGTTCATGTCGCGCTCATCCAACATCGCCAGCACCATGAGCAGGGCCCGGCGCGCCTCCTCGACGCCGTGCTCGTGAAGTCGGTCAACTAATGACCGGAGTTCGGGGTCGAAGTACTCGGCTTCCTCCTCGACGTCGAGGAGCTCATGCAGCGGGGCGTCTAGCCCTTGGGCGAAGCGGCTGAGCGTGACGAGAGAGGCCACGCGGCGGCCGTTCTCGTACTTGCTGACCTCCGGGGCGCCGATACCGACGCGCGCCCCAAGCTCGGCTTGGGAGAGGCCGCAGATGAGCCGAAGCTGACGAATCCGAGCGCCGATAAGCACTTGCAGTCGCATAGGTACACCCGATGGGCTGAGCGGTTCATTCCGTGTTGGTGTATATCCAACCCGGAGAGCTTCAGCACAAAAACGCCGAAGCGTTCTGTGGCACTCTACGCTCAACCGCCGGATGTTACGGCGGATCCGTCAACAGCGCGAGCACCAGGCGACGCGCGATGGCGATCACCTTGTTCGGCTGGTTGCGGAGCGCGGAGACGATGACGTCGAGATCCGACGAGGGCTCGCGCTGGTTGAGCGTCATGACCTCGGCGATGGTGAGGCCAAAACCTTCAGCCAGGCGCTCAAGGCTCTCGATGCTGGGAGAACGTTCGCCGGTCTCGTACCGGCTGATGTCACCCTCCCTCATGCCGACACGGGCGGCCAAGGCGGTTTGGCTAAGACCCCGCTCCAGCCGGAGCTGGCGCAGGCGGGTCGCTACTTGTTCACGAATCGGTGCATTCTGGCTCATGCGCGTAGATTATCCTCCCTTCGGCCACCGATCAAGGATCTTCTTCACTTGATTGGGGGTGTCCCCTCGCGACACGGGGCCCTGTCCCGTGACGTGTCACAGGGTGACACTAGGTGACACTCTCGCAGAGCGCACCCCCCTCACAAGGGCCTGAATTTCATCGCCCTTACATCTTTCGCGATGTGGCACGACCTTTGCATTTAGTGAGAGCGTCACCCGATGGTGAGACATGAGGCGGTCAAAAGCCACCTCGTGAGGATCTCTCGGGGTCTGAGGGCGCTCACGTGGCGCGCTTGGACGACAGCTCAAAACGACGGGTAGTGCATGGGGGTGCGACGTCGTTGGGCTTGGGGGGGACCCGCTGAGCTGCGCCGGGTTCGGAGATTCGCTCTCCGAGCCCGGTTCTCTTTTTTTCGGCGCCCAGGTGAGATACTCCACGACGAATGGGGCCCTTCACCTGGATGATCGCCGCCACCGCGCTCGCGGCCACGCGCCCTTGCCCCACCGAGGGCCTGGGCTGGATGAGCCCTGGCCTCGCCGCGGTCTCGGCTTCAGACACCGCGCGGTACGCCGGGGATCGCCCCCTCGCCCGGGACTGCCTCAACCTCGCGCTCAGCCTCGGGGAGCCCGTCGCTGAGGGCATGGCCCGCCTGCGCCTGCTCACGATGAGCGGCAACCTCGGGCCGCTTCAGCACGGCGCCAAGATCACCGACGCCTTGAACCAGGGCCTCGGGCCTTGGGGCTGGATCGCCTGGGCCGACTACTACCTCTTCGCGCCGTCCTACGCCGGGGCCGACAAAGAGCTGGCCCGGGTCGCCGCCGAGCAGGCCGCGCTGTGGCTGCCTGGCCCCGCCGCCGCCCGGCTCTACCTCGCCACCGGGGAGCGCCGGCACCTGGAGCTTTTGCGGGTGAGCGCCCAGCGCGACGGCCTCGGCGACGCCTTGATCGCCGCAGAGGGCGCGCTGCCCGCCGCGGCGGGCACCTGGTTCTTGGGCCTGGGCCTCGCCGGTGCGCCCGGCGTCGGCTTCGGCGGCGGCCTGGTGTTCACCCACCCCGACCTGCTCCTGCGCGGCGGCGCGGCCCAGCTCAGCCTCACCGGCACCACCCGGGGGGCCTTCGCCGCGAGCGCCCGGCTGCGCAGCCCCGGGCCGATCTTCGCCACCGTCGGCGGCGCCGCCGGGCGAGGGGTGGTGGACGTCTACACCGGCGACACGCCCGCCCGCATCACCCAAGATCTCGTCGCGCTCAGCCTCGGCGGCGGCGCTCGAAAGGACGGCCTCTCGGCGCAGCTCACCTGGGTCACTCGCTGGGACGACTGGGGTGAGGGCTGGCTCGCCGGGCATGGCCCCAGCCTCAGCGTCGGCCTGGACCGCAGCGAGGGCTTCGGCGAGACCCGCGAGGGCCTCGTGGTCGGGCTGAGCACCGACGCCACCGCGCTGGGCTACCCCCACTGGGGCCTCACCGCCGACCTTCGGGCGTACCGGCCTGGCCTCGGCGGGGTCACCGCCGCGCGGCTCTGGGCGAGCGGAGAGCTGATGAAGGGCGCGCCGCTCCTGCGCCTGCCGACGGTGGGCGGGGCCGAGCTTCACCGTGGCGCCTGGGCCGGGCGATACCGCGCGCCCTTCATCAGCACCCTCGACCTGGAGCAGCGCTGGGCGCTCATCGGGCCCTTGGAGGGCGTGGTGTTTGGAAACCTCGCCTATGTCATAGACGACGGCCTTCACCCCGCCGGGGGCCTCGGCTTGCGGCTGATCTTGCCCCCGGAGCGCCTCAACGTCGTGCGCCTCGACGTGGCGGTGAGCGACAGCGCCTGGGCGATCACGACGGGCTGGGGGGAGGCGTTCTGATGGAGAGAGCCGCCGAGGCCGCCCTGCGCCGCCGCTTAGACGCCTTGGGCGCCCTGGGCGAGGAGGCCCGGGCGCTGCAGCTTGAGCTGGTGGAGGCCCTCGCCGCCGCCACCGAGGCCGGGGCGCCGCCGCCGAGCCCCCAAGCGCCGTCTCTCTGGGCGCGGCTCTTCGGGGGCCCCGCCGCCGAGCCACCGAGCCCGACGCAGAGCCCTCAGGCGCGGCTGCGGGAGGCCTGGGCGGCGGTGATGACCCGCCTGCGCCGCCTCAGCCAGCACGCGGAGCTGCTAGAGGCCGAGGTCGCCCTGATCCACCAAGAGACCCCCGAAGACGACGGCCTTGACGGGGTCGGCGCCCTGCTCTGCCGGGCTCTGGAGGACCAAGCCGCGCTGCAGCGAGAGGCCCGGGACACCGCCGACCGCCTCGCCGCCGCCTTACGCCGACACCATGACGACGACGCCGACGGGGCGCTGCCCGCCGCCCTCCTGCTCCAGCTCAACCGGGTGCAGGGGCTCAACCAGGCCGGGCTCAGCCACCTCGACGAGCGCCTGAGCCCGCTGGAGCGGCGGGTGCGACAGCTCGACCTCGACCAGACCCGCCGCCGCGCGGCGATGGCTGAGGTCGAGGCCTTAGACCCACGGTCTCGGCGTCGCTGAGGCCCTAGAGGCTGGGGAGCGGGCCGACGGCGCGCACTTCGCCCTGGGCCGCGCCGAGCTGGGCGGCGACGAGCACGCTCGACGCGGCGACGACGAGCTCTCGGCCTGTGCTGAAGGTCACGAGCCAGAACGAGGAGGCGCCGTTGACCGGGACGCTCTTGGCCTGGACACTCTTGACCTGGACGCTCTTGACCGGGGCGCCGTTGTTGACGACGACGGGCGGCGGCGCGGAGACGGGCGCCTCCACCACCGGCACAAGCTCCACCACCGGGGCGGCGACGGGCTCCTCGACCACACGCGCGGCGGGCCGGGGGGCCTCGACGAGGGGCTCTAAGGTGGTGCGGCGGGGGCGCTCCACGAGGAGCTCGTCGAGCTTGATGTGCTCGGGCAGCGCGTCCCCACGGGCCTTCTCAAAGACCGTACGCACGGGGGCGGCGACCTTCTTGTCCCGAGGTTTGCGGCGCAGCATCGGCTTGGGGGCCTCCTCTTCAGGAGGGGGCTCGGGCGCCGGGGCGCGGTCGGACGAGACGATGCGGCGGCGGCCCCGATCGGGCTCGGCGGCGGCGGCGGCGGACTCGACCTTGGCGCCCGCCGGGGCCGTGGAGCGCATCCGGCTCACGGGGCGGTCGTCGAGCTCGTAGTCGTCCTCATAGCGGTCGTAGCCACCTTGCTCGGGGTCGTCCCGGTCATCAAGTGGAGAAGGACGCCGACGAGGGGTGACCTCGCTGGCGGTGCGGCGGGTGACCTCGACCTCACCCGGGCGGCGCACGACGCGGCGGCGACCATCGGCGGCGGCGGCGGAGGGCGGCGGCGGGGCGACGGGCGGCGGCGGGTCGAAGGGCGCGGGGGCCGGGCCCGGAGGCGGCGGCGGGCGCACGGCGAGGCTGCGGCTGAGGCTCACGCCCATGGGCAGATCGCCGCGGCGCTCGACGACCGGGGCGCGACGAACGACGACCTGCACCTGGTTGGGATCAGCACGAACCCGCTTGGGCTTGTCGGAGGGCGGAGGGGCAGGACGTTGGATGGTCACCGGTTTGGTCCGACGGGGCGCGCGAGGATTAAAAGGAGCGACGCCGCGCCGGAGCCGCGCACCCTGGATGTGCTCGACGGTCACGTCGAGGTCGTCGGCGAGGGAGGCGTCGGGCAAGGTGCCCAGGCGCTGCTCGGACTCACGGACCTTCTCAGGCTCCTCATCGAGGGCTGAGCGCTGCACCGCGCGGCGAAGGCGCCGGGAGTTCGTGCCAAAGCGCCGCGCCAGCTCACGAAGGGGGACTGTCTTGTAGAGGCTCACGAACTCGGCCCACCAGGGCTCGGTCTCGGCGCGAACCTGAGTCTTCTCTGCCATCCGTACTCCCCTGAGGGCCCCATAGGGCTTCAGGTGCGCGGGGGTGCAATGCTTTGGGGCGCTGGGGGTCGCCCCGAACCACAACCTGCTAACACGTTCTCAGCGCGGAAGGTCAAGAACCGCGCATCACCAGCGCACAGCTTAACCCCGAACCCGCTCAAACTCCTGCATAAACGCCACGAGGGCGTCTACGCTCTGCTCGGGGCAGGCGTTATAAATGCTCGCGCGCAGCCCGCCGACCGAACGATGGCCCTTGAGCCCGTCAAGCCCGGCCTCGGTGGCCTCCTTCACGAACACAGGCTCCAGGGCCTCATCCTTGAGGCGCCAGGTGATGTTCATGTCGCTGCGGCTGTCTTGGGCGGCGTGGGGGCGCCAGAAGTCAGAGCTGTCGAGCAGGTCGTAGATCTTCTGGGCTTTGCGGCGGTTGGTCTCCCCCACCGTCTGGAGCCCTTGGGTCTCGATCCAGTTGAGCACGCGGTCCAAGGCCAGCACGCCGAAGGTGTTGGGCGTGTTGTAGAGCTGGTCGGCGTCGTCGGCGTGGACCTTGTAGTTGAGCATCGTCGGCGCGTCGGAGAGCGCGGCGCGGGCCATCGCCCGGGGCGAGAGCGTCACGACGGTGAGGCCCGAGGGGCCGAGGTTCTTCTGGGCGCCGGCGTAGATCACGTCGATCTTGGAGGTGTCGAACTCACGGGAGAGGATGTCCGAGCTCATGTCGGCGACGAGCAGGCCCTCACTCTCGGGCAGCCCATGGAGCTGGGTGCCGTAGATCGTGTTGTTCGTGGTGATGTGGGTGTAGACCGCGCCCGGCGTGCGCGCCCAGTCCCGGGGAACCTGGCGGTAGTTCTCGGCTTTGCCCGAGAAGGGAACCACCACGGTGCCGTACCGTTTGGCCTCTTTGATGGCCTTGTTCGCCCAGACGCCGGTGTCGATGTAGTCCGCCGTGCCGCCTTGGAGCAGGTTCATCGCCACCATCAAGAACTGCAGCGACGCGCCGCCCTGCAAGAACAGGACGGTGTGCTCGTCGCTGAGGTTCAGGAGGCGACGGATGCGGCCCTGGGCCCCCTTCATCAGCTTGAGGAAGGGCTTGGAGCGATGAGACAGCTCCATGACGCCGACGCCCATGCCCGCGAAGTTGGGGAGCTGCTCACGGAGCTCCTCGACCACAGAGAGCGGCAAGACCGCCGGGCCAGCGGAGAAGTTGTGGATGCGGCCATAGGGGAAGGGGGCGTCGCTCACTGGACCTCCAAGGGGACGAGCTTCACGTCGAAGACGGGATCTTGGGCGCGTAGGTGATCGAGCAGGGCGTCGGGCGGCGCGCTCTCAAGCTGAATTCTTGCGCTCGCGGCCCGGGCGCCGGAGAAGATGATGTTCTCCATCTGCTGCACGTTGATGTTGTGCTGGCGGATGATGTCGAGCACCGTGGCGAGAACGCCGACGCGGTCCTCATGGCGCACGATGAGCAGGTGCGTGGCCTTCGTCTTCACGGCGAGGTTCACGCAGTTCGGCGCGTCCCCCGTGGCCGCCCAGACGAGCACGATGCGGATGGCCTCGTCAGCGACGGCCTCTTGGGCCTGATCCGTCGAGGCGCCGATGTGGTGGGTGCCGTACACGCCGGGCAACGCCGCCAAGGCGGGCGTCCAGGCGGCGGCGTCTCCGGCGGGCTCACCATGAAACACGTCGAGGCCCGCGCGCACCCCCTTCGTGCGGATGGCCTCGGCGAGGGCCTCCTCGTCCACCAGCTCGCCCCGGGAGGTGTTGATGAAGGTGGCGCCGGGGCGCAGGGCCTCGAAGATCGCCGGGCCGCAGAAGCCGCGCGTGGCCGGGCTCAGCTCCAGGTGAACGCTGAGCACGTCGGCCTGGCGGGCGACCTCCACCGCCGAGGCGCACAGCGTGACGCCGAGCTCCGCCGCCCGAGCCGGGGTCAAGGAGCGGCTCCAGGCGACGACGCGCATCTCGAAGGCCAAGGCCCGGGCGATCACGGCCTGGCCGATGTTGCCCGCGCCGATGACGCCCAAGGTGCGGCCCTTGAGGCCCCGGGCCTTGGAGTACTGCTTCTTCTCCCAGCGGCCCGCGCGGAGGTCGGCCACGCCGTCGGCGACGCGGCGGTCGGCGTTGAGGATGTGGGCGAAGGTCAGCTCGGCGACGGCCACGGCGTTCATGCCGGGGCAGTTTGAGACGTAGACGCCTCGGGCGGAGGCGGCGGCGGTGTCGATGGTGTTTGTGCCAGCGCCGGCGCGCACGATGAGCTGCAAGCTGCGCCCGGCCTGGATGTGCGCGGCGTTCACCTTCGTGCTGCGCACGATGAGCGCGTCGGGCTGGTGCTCGGCGAGGGCGGCGGTGAGGGTGTCGCCCTGAAGCCCAGGGTCAACGATCACCTCACAGCCGGCCTCCTGGAGCCGGGTGCGGGCGGAGTCAGGGAGGCGGTCGGCGATGAGCACGCGGAGCATGGGGATCTCCCGAAGTTCCACCGCGACTATCCCAACGACGGCCCCCTGTCACCCCAAGCCACGACCGGCCGCGCGGCCTCAGGCGGCCTTCTCGCGGATCTCGTAGCGGCCAAGCGCGGCGAGGTGCGCGTCCCGCAGGCGGGTGACGAGCTCTTCAGGGCCCTCGACGCTCACCGCGCCGGAGTAGCTCAGGAGCCACTGCACGAGCTCTTGAGAGACGCCGACGCGCAGGCTGATGCGCACGCGGCCATCGGGGAGATCCTGCACGGTCTGGGACTTGTGCCAGGTGCGCTCCCGCACAAACCGAGCGACGGAGGCGTCAAACACCGCCGAGACCTGGGCGGGCTCGCCGCGGGTGATGCCGAAAGAGTCGCTCAGCACGTCTTCAGGTTTGTAGTCAGAGGGCACGACAAACTTCTCGACGCGCAGGCGCTCCAGCTTGCCGAACCGCTCGACGGCGAAGGTCTTGAGCTTGCCGTCGGCGCGGTCCCTGGCGAAGACGTAGAGGCCCTGGCGGTAGGTGGCCAGGGTATAGGGCTCAAGCTCGTACTTCTTGGGCTGGCCGTCGGGTTTGTGGTACTCGGCGCGCACGGGGTTCTCGTACAGAAGCGCGGTGATCAGCTCGTCGAGGAGATCGCCGTGGTCGCGGTAGTCTTTGGCGTGCTCGGGGACGGCCATAAACTTGCGATCGAGGGTGCGCGTGAGATCGGCGTGGGCCCGGGGGATGGCGGGCTCCAGGCGCTCGATGGCGTCGTCCATGTCGGCGGCGAACTGGGTGCCGTCGAGGAAGGTGAACAGGCGGCGGCCGAAGTGTAACGAGAGCACTTCAGGGAGCGTGAGCTGAACGCCGGTGCGGCGGTAGCTGGGGTCGAGGGCGATGGTGCGGTCGGCGCCAAAGCCGCGGTCTTCGATGGGGAGGTCGAGCTCACGCATGTCGGCGAGGTACCGGCGGAGCGTGCGCTGATCGAGGTCGAAGGTCTCCATGAACTCCTGGGCACGAATGCCCCCACGGCGGTTCATCAGCTCGATCATCTTGATGAGTTTCTGGGCCTTGTTCAGCGTGGACATCGGCGTAGACATCGTGGGTACTCTCCAGATTGCACAAACATCTTAGCCCGGTCATTGAGGAGAAGTCGGACAGAAAATGTCCGAAGATCCAGATTTTGACCGGTCACAAGAAGCCTGTTTCTACGCCGAGAATCACACGCTTCGGTCAGACCTCGTCCTGACGAAAGCTGACCGACAACCCGACGCGGGCGTCAGGGCGCCGTGAGGATGACGTCCACCTTCATGTGCTCCTCCGCGCAGGTCCAGGTGGCGGGCAGGCTGGGCATCGCGTCGCCGGGCACACGGACCTCAGCGGTGAGCAGGCGGCCCTCGACGGAGCAGGTCAGGCCGGCTTGTTCACTCACGAAGGGGGCCTTCACGCGGCCGGTGCCTATGCGGAAGGTGGTCGTCGAGGCTGTGTAAGTGGCGTTGGCGCTGGGGGTGGCCGTGGGCAGCTCGACGTCGACCTTGACGTGGCGCTGGCCGCAGCCGGTCAGCGAGAAGATCAGGATGAACGTAGCAAACGTTCGCATGAGCACCTCAGAGTTTGACTGGCCGTGTAAGCCAGATGTCAGGGATGTGTGTTGGAGAGTAGGCATCTCGTGCTTATCCTGTCCTGACGACGCGGCCTCTGCCGCGCATGATGAGGTGATGATGATGACGAGAACCCTGCTGACGACCCTCGCCGCGCTGCTCCTCCCCGCCGTCGCCCAGGCCGCGCCGCCCGGAGACTTCGGGATCGGCGTCGGAGGTGGGCTCGGCGTCTCCGGGCTCTCGATGAAGGCGCCCTTTGGCCCGGTCGCGGTGCAAGGTGTGGTCGGGACCTACGGCTGGAACGGCTACTACGACGACGACCGCCTCGGCGTCAGCGTCGATCTGCTCTGGTCGCAGCCCGAGTTCGCCAGCGGCGGGCCAGTGAACCTCGCCTGGAACATCGGCTTCGGCGGCGCCGTGGGCGTCGGCCGCAACGATCCCCTCGTCGGCATCTCCGGCGTCGCGGGCCTTGAGTTCATCGTGCAGCCCGCGCCCATCGACATCGTGCTGGAGTACCGCCCGGGGATCATCCTCTCGCCGGGCACAGACGTAGAGCTGGTCAACTTCTCGGGGCACATCCGCTACTACTTCTAGGCGCGGATTGGGGTTACGCTCGCCCCATGAGCACCCGCGACGCCGCCGAGGCCGTGCGCCTCCGCGCTGAAGATCACCTCGACCGAGGTGAGTTTTCATTGGCCTTGGCCCTCTGTGACCACGCCTCACGCCTGGACCCGACCTACGCCGAGGTCCACGTCACCCGGGCCCGGGGCCTCGGCGTCCGGGGTGACCTGAACGGCGCGCTCCAGGCCTTAGACGCCGCGGACGCCTTGGCGCCGCCGAGCTTGGGGAGCCTGGGCCTGCGGGTCTTGGCGCTGCGGGGCCTAGGCCGCGCCGCTGAGGCCCTCGCCGTGGCTGAAGAGGCGCTGGGCTACGCGCCGGACCACGCCCAGCTCCGCCTCGTGCGTGGGCAGCTCCGCGCCGAGCTTGGGGATCGGGCCGGGGCCGAGGCCGATCTCGCCCCGCTGCTGGCGCCTGAAGAGACCCAGCTCGACGCCTTGGAGGCCCAGGCCGTGAGGGCCCTGCTCAGCGGCGAGGCCGCCCGGGCTGAAGACCTGCTGGATGTGGCCTTGGGGGACGCGCCGGATCGCCCGAGCCTCTTGTTGTTGCGCGCCTTCGCCCGCTGGTTTGTCCATGACCTCGCCGCCGCCCGGGCCGATCTTCACGAGGCCGCGCGGCTCTCCGAGGCGCTCCCGACGCATCAGCCCCTCGTCTCCCAGCTCTCGGGGCTGATGGACGAGGGCGCCGAGGAGGACGAGGTGCGGGGCGTGATCATCGGCGCGCTGCGGCTGTTCAGCGCCTCCGGCGCGGGGGCGGCGCGCCGACGGGGTTGACGAGGCGCTCGGGGTGCTCGGCGAGCAGGTAGGCCGTCATCGTGATCACGCTGAGGTTGTAGCGGAGATCGTCGAGCTTGATCTTCTCGAAGGTGTCGGCCTCGGTGTGGTGGATCGGCCAGTAGTCCGTGGTGTCGTGGTCTACGCCGAGGCCGGGCACCCCCGCCTCGGTGAGCGGCCAGATGTCGGCGCCGGAGCCGCCGGGGGTGAAGACCCCAGCGCCGTAGGGCAGAAGCGCGGTGGAGAGCTCCCACAAGAGGCCCTGGGCCCGCTGCCGCGCCGCGGTCTCTAAGCTCGCCTGAAGATCGACGTTCATGCCCAACGCCCGGCCGTTGCCGGTGTCGGACTCGATGGCGACGACGTGGTTCTCAAGCTCGGCGGCGTGGTCGGCGGCGTAGGCCCGGCCCCCGGCGAGGCCGTTCTCTTCGTTGGTGTACAGGACCACCCGGATCGTGCGCCGGGGGGTGAGGCCCTGGGCCTTGAGCAGGCTAGCGGCGTGCCACACGAGCACGCAGCCCGCGCCGTCGTCTTGTGCGCCTTGGCCGACATCCCAGGAGTCGAGGTGGCAGCCCAAGAGCACGATCTCCTGGGGGCGCTCGCGGCCCTTGAGGTCGGCGACGACGTTGTACGAGGTGGCGTCGGGCATCCGCTCGCTCGCAAGGCTGAGGCGCACCCGGGGCCGCTGACCGGCGTCATAGAGGCGATGCAGGAGCGCGGCGTGCTCCGGCGAGAGCGCGGCGGCGGGGATCGCCTTCACGTCATCGACGTAGCGGATCGCCCCGGTGTGCGGCGTGTTCAGGCTCTCGGAGGTGACCGAGCGGATGAGGGCGGCGACCGCCCCGCGCCGAGCCCCCTCAATGGCCGTCTGGGAGCGGATCGGCACCGTCTCGCCGTAGTCGGTGAAGGGCTGATCGACGAGGATGATCTTGCCCGTGAGCGCGCCCTCGGGCAGCGCCCGCAGCGCGTCCAGCGAGCCCACGGCGACCACCTCGGCCTCTACACCCCCCGGCGGTGTCGGCGCGCTCATGCCCAAGCCGATGACGCTGAGGGCCTGGGCCCGGGGGTGGGTGAGCGCCGCCGACTCCGCGCCACGCACCCACTTGGCGACGGTGACAGGCTCTTTTCGGGCGTCGAGCCCGTCCTCGGCCAGCTCGCCGACCGCCCAGTCGATCGCCGACTCCAAGGCCGCGCTGCCGCTCAGCCGATGGCCGAAGCGGTCACACAGCTCGCGGAGGCGCTCGTAGGCGTTGTTGTCGGCCGACGCGGCGAGCTCGATGCGCTCCAGGGCCTCGCGGTGGGTGTCGCCCAAGAGCGCCGGGGGGTCTGCGGCCAAGGTGACCGAGGCGCCGAGTCCCAAGACGAGGGGCGGCGCGAGGCGCCGGGCACACAAGAGAGGCATGGTAGACTCCAGAGTTGGCGTACTCTATCGCGTCGCAGACCACACGCAGGGCGTTATACTCTTGAGCCTTATGCAGCCCACCCCCTCCCGACGGTACCGGATCCTCAGCGTTCTGGGCGCTGGCGGCTTCGGCACGGTCTACCGCGCGGAGCTGATCACCAGCGGCGGGCTGCGGCGTGAGGTGGCGCTCAAGGTGCTCAACGAGCGCGCCGCGGCGAACGATCAGGCCGCCGCGCGCCTGCGTGATGAGGCGAGGATCCTCTCAAGCCTTCATCATGGGGGCATCGTCCGCGTAGACGACCTCGTGCAGCTCGACGGGCGCTGGACGATGGTGATGGAGCTCGTGCGGGGCATCGACCTCGACCGGCTCCTGGAGACCTCGGGCCCCTTGCCCGTCTCCGTCGCTTTGGAGCTCGTGGAGTCGGTGAGCCGCACCCTGCACGCGGCGACCACCGCCCGGGGCCCCGATGGTGAGGAGCTGAGCCTCGTTCACCGCGACGTGAAGCCCGCCAACGTGCTCGTCACCACCGCCGGGGTCACGAAGCTCCTCGACTTCGGCGTGGCCCGGGCGAAGCTCTCCGACCGCGAGGCCGCCACCCAAGAGGCCGTGGTGATGGGCTCTCTGCCGTACCTCGCCCCCGAGCGGTTCGGCTTTGAGGACCTCCCCGCCGGAGACGTCTACGCCTTGGGCGCCACCTTCTACGAGGTGCTCACCGGGCGGCGTTTTGGGCGCACCCGCCCCAGCCAGAACGGCCACCAAGAGCACCTGCGCGACGGGCTCCACCAGGCCTGGGAGCTCATCGCCGCCGAGGCCCGCGAGCCCGTGGTGCAGCTCCTCGTGCGCTGCCTCGCCTTCGACCCCAAGGAGCGCCCCACGGCGAAGGCCCTCGCCGTGCAGTGTGGTGAGCTGCGCCGCAGGGTCTCCGGGCCGAGCCTCGCCGACTGGGCCGAGCAGCGGGTTCAGGCCGTGCTCGACCAGCCCCAGCCCCAGAGCATCGACGATCTTTGCGGCGCCGAGCTCTCGGAGACCCCCTCCGCCGGGCTCAGCGGCCAGGCCCTCAGCGCCGCCGCCGACCGCGAGCCCTCGGGCCGGATGCGCCGCCCGGAGCTGCTTCTGGGCGTGCCGATCACCGCCGCGAACCCCGTCGCCGCGCCGACCAGCCCCCCGCGCCCCGCGCCCAAGCCCGTCACACCTTCGGGCGGCGTGGCCCCCGCCGTCGAGGCCACAGACGACCCGATCACCGCCGATCTCGCCGCCCCGGCCCCGCTGCACAGCCGCCGCGCCGCCCCGCCGCCGCCCCCGGCCGCCCACGGCAGCTCGGGCTGGCAGGTCGTGGCCTTGGCGGGCTCCCTCGGCCTGCTCATCGGGGTGAGCGTGTGGCTCATCGCCTCGTCGCTGCGGGAGCCCACCGTCGCCACCGCCGAGCCCCAGCCGCCGAACGCCGGGCTCACCCTGACCGAGCTGGCCGAGGTCGAGCCCCAGCCTGAGGAGGCGACTGAAGAGGCGCCGCCCCCGGAGGAGGCCGCCCCGGAGGAGGCCACGCCCGCCCCCGACGTCGCCGCCACGAAGGCCCCCAAGCCCAAAGCCAAGCCCCGGACGGCGATCCTCGTCAAAGGGGACGCCGAGTTTGTGCAGCTCGTCGGCGCGGCGGGCAACGCGCGGCCCGGCGCCGTCGCCCCGGGCACCTACACCTTGTTCCCGTCGTTCTCCGGGGGCTACCGCGTGAAGGGCCCGACGGTCACCGTCGCTGAAGGCCAGACCTTGTCCTTTGAGTGTAAGAGCGCCACCCGCGTCTGCGCCCCGCTATGAGCGGCCCCGCAGAGGTGACGCAGACCACCCTGCAGAACGGCGTGCAGGTGTGGATCTCCGAGAACCACGAGGAGCCCCGGGTGGCCGCCCGGGTGGTCATTCGGGCCGGGGCCGCCTTTGACCCGCCGGAGTTTGGCGGCGTCGCCCACGCCTTGGAGCACATGCTCTCCAACAAAGGCAGCCGCCGTCTGGGCGTGCTCGACCCTGTGGCCGAGGCCCCGCACCTCGCCCGGGCCCGGTCCTTGGCCCGGGAGCGGGCCTTGGGTGATCCCGCCGAGCGTGAGGGCCTCACCACGCTTCTGCGAGAAGAGGAGCGCGCCGCCGCCCGCCACGCCGCGCCCAACGAGCTCAAGCAGGCCCTCGCCGCCGTCGGCGCCCGGGGCGTGAACGCCTTGACCTCCCACGACCTCACGGCGTACGTCGCCGACCTCCCCAGCCGCGCCTTGCCGATCTGGGCCGAGCTTGAGGCCGATCGGCTCACCGGGCCGTCGTTCCGGGCGATGTCTACAGAGCTGGACACGATCACCGAAGAGAAGCTGCGGGCCATGGACAACGCCGATCGTTGCCTCGCCCAGGCCACGAGCGCGGCGCTCTACCCCGATCACCCCTACGGCCGGGACGTTCTGGGCAGCGTTGAGGACGTGCTGCGCCTTCACGCCGAGCCCATCGAGGCCTTTCACGAGCGCTGGTACCGCCCGCCGCACCTCGCGGTGGTCCTCGCCGGGGACGTGGCCGTGGGCCCCACGCTCACCTTGTTGGAGCGCACGATCGGCGCTCTGG
Source organism: Myxococcota bacterium (assembly GCA_023150775.1). GTDB lineage: Bacteria > Myxococcota_A > UBA796 > UBA796 > CAJQPC01 > JADKFE01. The sequence goes on from JAKLKE010000002.1 coordinate 96,197, forward strand.
ACCTCGGCCCGAGCGACCCGCGCCCCGATCCTCCGCCGCCCGCGCCCCTGCCGCCGCTCACCGAGCTGACGCTTGCCCACCACGGCGACCCAGAGCTGCGCATCGCCTGGCGCGGCGTGCCTTGGGGCCACCCCGACCACGAGGCGATCCTCTTGGCCGACATGGCGCTGAACAACCGGGGCGGCGGCCTGCTCGACCGCCTCGTGCAGCGCCAGACCTTGCGGGCGGCGGGCAGCTCCCCCTCGTTTCGGGCCTTCGGCGGCGCGTTCTTGGTGTGGGCGCGGCCCCGGCCCGACCAAGACGTCGAAGCCCTCACCCGCCTGCTCTTGGAGCCCATCGAGGCCTTGTGCGCCGGGGACTTCACTGAAGACGACCTCGCCGCCGCCGCCCTCAACTTTGAGCTCGGTGAGCGCGCCCGCTTGGAGCGCAACGACGCCCAGGCCCAGGCGATGTCTACGGCCTTCTTGTCGGGGCGCGGCTGGGAGTTCTCCGCGGCCTGGCTCAGCCGCCTGCGCCAGCTCAGCAAGGCCGATGTGGTCGCCGCCGCCCAGCGGCTCTTCGCCGGTCCCCAGGTGCGGGTGCAGCGGGTCTCCGGCGAGCCGATCCGGGCGACGATCCTGCTCACGAAGGGGGAGCCCACGGCCTCGGGCGCCGGCCACTCGCCCTTCTTTGAGGCCCTGGCCGCCCGCCCCCTGGACGAGGCGCCGCTGCAGGTGCTCGTCGAGGGTGAACATTACCAGCGCGCCGAGGTGGAGAGCGGCGTGCACTACGCGGTGCCTTCGCCCTACCAGAACGGCCTCTCCCGCCTCACCCTGAACCTGGAGCACGGCGGCGGCCACGACCCGACCTTCGGCCTCGCGATGCGGCTCTGGGAGCGCTCCGGCGTCGGCGAAAGACGCCTGGAGGACGTCGAGGACGCGCTCTACCGCAGAGGGGTGTCCTTCGGCGTCTCGACGGGGCGCTGGGCGACGCGCCTCACCTTGGCCGGGCCCGAAGACGGCCTGCCCTGGGCCTTGGACCTCGTGCGGGCGAGGCTTTTGCGCCCCACGCTCGACGACGACACCCACCGCCAGGTCATCGAGGACGTGATCACCCGCCGCCAAGAGCGCCGGGAGACGAAGGAGCGGCGGGTGGAGGCCCTGCGCAGCGCGGCGTTCTGGGGGGTCGAGACCTGCCCCGAGCGCACCGAGCGCCTGAGCGACGAGGCCCTGCGCGCCCTGACACGTCAAGACCTGCTCTCAAAGGCCGCCGTGCTCGACCAGGAGCGGCATCTGTGCTTCTCGACGGGCCCCTACGACCTCCCGCGCTTACGCCAGCTCTTGACGCCCGAAGGTCGGGCCTGGAGCCTGCCGAGCCCCGTGCCCCCGGCGCGATACCAGCGCCCCAGCGCCACCCGGGTCTTGTGGATGCACCACGGGAGCGCCCAGGCCACCGTCGAGGTGCTGAGCCCCCACGGCCCCGTCGCCCCCGGCGCCGACCCCCGCTCTGGCGTGCTCGCTGAGCTGCTCGGCGGCAGCGCGGGGCTCATCTTCCAAGAGGTGCGTGAGGCCCGGGCCTTGGCCTACTCGGCGAAGGGTGGGTACTCCTTGGGCGGCCGGCCCGTCGATGACAACCTGCTCTGGGCCTCGGCGGCGACCCAGGCCAGCCGCGCGGCGGAGGTCGCGGGCCTGCTCCTCACGCTCCTGCGCGACCGCCCCCTCGACCCCCTGCGTTTTGAGCGCGCCCGAGACGCCGCTCGGGAGTCCCTGCGCGGCCACCGCATCACCTTCCGCGGCGTCGCCCCCGCCGCCGAGGCCTGGCGTGTGCGTGGCCTCGCCGCCGACCCTCGCCCCGCCCTGCTCGCCGCCCTAGAGTCTCTGCCCTACGAGGCCCTGGCGGAGTGGTGGCGCGACCTGGGCCAAGGCTCGTTCACCGTCATCGTCTGCGGTGACCGCGACCAGCTCGATCTCCCGGGCCTCGCCCAGCTCGGCGAGCTCGTGGAGCTTGACCCAACCCTGCAGCTCGCCTGCTGAGGATTGATGCGAACCGCCCTCTTCGCCCTGCTCTTCGCCGCCTGCGCCGCCGAGCCGCCTCCGCCGCCGCCCGCCGCGCCGCCGCCTGCCGCGCCCGTCGTCGCCGAGGCCCCGGCGCCCGTCGTCGAGCCCCCGCCGAGCCGCCCCCTCCCGGCGATCGGCTGGCGTGTGGCGGTGGAGGACGGCGAGGTGCCCGAGGCCGAGCTGGCCGCGCTGCACACGGTCCTGCGGCCTTGCCCCCCCTCGACGCAGGAGTGGGGCGCCCGGGTCGCTGACGGCGCTCTGCGTCGTCTCGGCGCCATCGTCGCCGACGACCTGCCCCCCGATGAGGGCGTCGAGTCTTGCCTCCGCGCCGGTTTAGAGGCCAAGCCGCCCTCGACGAGCGCCATGCTGCGCCTGCACCACGTCGATCCCGAGCTCGACGCCTGGCGTGACCAGCTCCAAGGCCTGCTCAACCGCATCGTCGGCCCCCAGCGCGGCGCCACCTGCGTGATGGTCACCTTCCGCCTCGGCAAAGACGGCGTGCCCGCCACCCCCAAGCTCGCCCGCAGCTCCGGGGAGCCCAGCCTGGACGACGCCGTGATGGGCGCCCTGCTCGCCTGGAAGGAGCCCTTGCCCTCCCCGTCCAAGGCCGCCCGCCAGCGGATCGAAGACAGCGAGGTCACCCTCTGCGTCACGGGCACGACGGCCCGCTGAAGCATCTCGTGGGCACGCCTCGCGGCCCGCTGCTTCACTCCGCGCCAGGAGGCTCCATGCGCGTGCTCGCGGTTGTGTTCACAGGTGGGATGATCCTGGCGTGCGCCGGGGGCAGAGACAAAGATGAGAACCAGGACTCGACCCCCGGGCTCCCCGAGGACAAGGTCGACCAGGCCTCGATCTGCGCCGACTACCTCAACTGCCTCGCGGCGGTGGATCCCGCCGCGCTCGCGTCGGTGCAGAGCACCTACGGCACGGACGGAACGTGCTGGACGGACGAGACGACGGCGGAGCAGTGCGCCGAGGCCTGTAAGACGGGGCTCTCGCAGATGGACGACGAGCACCCGGAGGAGCCGAAGTGCGACGACGGCGAGGTGACGGAGGTGAGCGAGCTTGAGGGCCGCTGGCGCTTCGAGGCCACACGCTCCGACGGGGGCTGCGACGACTTCGCCCTGGACTTCGACGGCATGGATCTCGAGATCTCCCCCAATGGGTCGAAGGACTTCACGGCCAGCGGCCAGGCCGAGATGGGGATCTTCGGCAACCCGTACGACTTCAACCTAGCGCTCGACTGCGCCCTCTCCGAGGACGATTTTAGCTGCGACGAGTACGTCGCCAAATTGGACACCCACTGGACCTTCGAGGGGGTGTACCAGGAGGCCGGCATCGACGCCACGCTGGAGCTGGGCATGGGCGACGGCGAAGGGGGGATTCAGTGTAGCGAGGTCATCACGCTGACCGGCGAGCCGCTCTGACGCGCCCCGGGGGGCGGCGGCGGCCGCCAGCGGATCAGAGGTCTACAGCGTCTTCACGAAGTGGAACGACGTGATGAACAGGCCCTCCCGCAGATAAAAGCGGTGGGCGCGCTGGCGTTGGGTGCCGGAGTCGAGGCGGAAGGCCAAGCAGCCCTGGGCCCGGGCGATGGCCTCCATGTGCGCCAAGAGCGCCTGCCCGACGCCTTGGGAGCGCTGGGTCTCGTCGGTGATGAGGTCATCGACGTAGAGGTTGAGGCCGTCGAAGGTGTTCTCGTAGATGCGGTACACCCCGAGGCCGATGACCTCGTCGCCCCGCGCCGCCACGACGAGGCGCGCGCCGTCGGCGAAGACCCGGTGCATCTTGGCGACGTAGTCCGGGCCCAGGCGGTCGCGGAGCTGGCGGTGCACCCCCTCGGCCCGGGGCAGCCACTCCGGGGCGACGAGCGCGCCGTCCGGGGTGGTGACGTCGATGAGCTGAAGGTCGGCGGCGGTGGTGGTGGACATCGTCTCAGTACGCCCCGCTGAACGACAAGGACGAGGCCGTCGAGAGCGTCGACCAGTAGCCGTAGCCCGCGGCTTTGCTGTTGTCGTAGGTGTGGTACGCGGCGCTGTATTGGTCGGTCCAGCGGCCCTTCGCGGCGTCGTACATCTGCACGTCGTAGTCGCCGCGCTTGAGCGCGATGCGCGAGCTGGGCAAGGCGTCGATGGGGCAGGAGCTGTCCCAGACCAACGATCTCCCCGAGACCGAGGGCTGCAGGTAGAAGGTGAAGTCGCAGGAGCTGCAGCCCGCCTTGGACCAGTCCATGCCGTCCATGGAGAGGTACGCGCCGCCGACGTTGAAGGTGCCGGTGCAGGTGAAGGCGCGGCCGGCGCTCGTCGGCGTGGCGCTCAGGGTGACCTCTCCCGAGGCGAGCCCGGCGCCGCCGTAGCCCGCGTAGCGCACGACGTACTTGTTGGCGAAGACGTAGATCTGGTCGAGGGTGACGGTGTAGCTGATGTCGTAGTCGAAGGTGCAGTTGACGTCGCCGTAGCACTCGTCGTCGGCGCAGTCGATGTCGCCGTCGGCGTCGTTGTCTTTGCTGTCCGCGCAGTCCTCCAGGCAATAATCGACGCAGTCCGGGTCGTCGCAGTCGGCGAACTTGTCGCCGTCGTTGTCGGCGCCGTCGCCGCAGACCTCGTAGCAGCCCTCGGCCAAGGCGCAGTCGGTGTCGTCGCAGTCGGCGTAGAGGTCGCCGTCGTTGTCTTTGCCGTCGGAGCAGTCCTCGACACACTCGGCGTCGCAGTCTGGGTCTTTGCAGTCTTTTTTGCCGTCGGCGTCGTTGTCGATGCCGTCGTCGCAGTCCTCGACGTCGGTGTCGGCGTCCCCATCGGCGTCGGTGTCGGCGTCAGCGTCGGAGTCGCCGTCCGCGTCGGCGTCGGCGTCGGTGTCGGTGTCGGCGTCGGCGTCGGTGTCGCCGTCGGCCTCGACGATCTCCCCGGTGTCCCCCGACACGTCGTCGCTCGATCCGTCCTTGTCACCGCAGGACAGGGCGAGGGTCAGGATCAGGCTTTGACAGAGGGGGCGCAGGCGCATGACGGGCTCCGAAGAAGGGGCGTGCTCATGGTAGCTTAGCGCGCGTGGCCCGGGGCCGCAGCCCCCGCCGCGCCCCTCAAAGAACCCTCCTCCACCGGCCCAAGACGCCAAGATGCCCGACGCGCTCCCGGCCCCCCCTGAGCCTGACGCGCGGCGCGTGTGGGGCCTCCCGTTGTTGGTCGTCGCCGCCGTGGCCCTGCGCCTGGGCACCCTCGCCCAGAGCCCCTTCGACATCGACGCCGCCCTGCTCACCGCCGGGGTGCGCCACTTCGACCCCACCGCCATGCAGCCCCACCCGCCGGGTTACGCCGGGCTCATCGGCCTCGCCCGCCTGCTCCCCGTCGAGCCGGCCCTGGCCTTGCGCCTCTTGAGCGCCCTCTCCGTGGCGCCGCTCTTGGTGTTCACCGCCGCCGTCGCCCGCCGCGTCGGCGCCGAGCCCCTCACCGCCGCGGCCTTGGTCGCCATGAGCCCGGTGACCTGGCTCTACGGCGTCACCGAGAACGCCTACGCCTTGGGCGCCGCCGGGGCGGTGTGGACGGCCTGGAGCGCCCAGCGGGCCCAAGAGAAGCCCAGCCAGGAGCGCGCCCTCTGGGTGGGCCTCGCCTTGGGTGTCACCGGGGCCATGCGCCCGTCTTTGTTGGTGTTTCTGGCGCCGATGGCCGTGTGGGGCGTCGGCCTTCGGGGCCTGCCGGCCTTCTTCGTAGGCGCGGCCTTGCCTACGGCGACATGGATCGCCGCCAGCGCCGCGGCCTCGGGGGGGCTCCTCGTGTTTTTGGGCGCCGTCGTCGATCAGTTCGGCGTCGCCCGGTCCTTTCGGCCGGAGCACTGGCGCCTGCACCAGCTCCACCAGCTCGCGGTGTACCTCCTCCAGTGCGTGAGCGGCGGGGCGCTGCTCTTGTTGTGGCTCCGCCGGGTGCCCGGCCCCTGGGCGCTGTTCGGCCTGTGGATCGGCGTGCCCTTCACCTTTCACGCCCTCGTGTACCTGGCGAAGCCCGGCTACCTGCTCTGTTACCTGCCCGCCCTCGCCGTGATCTTGGCCTCGGCCCCGGCGCCGCGCTGGGCGCGGGTGATCGCGCCTCTGGCCTCGGCCCTGTTCTTTTTGTTGGCCGATCCCATCGACCTCGACCGCGACCCCAGCCCCCGCAAACCCTTCGCCGAGAAGTCGCTCTCGGAGCTCATACGCGCCGAGGCGAGCTTCTTCGCGATGACCTCGCTGAACCGGGTGCACGATCAAGCCCGGGCGAACCAGGCCTACGTCGCGCTCATTCAGCCCTTGGTGGCCCCGGGGCGCACCCTCGTCGTGCACATCGACCGCTGGGAGGTGGCGCTGGCCGACGCCTTGCTCACCGGGGTGAGCGTGCGCGACTCCAACACCGACCAGCTCGGCGTGCCCGCCGGGGGCGCGCGGCTCATCGTGCTCTCTTTTGAGTCGCCGGGGTCGGGCTTCCGCCTCGTGCGGGACGCCCAGCCGAGCTGCCGATTCAGCTCGCCTGGATGCGCCTCGTGCCCGCCTGGTGAGCCGATCCGGTCTGGTTTGGGCTACGATGGCGGTCCCCCCCGCTCGCCGCCGCCCGAGGTGACCCATGAGACTCTCCGCGCTCTTGCTCCCGCCGCTCTTGCTCCTGGCCTGCAAAGGTGAAGGCGACGACACGCCCGCGGACAGCGAGCCCACCGGGGAAGACAGCGCCGCCGACGACAGCGACTCGACGGACGACAGCGCCTCACCCGCCGACCTCTGCGCCGCCGAGGGCCTCACCGTGCGGCCCTTCCAGACCGGCGGCAAAGAGGAGGACGGCTTCGACGCCCTGGCGCCCGACTTCACCCTCAACACCATGGCCGGGACCTACAAGTTTCGTGACGAGTACTCCGGCTGCGACAGCTACGTCTTCATCAACTACTACGCGCCCAACAAATACCCGGTGAACCTCACCTCCGCGTCCAAGATCGCCGATCTGCTGGAGTCGAGCCCCAAGAACGTCCACTACTTCATCCTCAGCTACAGCCAAGACGCGGGCACGATCTTCGACGAGATGACGACGCTGGAGGAGACCTTCCAGAAGGCGCGGGACTCTCTCGACACAGACCTCAACGCCCACTGGGCCGACCGCATCCATTTTGTCTTGGACAGCGCCTGGGAGGCGGAGTGGATCTCCTCGCTCAACAACGGCTACTACATCGACGGCGAGTTTGTGCTGTGGAGCGCGTCGATTGACCGCTTCCAGCGCGTGCGTGAGAACGGCTACTTCTGCGACCCGGCGACGGGCTGGGAACAATGCCCGCCGATCTTCTTGCGGTATGAGCCCGAGTACTTCAACTTCGAGTCCGACCGCGCCGATGTGATGGACGCCGAGACGGCGGTGACGACGATCTCCGCGTTTGACGACGAGCTGTTGAGCGACGGCGGCTGGGCCGGGGTGCGGGGTGTGGCCGAGATCACCCTGCCCGACGCGGCGACGATGAAGGACTTCGACACCTTAGAGCTCGACCTCACCCTCAACTGTGTGGACTACCCCTCGGGCACCCAATGCCCGGCCTGGGACTACCTCGTCTACGCCTATCTGTGTGAGGCCGACGACCTCTCGACCGAGGCGGATGAGTCCGAGACCTGCGACGTCGAGCTGGGCCGCTGGATCACGACGTACTGGCGCCCGGGCCGCTGGGTTCACGACGTGAGCCCCTTCTTGGCGATGATGCAGGAGGGCGGCCCCCGCAAGATCGCCTTCTACACCCAACAACCGTATCGGGTGAGCCTGGATCTGCGCCTCTCCAACCGGGGCAAAGGGGTGCGCCCCGTCTCGATGACCAAGCTCTGGGGCGGCGGCACCTTCAACGAGGGCTACAACCACCAGAAGTTTCACAGCTTCGACGGCAGCGTCTGGCGCTCCTCCATCATCGAGGGCGAGGCCGACAACTTCACCGTGGAGTCCTACGACCCCGCCGCCGGGGCGCTCACCCTCAAGGCCGCGGCCTCCAACGAGTACCGCGCCAGCCGCTACAGCCGGGTGTTTGTGTCGTTACAGACAGACGGACTGTACGTCTGCTGGGCGGAGAACAACGCCACGAGCGTCGCCGACGCCGAGGCCACCCCCGCCGCCGACGCCCTGGACCTCGCCGCGGGCTGCGAAGGCGGCGCCTGGGAGCTCTTCACCACGGCGGACGGCGCCGAGCCCACGTCCATCACCGGCGACTGGGTGGAGTTGATCAACCCCAGCCACGCGCCGATGACCGTCCCCGTCCCCGCCGACGCCGCCCGGGTCGAGCTGATGACGGTTGTGACCGGCCACGGCTTCGGCAACACGAAGGAGGCCTGCGCCGAGTTCTGCGACCACCAGCACCGCTTCACCGTGAACGGCGACTACGAGGTCACCAAAGAGCACCCCACCGCCGGCACCCGCTGGGGCTGCGCCGAGCAGGTGTACACCGAGGGCGTGATCCCCAACCAGTCCGGCACCTGGGTGTACGGCCGCGCGGGCTGGTGCCCCGGCTTAGAGGTGGACCTCTGGACCGTAGACCTCACCGGCGTGGCGAAGGCTGGCGAGACAAGCGAGCTGGCCTACACCGGCTTGTTTGACGGCCGCGCGATGTTTGAGCCGCAGTACAACGACGGGTATGGCAGCACCGACGCCTACATCCTGCTCACGTCGTACCTCGTGACGTATGAGGCGGGGGAGTAGGCGGGGCTCGCCGACGTCTGCCTCCGACGCACCCCTCAGCACGACCAAGGATGGGCTGAGGGGGGCGTAGGCGCCTGAGGTCTTCAGGACCGGACGGGCGCGTTGTCTAGGTCGATCGTTTTGGTGGCGGCGCGCGGCGGGGATGAAGGTCGCGCCAAGGCGCCAAGACGCTAAGAGGGCTGCGGTGTCGGCGATGATCGCCGTGACGCAGCGGTGGGCTGGGTGGCCCCGACGTGGGTGACTGAGCCGAGGTCTTGGCGGCTTGGCGCGATCCTTCGTGTCTGGACCTCAGCTCGACCGCTGCAGCTCACCTAAGCGGCCCCGACCCACCCGACCCTAACCCTACCTCCCCTTCTTCCCCGGCGTCTCCAGCCGGTTCAACAAGCTCTCCAGCCGCTTACGCTCGGCCTCCTTCGCCACCGCCGTCACGCCATCCAGGCTGCGTTTGTCGAGGTTCGACACGCCGAGCGGGATCGAGAAGGCCTGCTCGTAGAACGTCAGCACCAGGCCCATCGCCCGGTCGTGGTCGGTGAGCTCTCGGGGCGGGATCACCTCACCGGCCTCGGCCTTCGCCAGGCGCTCGGCCTCCTCTTCGGGGTAGAGCGCGGCGCGCAGGGCGTTCTCTTCGGGGCCGTGAACGCAGCGCAGGCGCGCGTCGGCGGGGCTCATCAGGCAGGCCGTGAGGCCTGTGGTGTCTTCGGTGACCACGATGGTGAAGCCGCCGTCGTGGTTGGTGATGCGTGGGGAGCGGGCGAACATCTCCCCGGCCTCCTCGCCGTCGCCGCCGTCGGGCGGGGCGATGACCTTGCCCGGCAGGGCGATGCCCAAGCGGCGGATCACGCCTGGGTCTAAGGCGTAGGCTTGCACGAAGAGGTCCAAGGCCCGGGGGGCGTCGCCGTCGCGCCAGGCGGCCTGGCCACCCCGCGCCGTCACCCGGGCCCGCAGGAGCAGCTCCTCTTTGGGCAGCTTCGAGAGCGCCTCGTCCATGGCGATGAGCGCCTCGGCGTCTTCGCCCTCGGCGTGCAGGATCTCCACCTCCATCGCCGCGCGATAGCCCAAGAAGGACTCGTCGGGCTCTTTGTAGGCGGCCAGATCCGCCGCGGCGCGCACCACGGAGGGGCCCAGCACCGAGACGAGCTCACCCGTCATCCAGGGGGCCAGGTCGACGCCGTGGGCGAAGAGGTAGGGGCGAAGGCTGTCGAGGAGCGCGTCGCGGTCGGCGAGCAGCGCGCGAACGGCGGCGCGGTCGCTCCAGCGCTGAAGGCTGGGCATCCACGAGGAGAGGCGGCTCCACAGGAGCGGAATGAGGCCCCGGGCGCTCGCGGCCTCGGCGTCTCGCTCGGCGTGAGTGCGGGCGATGGCGAGGCGCAAGAGCGCGTGGCTCGCCTTCACCTGGGCCTCTTGGCCGCTGTTGCTGCCCAGGCGGTCGGGGAAGAGGATGGCGCGGTCGATGGCGGCCAGGGCGGGCTCGGAGCGACCGGCGACCCACAGGACCATCGCCAAGGTGGCGTCCGAGGCCGCGCGGCCCTTGTCGCGCAGGTAGGGGGGCTGCGCGGCCTGCCAGGACTGCATTCGGCCCACGGAGTCTACGGCGTCGACGCCCCGGCCCATGGCCAAGAACAAGAAGGCCAAGAAGGTGTGGGGGTTTGTATTGGAGAGGGTCTGGCCGGTGTTGGCCTCCCAGCCCAGGCGCTCGGCGTCGGTGAACTTGAGGTTGGAGAGCGCCGCCAAGGCCGCGTTGTAGGCGTCCGTGGTGAGGTCGGGCTCCTTCATCTTGCGCTCGTGGGCCAAGGCGCCCTCGCAGGCGGCGAGGCTCGCGGCGCGGTCGCCGGCCATGGTCTCAATCGCGCACAGCGCGTTCCAGCCCACGGAGGCCTGCCAGGGGTCCACGGCGTCACGACCGGCGCTGGCGGCCTCCCGGGCCTCGTCGTAGCGCCCGAGCTTCATCAGGGGCCAGGCGCGCTCGGCGCGGAGCTGGGGCTGGTAGCGGGAGTCGTGGTAGTCGATGAGGTCCAGCGCGTACTGGTGCTCCTCAAGCTCCAAGGCGACGTACACCGTGGACCGCAAGATGTCGGCGTGGAGCGTGTCGCCCTCTGCGCCCCAGGTGCCGTGAACGCCCTCGTAGAGCTCCCGGGAGCGCCCGAGGTGGAACATCGCCTTGGCCAGGTTGCCATCGGCCTCGCGGGTTGCGTTGCCCACGACGAAGTGCCCGACGACGCTGTCGGGATCTCGGCGCAGGAGCTCGTCCGCGTAGCGCCGGGCGGTGAGGAGCTGGGTCTCGTAAAACTTCGCCCGGGCCTCGGTCTCTAGCGTCTGGGTGTCCATCGCCAAAAGCTCGGGGTCGATGACCTCTTCAGCGCCGTCGCCGAGGCCAAAACGGAGGCCCGCGCCGCCGGTGTCTTTTTGGGGCGCGTCGGCGGCGGGCTCCTCAGGCGGCGCCTCTTGGGCGACGGCGAGGCCGGGCAAGAGCAGGGCGAGGGTGAGGAGGAGGCGGCTCATCGGCGCAGGGTGCTCTTGGCGAGGCGCTCCAAGGACTGTTTGCAGCAGGCGGCGATGACCTCTTCAGACCGACCGGCGCCCGGGGCGAGCTCCAGGCGGTGCCCGAAGACATAAAACGCCAGGGCCTCGACGTCTTCAGCGTTCACATAGGCCCGCCGCTGGGAGAGCGCCCGGGCCTGGAGCGCGGGCAACATCAGCACCAGAGAGCGCGTGGAGAGGCCCTGGAGCACCCGATCCGAGGCGCGGGTGGCGGCGGCGATGTCCACCAGCGCCTCTTTGACCGCCGGGGCGACGTAGATCGACGACTCCAGAAGCCGCCGCACGTCGAGGATCTCCGTGCGGGTGACCGGCGCCGCCGTGGCCCCGTCGCCGGTGCGCACCCGCTTGAGGTTGTTGAGCAGCTCCAGCTCCGAGTCCCGGGAGATGTGGGTCATCCGGATCTTGAACAAGAAGCGGTCGAGCTGGGCCGCCGGCAGGGGGAAGGTGCCCGCGAGGTCCAGGGGGTTCTGGGTGGCGATGACGAAGAAGAGGTCGTCGAGGCGGTAGGTGTGGTTGTCGACCGTCGTCTGCTTCTCGGCCATGGCCTCCAGCAAGGCCGACTGCACCTTCGGGCTGGTGCGGTTGATCTCATCGGCGAGCAGGACGTGGGCGAAGATGGGGCCCGGGCGGAAGTGGAACCGCGCGGTGTTCGGGTCAAACACCGTGGTGCCGGTCACGTCTGAAGGCAGCAGGTCAGGGGTGAACTGCACCCGGCGGATGTTGGCGATCTCGTCCTGGGGCAGGTCATCGACGATGGCCTCGCCGAGCGCCTTGGCGAGGGTCGTCTTGCCCGAGCCGGGGAAGTCTTCGAGCAAGACGTGGCCATCGGCGATGAGCGCCAAGATCACGAGGTCGATCACGCCGTCGCGGCCGATCACGCGCTCTTGCAGGCGCTTGCGGAGGCGCTGGATGACCTCGTAGGCGCCCTCTAGGCCGGTGATGCGCGGGGCGGGCGTCGGGGGGCTGGGCGGAGCGGTCGGGGCGGAGGAGTCCATCAATCACCGGGCCATGAAGAGGGAGAAGGGGTTGAGGAGGCCGAGCAGGCGGCGGCGCAGGCGCACCGAGGCGCCGAGCTCAGCGCGCAGGGCGGTGAGGGCCTCACGCCAGGGGCCTTGGCCTTGGCTGCGCCAGGGGGAGGTCGCCGGGTCGCCCATGGCGACGTCGAGGTGGTAGGTCGTGATCTGGGCGAAGCTGGGGGCGGCCTCGGCGACGCGGCGGGCGAAGGCCTCGCGGGTCTCGCCCTCGCGGCGGGAGAGCCCCGCCTCAGCGAGCAGGTCCAGGGCGAGGCGGTAACCCACCCGAGGCAAGGCCCGGGCGGAGGCGAGGCGCGGGGCGAGGCGGCGCCAGAGCTTCGTGGCGTAGGCCGCCGCCAGGGCGAAGAGCAGGGCCGCGCCGAAGGTGGCTAGGCCGAGGCGCAGGACAAACCGGCCCACGCCGGCCCAGTCGATGGGCTTACGGCGCTCGGCGGCGACGGGATCGGGCTTCTCCCGGGCCATCTCCGAGAGCAGCTCGACCATCTCCTCGTCCACGGGCTCGCCGGGCTCATCGAGCACCTGCTCCGGGGAGACGTCCAGGGGAACCCAGCCGAGGCCCTCGATGTACAGCTCAGGCCAGGCGTGGGCGTTGTTCGACATCACCACCAGAGAGGCGCCCTGCAGCTCGCTCGCCTGGACGGCGTAGCCCGTGCTCACCCGGGCGGGGATGCCCAGCGACCGCCACAAAAACACCGAGGCGTGGGCGCTGTGAACGCAGTAGCCGGTGAGGTTGCCGAACAAGAAGTCCGCCGTCGGATCAGGCACGTTGTGGTGCTTCTCTTTGGTGGTGTACTTCATGCTGCGGTCGAGCCAGAGCTTCACCGCGAGGGCCTGGGCGAAGGGCAAGGCCTGGGCGTCGGGGGGCAGCCCGGCGATAATCTCTTGGGCGAGCGCGCCGTAGCGAGGGTCTTCGGGGACCAGGGTGTAGTAGGCGCGCTGCTCTTCAGTCCAGGTCGGGTCGCCCACGGGCTTGGTGAGGAGCTCCTCATAGGGCGTGCTCACCGCCGCCGAGCGCACGTTGTACGCCGCCACAAACCGCGCGGGGTTGGGGTTCACCACGGGGCTGAAGGTGAGCACGGTCTCCAGGCCAAAGGCCCGGTCGTGCTCGGAGAGCAGGGCGACGGTGGCGTGAACCACGGCGCGCCCGTCTTCAGCCGGGGGCGCCTTGGCCGTGAGCTTGGCGCAGGTAAAACAGCTCCGAGGGTGGGCTGTAGTCGTCGCCCAAGAGGATGATCGCGACGGGCTGGGGTTGTGAGCTGCTGCTGGACGGCTTGTCGAGGTCGTCGGGCTGGGGTGGCGGAGGCGGCGCGGCGCCGTCACCCTCGCCCTCGTCGCCAGACTGGGGCTCGTCCCCCTCTTTGGGCTCACCGGGGGAGCCGCCTTCAGGCTGCTCACCGCCTTGAGGCTGCTCACCGCCTTGGGGCTCTTCACCGCCCTGATCACCCCCTTCGGGCTCTTCGCCTTGGCCGCCGCCGCCGCCTTCGCCCTCGTCGGGCTCTCCGCCGCCGCCGCCGCCAGCGTCGGGCTCCTCGGTGGGGCTCTCGCCGCTGCCGGACTGGCCCTCGGGGGGCGTGGGCAGGGGCGGGTCGCCCATGGCGTCGCGGATCTCGGCGAGCTCCGCCGGGGGCGGCGGCTTCTGCAGGCCCGAGGCGTCGATGAGCGCGAGCAGGGTCAAGGTGAGCGCGGGCACCAAGAGCGCCGCCGAGAGCGCCGGGCGTCGGCGCGCCTCTAGCGCCATGAGCGCCAGGAGCCCGAGGCCAAACAACGCGCCCAAGGCCAGAAGCGCGTCCGCCGGGTCAAAACCCGCGCGCCAGACCGGGTCTGAGAGCCACAGCGGCCGGGCCACGGCGCCGTCGCGGTGGGCGATGAAGCCCAAGGCGAAGGTGAGGCCCATCACGCCGGTCTCGACGGCCAGAAACGCCGGAAAACGTAGGGCGAAGAGGCGCAGCCCCACCCAGAGGGTGAAGGTGGTGGCGCCGACCCGGGTGAGGTCCGAGGCGATGATCGCCCAGCCCGGCCCCAAGAGCGAGGGCCCCAAGGAGCTGCCGGAGAACATCCAGCCCAGGCCCAAGCCGAAGCCCAAGGCCCCGACCAAGGCCCCGATGGCCACGGGCAGGCGCAGGCGCGAGCGGCCGAGGAGCTCCCCCGTGGGCTGGCCCAAGGCGCAGCCAAAGGCAGCGGCCAGAAGCGGCGCCCCGCCCGCGACGCTGCCGACGAGCGCGACGGTGGCGACGAGGCTCAAGAGCCAGCGCAGCGGGTGGCGAAAGGCGCGGAGGACGGCCATCATGACGCGGCTCCTTTGATGCGGTAGAGCTGGTCAGAAGGCACGACCACGCCGCCCTCTCGGTCGAGGACCGTGACCCGGGCCCGGGCCCGGGTGAGCGTCGAGACGACCTCGACCAACGCCGCCGTGTCGATGCCTTTTTGCGCGTCGTCGGCCTCGGAGAGCAGGGCGCGGCTGAGCCAAGAGCGCGCCTGGGGCGGCTTGAGGCCGTCCACACAGACCGCGAACTCAAGCTCGGTGAACCGCCCCGCCGTGGCCTCGACGACCTTTCGCATCCAGGGGCCGGGCACGCCGGGCACAAACACCAAGGCGCGGCCCCCGGCGGCGGCCTCGTCGTCTTGGCCCACAACAAGGTAGGCCACGGTGCGTTTGATCGGGGCGATGGCCCGCTCGGGGGTGCGCACGAGGAGCTGGCCGCTCTTCGCGTAGAGCTTCCACAGCACAAACCGCAGCGGATCCCCCGGGCCATAACGCCGGATGTCCATGAGATCCCCGGCGGCGGGGCCGAGCGGGTGCTCCCGGTCGTCACCCCCGGCGAGGCCCTGCACGACCTGCACGTCCCGCAGGCGCCCGGTGTTGGGCATGGCCCGCATCGCGCCGCGCTCGACATGAAAGAACCGGATCGAGGCCAAGCCGAAGGCGTCCTCAACCTCAAAGGCCCGACGCACCTCGGGCCACTCGCCCCGGCGCGTGAGGCGCACCCGCTCGATGAGCCGACCGCCCTCCCGACTCACCTCGACCTCTCCGGCGGGCTCGTCCCAGCGCCAGGTGAGGCCGACCATGGGCAGGTACCACAGGCTCGGCGCCGAGAAGCCCGTGGTCGTCCAGCGCCCGGCTTCAGTCTCTCGTGTGACGGGATCCTCAGGCAGCCCGGAGCGCGCCAAGAGCGCCGCCACCCCGACGAGCAGGGCCGAGAGCGCCGTCACCAGCGCGCCGAGCACGCCCAAGATCAAGAGCACGAGGTCATGGTGACCGAGCCCCGGGCCCAACAGCGCCCACAGCGCCCCGGCGAGGAGCAGGCACCCGGCGGGGGTGAGGGGGAAGGTGTCCCGGGCAAGACGAAGGCCGCCCAAGATCCGCCCTCGCCACGGAGGGCGCGGCGGGGCCTCGGGGCGCGTCTCGGCGACGGGCGAAGGCGGCGCTGCGCTCAAAACAGCCCCCCACAGCCAGAGCTCGGCGGCTGAAACGGCGGCGGCGTGAGCACGACCGGCCGCGCCCCGGCGGCGAGCTCCCCATCGTCCCCACAGGAGATGCGGCGAAACACCGTCGGCTCGTTCACCGCCTCGCCCCCGTCGTTGTTGAGCGACTGAAACTCTTGGAGCGCCGGGTCGATGGTGCCGACAAAGTGATCAATGTTGTAGCCAACACGCCCCCCGCAGGTCTGGGACTCCACCTTCCAGTCGAGCCCGTCATAGCGGATCGTGAGGCCGTCGGCCTCCCCCTCGGCGCTCATCACGACGACGTAGTCTTGATGCCCCTCACAAGGCGGCGGCTGCTCGTCCTCTTTGCCCCCGGCCCAGACGTGGTTGTGGATGGTGCCCACGAGGCGCTTTTTGTCCGCCGGATCTCGCCCGATGGTGAGGGTGAACTGGTCCCAGATGCCGCGCCGAGGGGCGTACTGGTGCGACACCCAGATCCCGGCGACGGGGTCGTCGCAGGCCTTGGGGGGCGGCAGCCGGGCGCGTTGTTCAGCCACCGTCGCCGGGGCCACACGCGGCAGCACCAGCAGGGCGAAGAGCCCCGCCACGCCGAGGGTCGAGCGGGCCCGGGGGCTCACGCCCAGCCCCCGCAGCCAGAGGACGGCGGCTGAAACGGCGGCGGCGGCGTGCGCTCGGGCAGCACCACGGGCGCGTCTGGGGGGTCGTCCTCGTCCAAACAACGGATACGGCGGAACACCGTGGCCTCGGTCTGGGTGCCCTCCGCATACGTGTTGATCGACTGAAACTCTTGCAAGGCCGGGTCGATGGTGCCCGAGAAGTGGTCGAGGTCGTAGCCCCCGCTCGTGCGGCAGAGGGTGGACTCCACCGCCCAGTCCAAGGC
Source organism: Myxococcota bacterium (assembly GCA_023150775.1). GTDB lineage: Bacteria > Myxococcota_A > UBA796 > UBA796 > CAJQPC01 > JADKFE01. Next base: position 112,803 of record JAKLKE010000002.1, read on the forward strand.
GTCAAAACGCAGCTTGAGGCCGTCGGCTTGGCCTTGGGCGCTCATGCGCACGACCACGTCGAGCTGGCCCTCACAGGGCGGAGGCCGCTCGTCGGCGGGGCCGCCGCCCCAGACGTGGTTGTGGATGGTGCCGGTGAGGCGCCCCGGCGCGGCGGGGTCGCGGTGGATGTTGAGGGTGAACTGGTCCCAGGTGCCCCGGCGCTCGGAGTATTGGTGAGACATCCACACCCCGGCGACGGGGTCGTCGCAGGTCTTGGGGGGCGGCAGCCGGGCGCGTTGTTCAGCCACCGTCGCCGGGGCCACACGCGGCAGCACGAGCAGGGCGAAGAGCCCCGCCACGCCCAACAAGACCTGGGGACGCAGGCTCAAAAGCCCCCCAGACAGCCGGCGCTGGGCGGCTGAAACGGCGGCGGGTCCACATGGGCCGGGAGCTGGAGCGAGGCGTCATCCAGACACCGCACCCGGCGAAACACCGTAGGCTCGTTCACCGCCATGCCTCCGTCGTTGTTGACGGACTGGAACTCGTGGAGGGCGTCGTCAATCTGCCCAGAGAAGTGGTCAAGATTGTAGCCACCGCTCCAGCGACCGCACAGCACCTCATCGAGGCGCCACTCGCCGACGCCGAAGAAATGGATCACGCCGTCTTCGACCTTGCCCTCAGCGTCCATCGAGATCACCGCCCGCAGGCGCCCGGTGCACAAGGGCGGCTTGGGGTCGGTCTTCGGGCCGTCCCAGGAGTGGTTGACGATGCGGCCGGAGAGCTTCTCGCGGTCGGCGGGGTCGCGGCCGACGGTGAGCGTCCACTCCGTCCACATGAGGAGGTTGTCGGAGTAGGTGTGCGCCATCCAGGTGCCGGTGACCGGGTCCTCGCAGTCCGCCGGGGGCGGCAGCCGCGCGCGCTGCTCAGCGACGGTGGCTGAGGCGACCCGGGCGAGGCCGGGGCCCATCGACACGACGAAGGCGAAGATCCAAGCGCGGGCGCGGGGGCTCACCACAGCTCACAGCCTCGGGCGGGGGGTGAAAACGGGGGAGGAGGTTTGAGGTCGAGGCGGGGCTGCTCGGCGGCGGGGACGAGGCAGAGCACCCGGCGGAACACCGTCGGCTCGTTCACCGACACCCCGCCGTCGTTGTTGACCGACTGAAACTCGTGAAGGCCGTGCTCTAAGGCCCCAGAGAAGTGGTCGAGGTTGTAGCCCCCGGGCCCGGGGCCGCAGATCGCCTCGTCCTTTCGCCACTCCCCGACGCCCTGGACGTGGATGTCTCCATTGGAGACATAGCCTTCAGCGTCGGTGGAGACGACCCAGTGGGCGCGGGTGCGCTCACAGGTCGGCGGCGCAGTCAGCTCAGCGCCGCCGTACCAAGAGTGGTTGATGATCTCGCCGACGAGGCGCTCCTTGTCGTCCTCGCTGCGGCGGAGGATCAGCGTCCACTCCGTCCACTGCTCACGCTCGGCCCGGTAGACCTGGGCCTTCCAGGTGCCGGTGATCGGGTCGTCACACTCCGCCGCGGGCGGCAGCCGGGCGCGCTGCTCGGCGACCGTCGCCGGGGCGATCCGAGGCAAGACGAGGAGCGCGGCGACGAGGCTGAGCCCAAGCGCCCGCCGGGCGCGGTCGGCCCCGAGTCGTAGAGAGCGCTCAGGAGGTTCGGATCCTGTCATCACGGTGCTTACTCTATCTCTACACGGCGCCCTCCGTGTGAGTCACCGCCCGGCCGCGTGCGCTGGGTTGGTCAAGGCCGTAAAGCCCACGTCGATTTCTTGCGCAGGGGGGCGCGTGTGGGTAAAAACGGGGCGATCCAGCCACACCCCCCGGAGGAAGACCTATGGCCAGCGAGACCCGGCTGTCCCCAAACAACGGCATCGCCTTTCTACAAGGCTTCCTCGCGCGACCGAAGGAGGTGGGCTCGATCATCCCCAGCTCTCGGTTCTTAGAGAAGAAGCTCGTCGATATCGCGGGGCTCGCCACGGCGAAGGTCGTCGTTGAGCTGGGGCCGGGCACCGGCGGCACCACCGAGGCGTTCTTGAAGGCCATGCCTGAGGACGCCAAGCTCCTCGCCATCGAGATCTCCCCCGAGTTCGCCCGCCGCCTTCAAGAGCGCTTCACCGACCCCCGCCTCATCGTGTGGAACGGCAGCGCCGAGCACATCCTCCAGGCCCTCGACGAGCACAAGCTAGAGAAGGCCGACGCGATCCTCTCCGGCATCCCGTTCTCGACGATGCCCAAAGAGGTCGCCGTGAACATCCTGCGCTCCATCCGGGAGTCCCTCACCCCCGGCGGCTGCTTCGTGGCGTACCAGTTCCGCGATCACGTCGAGAAGCTGGGCACGCCGGAGCTTGGCCCCGCGGAGGAGTTCTCCGAGGTGCGGAACATCCCGCCGGTGAAGATCTTCCGCTGGCGCCGCTGACGCCCTCCGCCGCGCCGCTCGCCGAGCCTCCCCCCTGAGGCTGGGCAGACGCGAGATACTGGGCGGCATGACGTCGGCCACAAAACCCCACCGCACCCCGCTGCCCCAGGGCTTCTGGCTGTTTCAGGGCGGGCTCTGGCTCACGCTCTCGGTGCTGTTTGGCCTCGGCCTGCTCTCCTTGCTCCGGCATGTCATGGACGTGCCGGTCTCGGAGGCGATGTGGCGCACCTTCGCCATGGGCGGCACGGGGTTTTTGGTCACCAGCGCTCTGGTGCCGAGCCTGCGGCGCCTCGTCGATCAGCCCCGGCCGATCCCCCAGACCGTCGCCCACGTCCTCGGCGTCTGCCTGCTCGGCGCCTTGCCCTGCGCCGCCGTCGCGTTCTTGGTGCGGCCCCCGCCGGTCTTTCGTGAGCGAGGCCCCGGCGGTGGCGATCACGGGCCGCCGGGTCGGCCCTCGGTGGTGGGTGAGCTGCTCTTCCCCGGCGTGCCGTTCTTGATGCTGCTCGTCGCCTGGTCGGGCCTGTTCTTGGCGATCATGTCGAACCTGCGCGCCCAGGCCGAGCAGGTCGCGCTCTTGGCGATGCAGGCCCAGGCCACGGAGGCCCGCCTCGACAGCCTGCGCCAAGAGCTGAACCCCCACTTTCTGTTCAACGCGCTCAACTCGATCTACGGCGCCGTCGACGAAGACCCGGCCCGGGCCCAGGAGATGATCCTGCGGCTCTCTGAGGTCTTGCGCTACAGCCTCCGGCGCGGCGCGGCGCTGGTGCCTCTCTCCGATGAGCTGCCCATCGTGCGGGCTTACCTCGACATCGAGCGCACCCGTTTTGATGAGCGCCTCGTGGTGAGCGAGCAGGTCGCCCCCGCCGCCGAGGCCCTGCTCTTGCCGCCCCTGGCCCTGCTCACCTTGGTCGAGAACGCGGTGAAGCACGGCATGAGGTCGAGCTCGATGCCCCTGCGGCTGAGCCTCGCCGCGAACAACGAGGGCGGCGCGCTGCACCTCGTCGTGCGGAACACCGGGGCCTTGTCCGCCCAAGACCGCGACGGCGCCGTAGGCCTCAAGAACCTGCGGGAGCGCCTTGAGACCCTCTTCCCCAGACGCCACCTGTTCACCCTCACCCAGAACGACGACGGCGAGGTCCAGGCGAGCCTCGTCACGCGACCGGAGGCGACATGAGCCTGCGTGTGTTTTTGGTAGATGACGAGCGCCTCGCGCGCCAGGCGATGCGGCGCCTGCTCTCGGCCCATGACGACGTCGAGGTCGTCGGCGAGGCCGACAGCGCGAGCGCCGCGCTCAACCAGCTCAAGACGATCCCCGCGGATCTGGTGCTCCTCGACGTCGAGATGCCCGGCGGCTCGGGCTTTGACGTCGTGACCCAGCTCAGCGGCGCGGCGGACGTCATCTTCGTCACCGCCTGGGACCACTACGCGGCGAAGGCCTTCGACGTGGAGGCCCTGGACTACGTCGTGAAGCCCGTAGACCCCGAGCGCCTGCGCCGGGCGCTGCAGCGGGCCCGGCAGCGCCGCGCCGAGCGAGAGGACTCCGACGGCCGCCTGCGCCTCGACCAGCTCCTCTGCCTGCCCGTACACAACGGCGTGCGC
>JAKLKE010000300.1:0-3484 GCA_023150775.1 Myxococcota bacterium
CGGGCCCATGCTGACGCCCGTGGTGACGGCCTCAAAGGACAGCCCGAGCACCATGGCGCCGACGATGGCGCCGACGTAGGACTCGAAGAGGTCCGCGCCCATGCCCGCGACGTCGCCGACGTTGTCACCGACGTTGTCGGCGATGACGGCGGGGTTGCGGGGGTCGTCCTCGGGGAGACCGGCCTCGACCTTGCCGACGAGGTCAGCGCCGACGTCAGCGGCCTTGGTGTAGATGCCGCCGCCCACGCGCGCGAAGAGCGCGATGGAGGAGGCGCCCATCGAGAAGCCGGTGATGACGTTCAGGGTGAGGACGAGGTTCCCACCGGAGAACTGGTGGTAGTAGAGGAAGAACAGCGTGCTCAAGCCGATGAGCCCGAGCCCGACCACACACATGCCCATGACCGATCCGCCAGCGAAGGCGACGTTCAGGGCGTCGGGGAGGCTCTTGCGGGCCGCCGCCGTGGTGCGGACGTTCGCTTTGGTGGCGATGCGCATCCCGAAGAAGCCCGAGAGCGCCGAGGCGAAGGCGCCGACGATGAAGGACACCGCCACGAAGGGGGTCTGGTTCGGCGTCGCGTAGCTGCTCGCGGCGAGCAGGCCGGCCACGATGACCACAAACACCGAGAGCACCCGGTACTCGCGGTTGAGGAAGGCCATCGCGCCCTCCTCGATGCGCCGGGCGATCTCCTGCATGTTCGCCTCACCGGCGTCCTGCTGGAGTACCCAGTTCGCCTTGTACGCCGCGTACAAGAGCCCGAAGACTCCCGCAGCGGGTATGGCGTAGTTGAGAGGGTCCATGTTTACATGACTCCTGCGGCCAAGACGGCCAAGCTGAGTAGAGATGAGCCCGGGAGCGGCGAAGACTTCGGCGACTTCACGCGGGCGTTGATCTGGTTCATGGCGAGCTGAACGCCGTCCTTGAGGACGGCCTCGACGGCGTCGGCCGCCGTGTCGACCACGGCCCCCAACGAGTCACGCTCCGTAGGGTTCCAGCGGCCGAGGACATAATCAGCGGTGTCCCAGCCAGCGGGGGGGCGTCCGATGCCCACCCGAACCCGGGGGAAGCCCGGGCCGCCGAGCTGCGCGCCGAGGTCGCGGAGGCCGTTGTGGCCGCCATGACCGCCGCCCACCTTGAGGCGAACATCTCCAAAGGGGATGTCCAGCTCATCGTGCACAACGAGCACCCGCTCGGCGGGGATCTTGTAGAACCCCATCACCGAGCGGGTGGGCTGACCGGAGAGGTTCATGAAGCTCTGGGGCATGGCCATGGCCACCTTGTGGCCCGCGACCTGCCCCGCGCCGACCAGCGCGCCGAAGAGCTTCTGGCTGACGTCGATGTTCCAGCGAGACGCGAGGCGCTCCACGACGAGAAACCCGGCGTTGTGCCGAGTCTCTTCGTAGCGCGCGCCCGGGTTTCCTAAACCGACGATCAGCCACATGATGAATCAGCTCTCGTCGCCCTTGGTGTCAACGCGCTTGCCGACCACGAGCACGACGTTGAAGTCGATCGGGAAGACAAAGGTGCAGCCCGCGGGCGCGGGGATCTGCGACATGCGCAGGCCCTCGCCGATGTTCAGCGGGGTGACGTCAACGTCGATGACCGCGGGGATGTCGGCGGGCAGACAGCGGACGTTCACCGAGCGCGCCAGCACGTTGAGCTTCCCGCCCGCCGCGACGCCCGCCGCGCGACCAGACGCGAGGAGGGGCACCTCGATGAGGACGGACTCGGTCGGGAGGACCTCGTACAGATCGACGTGAAGAAGCTCGCGGCTGACCGGGTGCTTCTGCGCCTCACGCACGATGCAGATGTAGGACTGGCCGTCTACCTGCACGTCGAGGAGGGTGTTTTGGTTGTTGGAAGCCCGGAAGAGCTTCGTGAGGACCAGGGGGTCGAGGGCGATGTGCTTCGGCGCACCGCCGGCGCGGTAGACCAGCGCCGGGATGTTGCCCTTGGCGCGCAGCTTGCGGGCTTCGCCCTTGCCGAAGGTCTCGCGGACCGTGGCCTGCAACGGGATGGTGTTCATGGTGGAGGATCCCTGAGTAGGGTGGAGTCCTCTCACCCGCAGCGGCGAACTGCGTCCTCGGGCGCGGACAAGGCCGGGCCAAAGGAATCACGAACGGCGCCATGGACTCTGGAGCAACCACGACTTGTGGTTACCCGGCGTCGCCCGCACGGAGCGCCACGAACGTGGCCCTACCGGACGGCGCCTCCTATTGGAGCGGCGGGGGCATGTCAACCGCCGGGGCCGCCCTGGGGGCGAATCAGCTCAGATCCGGAAGAGCCGCGAGACGGAGTCGGCGTGGTGGATCGAGCGGATCGACTCGGCGAGCACATCGGCGATGGTGACGACGGTGATGCGCCCCGTCGCCCGGGCGGACTCGCTCAGCGGCACGGTGTTGCTGACGACCACCTCATCGAGCGCGCTCTCGGCGATGCGCTGGGCGGCGTTGCCCGAGAGGATCGCGTGGGTGGCGACGGCCATGACCCCGGTGGCCCCGGCCTCGACGATGGCGGACGCGGCCTTGGCCAAGGTGCCCGCGGTGTCGATCATGTCGTCCACGAGCACCGCGTAGCGGCCGCGCACGTCACCGATGATGTGCATGATCTCCGCGACGTTCGGCCCGCTGCGGCGTTTGTCGACGATGGCGAGGCCCGCGCGCAGGTGCTTGGCGTAAGCGCGCGCGCGCTCCACACCGCCAGCGTCGGGAGAGACGACGACGATGTCATCCCGGCGACCGACCTTCTCGCGGAGGTAACTCACGAGCTTTGTCGAGCCGTAGAGGTTGTCCACGGGGATGTCGAAGAAGCCCTGGATCTGCCCGGCGTGCAGGTCGATGGTCAGCACGCGGTGAAAGCCCGCGGCGGTGAGCAGATCAGCGACGAGCTTCGCGGTGATCGGCGCCCGGGGGGCGACCTTTCGGTCTTGGCGAGAGTAGCCGTAGTACGGGATCACCGCCGTGAGCCGCCCAGCGCTCGCCCGCTTGCAGGCGTCGCCCATGATGAGCAGCTCCATGAGGTGATCGTTCGCCGGGGCGCAGGTCGGCTGGATGATGTAGACATCCCGACCGCGCACGTTGTCGCCGATCTCGACCTGCACCTCACCATCGGAGAAGCGGGAGACCTTGGCATCTCCCAGCTTCAACCCGAGGTGCGCCGCGATGGCCGTGGCCAGCTCGGGGTTGGCGTTGCCGGAGAAGAGCTTGATCTCGCCATATCCGAGGGACGCCATTCCGACACCGTGGTGGGGGTGGCCAGGCTGGGATTGGGGCGGCAGGATTCGAACCTGCGGTAAACGGAATCAAAATCCGTTGACTTACCACTTGTCGACGCCCCAGCGTGGCTCCGTAGAGCCACTCTCACCAGCCGGGTCGCGAGTGTACTGCGTTGTGCGCCCCCTGACAAGGGCGAGAACTCAGCGCGCGGCCCGAAGCTCCCTCACCGCCAACCTTAGGCCGTCCAAGGTGAGCGGTTGCATCGGGAAGA
>JAKLKE010000300.1:3494-7399 GCA_023150775.1 Myxococcota bacterium
ATCGGGGTTCAGCCAGACGCTCGACGGGCAGCGCTCTTTGAGCCGACGTAACCACTCGATGCCCGCTGGGGAGGTGTCGCCGTAGCCCGCGAAGTTGGAGAACAGCTCGTAAGGCGCCATCGACGCGTCACCGACGAGGATCAGGCGGTGACGGGGAGTGAGCCGGGCCAAGACATCGACGGTGCGCTCCCGCTCGAAGGTCTGGTAGCTCTTGTACAGCCAGCCGTAGATGCAGTTGTGGAAGTAGAAGTGCTCGAAGGTCTTGAAGGTCTTGAGCTCCTGCGCCGCGGTGAACAGGCGGGAGACCAAGGCGGCGTGGGGGCTCATCGAGCCGCCGGCGTCCATGAGCAGCACGACCTGGGCGCGGTTGGCGCGCTCGGGGTTGAAGACGAGCTCAATCTCCCCCGCCTGCCGGGCCGTGGCGTGGATGCTCTCGTCGAGATCGAGCTCCTCCACCCCCTCCCGGGCGAGCTTGCGCAGGGCGCGCAGGGCCACCTTAAAGTCGCGCACGTCCAAGGCGAGGTCGGTGCGGTACTCGGACCAGCGGCGCTCGGCGGCGAGCTGGATGCCCCCTCCCCCGCCGCCGGACGACTCGCCGAGCTGCAGGCCCATGTTGGCTTTGCCGCCCGTGCCATAGGGCGAGGTGCCCCCCGTGCCCACCCAGCGGTTGCCGCCTTGGTGGCGCTCTTTTTGCTCGGCGAGGGTCTTGCGGAAGGCCTCTAGCAGCTCTTCGACGCTCTTGAAGTCGTGCTCTCCCGGCGCGCGGCCTTCAGTGAAGGCCAGAGGATCCCGCAAGAAGTCCTCCAGCGCCGCCTTGAGCTTGGGCTCTAGGGTGACCCCGGCGAAGGTGGCGGAGAACGCGAGGTCGTAATGATCGTAGTGGGCCTCGCTGTGCACGAGCAGCGCGCGGCCGAGGCGGTAGACGCCGTCGAGATCTCGGGCGAGGCCCGCGGTGAGGCCCTCGATGAACGCCAGCCACTCGTTTAGACCCACGCCGAGCCCTTGGGCGCGCAGGTTGAACAAGAGCGGCAAAAAGAGCCGCCCGGCGACGGGCTCGCTCACACGCCCGCCCGACGCGGCGTCTTGTGGCCGAGCAGGAGGTCCTCCTCTTGTTTGAGGAGCACGCCGGAGAAGGGCAAGGCCCGGCGCAGCTCTTCAGCGGGCACACCGGCGCGGCTGAGCACCACGAGCCAGTCCAGAAGCTCGCTCGTGGAGGGCTTCTTGCGCATCCCGTCGAGCTTGCGCAGGGCGTAGAAGCGGTCCATCGCCGCGCTGATGAGCTGCTGGTCGAGGTCGGGGTGGTGCGAATGAACGATGCGGGCGAGGCGCTCGCGGTCGGGGAAGGCGATGTAGTGGAAGACGCAGCGGCGCAAGAAGGCGTCGGGGAGCTCTTTCTCGGCGTTGGACGTGATGAGGGTGACCGGGCGGTGCACGGCGCTCACCGTCTCGTCGAGCTCGGAGATGGTGAAGCGCATCTCGTCGAGCTCACGGAGGAGGTCGTTGGGGAACTCCAGGTCCGCCTTGTCGATCTCGTCGATGAGCAGCACCACGGGCTTCTCGGCGGCGAAGGCCTGGCCCATGGGCCCGAGGCGGATGTAGCGGCGGATGTCGGAGACGTCGCCGCCGCCGAAGCGGGAGTCGTTGAGGCGCTGCACGACGTCGTAGGCGTAGAGGCCCTCGGCGGCTTTTGTCGTGGACTTGACGTGCCAGGTCAACATCGGCAGGCCCAAGGCCTCGGACACGGCGCTGGCGAGCATCGTCTTGCCGGTGCCGGGCTCACCTTTGACCAAGAGCGGGCGCTTGAGCGCGATCGACGCGTTGACCGAGGCCATGAGGTCGTCATCGGCGATGTAGCGTGAGGTGCCCGCGAAACGGCTAAACGTGGTCATCAGAGTCTCCTCCTGGCCCCATTAACCCCGTCGGGGGCTCGACGCCTTGTGGGCCACGCGGGGCGAGACCTTGCGAAAGACCCCAAATTGGGCTAGGGTCGGCCCCTGGCCCCGCAGCTCGACTCCGACTCGGCGCCAGCACAGCTCCTCCCCCCCTGATGGGAGGAAGAACACGGACAACGCTTGGAAAACAACATCGCGGTACTCATCGACTTCGAGAACCTCGCCGCGGGTGTCGAGAAAGAGGGCCTGGGGAAGCTGGAGATTGGCCTCATCATGAACCGCCTGCGCGAGCGCGGTCGGGTGCTGGTCGCTCGCTCCTACGCAGACTGGGGCCGCTTCGCCCGCCACAAGAAGGAGCTGCTCTTTGAGGGCATCTCCCTCTTTGAGCTCTCCGCCCACGGGATGCAAGACAAGAACCGCGCCGACGTCGCGCTCGTCGTGGACTGCATGGAGCTGGCGTTCACGAAGTCTTACGTCGACACCTACTGCATCGTCTCCGGCGACTCGGACTTCACCCCGCTCATCACGAAGCTCCGTGAGCTCGACAAGCGGGTGCTCGGCTGCGGCACGCGGCGCAGCACCTCCCGCCTCATCATCGAGGCCTGCGACGAGTTCTTCTTCTACGACACCCTCCGCAGCGAGCGCACCCAGCGCAGCCGCCGCAAAGGCAAGAGCGAAGAGGTCACCGAGTTCACCCGCGAAGAGGCGATGGAGCTCGTCACCGAGGCGCTGGAGTCTCTGCAGCGCGACGACCCGGCGCCGGTTCAGGCCTCCAAGATCAAAGAGGCCATCCTGCGCAAGGAGTCATCGTTCTCTGAGGCCGACCTGGGCTTCTCGACGATGACCCGCTTCATGGAGTTCTGCGCCCGCAACGGCGTCGTGCGCCTAGAGCGTGACGAGCGCGGCGGCGGTTACCTCGTCGGCGCCCCGGATCTGGAGCCCGTCGAGCACCACCGCCCGCCGCCCGCGCCGATCCCCGTGGACAGCGACCCCACCCGCAGGCTCTACGAGCAGCTCACCGCTGAAGAGCTTGAGCCCCTCACCCGCAGCGACCGCGCCGAGCTGTGCCGCGCGCTTCACGAGGCCGTGCGCCAGCGCAACGAGCGCAAACGCCGGGTGAACCTCCAGTGGATGATTCAGGATCTCACCAACCGGGCCCATGAGCGTGGGGATCCCCTCACCCAGCGCCAGGTCGAGAGCGTGATCAACGCGCTGCACCGCGGCGGCGCCTTCTTGCACCCCGACGGCGAGGCCGTTCGCAGCTTCTTCGCGCCCTTCGTGCTCGACCGCAGCCCTGAAGACCTCGTCAAGCTGCTGGACCAGGTCTACGTGAGCCGCCTCAAGGAGCTTGGCGTCGAGCTGAAGTCGTCCGTGCCCGAGCTCTCGGAGCTGCTCTTCGGCGACCGGCGGCACACCCGTGAGGTCGAGGAGCTCCTCGCCTGGAGCGCCCGCCCCGCCCCGCCGCCTCGGCCGCCGCGCCCGATGAGCGTCGAGCCGACGGATGAGGACGGCGACGCCGAGTCGGCCGCCCCGCCGCCCCGCCGCGACCGCCGGGACACCCCGCCCCTCGCCGAGCTTGATGACGACAGCGCCACCGGCGGCAAACGCCGTCGTCGTCGTCGTCGTCGTGGCGACCGCGGCGATGAGCGCGGCGAGAGCGACCGCGCCGAGGAGCCGCGCGTTGAGGCCGAGCCCGAGGAGCGTCCCGCCCCCGTCAGCGCCGCCCCCCAAGACGAGGAGCCTCTGCCGCCGTCCGTCGAGGACGTCGAGCTGGCCCCGGTCGTCGAGGAGGAGGCCCCTGCCCCGGCCCCACGCAAGCCCCGTGAGCGCACCCGGTCACGCCGCGGCGAGGCCAACAAAGAGGCCGCGCCCGTCGTCGAGGCCCCGCCGGTCGTTGAGACCGTCGCCGAGCCCGCCGCGGTCGAGGAGGCTGAGGCCGCTGGAGACGGCGCGCCAAAACGCCGCCGTCGGCCCCGCAAGGGCTAAGTCTGGTTGACCTTCGGGTCGCGGCGG
>JAKLKE010000301.1 GCA_023150775.1 Myxococcota bacterium
CGGCGAAGAAGAGGTAGACGCCGCCCTGGGCGAAGTTCACGAGGCCGATCGAGCGGGTCATACGAACCTTGAGACGATGTCGGAGGCGGCCTTTGGCGAAGCCTCAGAAGTAGAACACCGTGCCCACGGCGAGCTGCGGCACCAAGCCGAGCTCCGCCATCCGCACGTCGATGCTCTTGAAGCCTTTGCCGTACCAGAAGCCGCCGTTGACGTTGACGTTCAGCGCGAAGCTCTCGCTGAGCAAGAGGTCCACGCCCGCCCGCGCCCGCAGGCCCGGGGCGACCTCGATCGGCTGGAGCACATAGGCCGTGACCGTGGCGTCGGCGCCGATGTACGGCCGCGCCTTGCCCGAGCCGAAGGCGTAGACCACGCCGAGGTTCACCGGGGTGACCGTGTTCCAGACCTCGGACTGGCCGTTGTACTGGGGCTGCAGCGCCGGAGGGATGGTGCGTTTGGTGGCGAAGCCCTCGACGCCCATCTTGAAGTAGATGTTCTCCCCCGCCGGGACCGAGAGCTCACCGCCGTAGGTCATGAAGGTGAAGGGGTAGTAGTTGCTCACGCCGGCGCGCAGGGTGAGGCTCATGCGCGGCTCGACGTCGTCTTTGGGCTCCACCTTCGTCGTCGAGGACTTCGTCGAGCCGCTCGGCGACTTCGAGCTGCTAGAAGACTTCGAGCCGCTCGACGACTTCGTGGAGCTCGACTTGGAGGACTTGGAAGAGGAAGGGCCGTCGAGCTCGTCGAGATCCGCGAGGTCGTCCTCGTCGAGCTCCTCCTCGTCCTCATCGTCGGGCTCGTCAAAGTCGCGGTCGTAGTCGTCGCCGTCGTCCTCGACGTACTCCTCGTCCTCGATGACCTCCGGCGTCGCCGAGCCGAAGTTGATCTCCGAGATGTCGACCTCGATCTGGTTGAGGTCGACCTGGCCGAAGCTGATCTCGTCGTCGTCGGCCGGGGGCGGCTTGGACGCCGCGGCTTTGGCGGCGGCGGCGGCCTTCGCGGCGGCCTCGGCCTCGGCCTTCTGGCGCGCGGCGGCCTCGGCTTTCTGGCGCGCGGCCTCTTCAGCGGCACGTTTGGCGGCGGCCTCAGCCTCGGCCTTCTTTCTCGCCTCCGCCTCGGCCTTCGCCTTCGCGGCGGCCTCAGCCTCGGCCTTCTTCCGCGCCGCTTCAGCCTCGGCCTTCTTCTTGGCCTCAGCCTCGGCCTTCAGGCGGGCCTCGGTCTCGTACTCGTCCTCAGGCTCCTCGAAGTCGTCCAGCGTGCGCCCGCTGTTGCCCGGCGTGGCGATCTTGGGGCTGGTCGACGCGTCGTCGAAGGCGAAGTCGTCCTCGTCATCGAAGGAGTCGGCGGTCACGGGGCTCGCGGCTTTTGTCGCGCCTTCGCCGGTGAGCAGCTCCCGCAGCACCTTGGGCAGATCCGACCCCATGGTGTCTTTGCCCATGGTGAACGCCCGGGTGCGGATGATGGCGCCGGTCTTGGCGTCCACGAGCACCAGCTCGCCGTCGAACCCTTCGGCCCCGGGGGCCACCCAGCCGCCGATGAGGTGGTCTTTGCCCGTGGCCACGCCGACCTTCTTGAGGCAGGCCGGGGCGGTGAGGCAGGCCAGGTTGTAGCCCGCAGGCGGCGCGGCGAGCTGGTCCACGGCGTCGTACTCGGGGCGGAAACCCAGCTCGACGGCGATGGTGTCGGTGAACGCCTGGGAGATCTTCGGGTCCAGCCCGGGCTTCGCGAGCATCGGCGCCACGGCGACCTCCTTCGCCCAGGCGACACCTGGGGAGAGGAGGGCGGCGGCCAGGGCCAGCGCGAGCAGGGGACGGGTCATCAGCACCTCAAGGGCGACACGCGCGCTTGGGGGAGCGCGTGAGGAGGGGGGAGGCCGAAGAGTATCAGCGTTGGCGGGAAGCCAGCCGAGCATCTTTGCATGGTTTTTGCGCAAGATCAAGGGGCCGGAGTGTGGCCCGGTCCCGCAAAGCGCCGTCATCGCTTGATTCTGGGCGTTGGGCCGATCTCGCGCTAAACCGAGTCTATGAACAGGATCCAGTCGGTTGTGTGGTCTGCCCTCGGCGCTGCGGTCGCGGGTGCGCTCTATGGCGTAGGGGAGGCCGGCGCGGTCTGGGCCGAGGGGCGGCTGTGGTTGCCCTCTCCCCTGCCCTTGGCCTTGGGCGCGGCGGTCCTCGGCGCCCTCATCGGCCTCGTCCCCGGCGCGCTCCTCGGCGGGATCACAAAGCGCGGCGCATCGGACGGCGTGGTCGGCGCCGCCGTCGCCTTGGGCCTCTTCGAGCTGACCCTGCTCGTCACCACCGACGCCCCGCCCTTTGGCGAGGCGCCATGGTGGGTGGGCAGCCCCGCCGCGCTGCTGGGCGGCGTCGGGCTGATCTTGGGCCTCGGCGCGCTCTTCCGTCGAGGCCCCAGCGCCGTCCGGGTGGCCTTGGCCCTGGGCTTGGCGCTGGTGAACCCCCTCGCCCGCTGGCAGCAGGCGCCGGCCCACCCCGCGCCCACCCCGGGCGCCAAGAGCGTCGTGATCGTCACCTTAGACACCACCCGGGCCGATCACCTGGGCGTGTACGGCGCCCGCACCACCACCCCCACGCTCGCCCGCCTCGCCGCCGAGGGGGTGCTCTACGAGGCCGCCCTGGCGCCGATCCCCGTCACCGGCCCCTCCCACACGAGCCTGATGACCGGCTTAGGCCCCTGGAGCCACGGTGTGCTGCTCAACGGCATCCCCGCGCCGGCCGAGCACCCCACCTTGGCCGAGCGCCTCGCCGCCGAGGGTTACCGCACCGGCGCCTTCGTGAGCGCGTATGTGCTCAACCACAGCATCGGCCTCTCCCGGGGCTTCACGACCTACGACGACGACTTCTCGGCGCTCAAGGGCTCCGAGGCGCTCTTGGGCGCGCGCCTGCTCGCCGCGCTGAGCCGAAACCTCAACCCCGATGAGGTCTTAGAGCGCCAAGGCGGCGCCACCGTAGACGACGCCGTCGCCTGGCTCAGCGAGGGTGACCCCTCCCGGCCTTACCTCCTGTGGGTTCACCTCTTCGACCCCCACGGCCCCTACGCCCCGCCCGCGCCCTATGACACGGCGTACTACGAGGGCGACCCGCGCAGCCCCGCCCACACCTCGATGGCCGAGGCCACGGGCGTCGCGGCGTATCTGCAAGACTCGCTTCGGGGCGTCACCGACGCGGCCTGGGTGGTCGCCCAGTACGACGGCGAGATCTCCTACGCCGACGCCCAGCTCGGCCGCCTGCTCGACGCCATCGACGCCCGCGCCGACGCCGGGCGCACCGTCGTCGTGGTCGCTGGGGATCACGGCGAGTCTCTGGGCGAGCACGGCGTGTGGTTTAACCACGGCGACGACCTCTACGATCCTTCCCTGCACGTCCCCTTGATCATGCGCGGCGCCGAGCTGCCCGCCGGGGCCCGGGTGAACGAGGTGGTCGAGCTCATCGACGTGGCGCCGACGATCTACGCCTTGTTGGGCCTCTCCGGCCCCGACGACATGGACGGCCGCGTCTTGCCGCCCACGGGCCCCGCCTCCGCGCAGAGCGCCCGCGCCATCGCCTTTGACCGCGAGGCGAACCTCGCCGCCCGCAAGGCCGGCCAGCTCTCCAAACCGACGCACCGCATGGTCGGCCTGCGCTCGCCGAGCGCGCTCTTCGTGCTGCGTGAGGCCAAAGGTTTTGACGATGAGCTCTATCTGGGGGAGCCCGGCCCGCCGCTCTCGCCTTTGCCCGAGGTCTCCGCCTTAGACGCCCTGCTCGCCGAGCCCGACGGCGCGGCCACCGTCGAGGCCCTGCGCGCCCGCGCCGAGCTGCTCCTGGGCGGCGACGTCGAACGATCCGCCGTCGAGCTCTCCGCTGAGGAGAAGGCGCGGCTTGAGGCGCTCGGCTACCTCGACTGAGCCGACGACGGCGCGCGCTTGGGTGTAGACTCCTCGGCCCACCCCCCAACCCGAGCGCGCCGATGTTTCTGCTCCTCCTCGCCTGCGCTGGTGAGACGACGACCCCGTCTGACAAGGCCGCGCCCTTGGACACCGAGCCCGCGGCCACGGACTCCGACTCCAAGCCGCCGGACTCCCCCGTCGACACCCAGGCCGACGACAGCGCCGCGCCCACAGACTCCGCGCCGGACTCCGAGCACAGCGAAGACAGCCCCGTCGACACCGGCGGCGACAGCGACGAGATCGGCTGGCGCAGCGTGCTCTACCCCAAAGACTGGACGCCGGGCTTCGCCGTAGACGGCGCCTTCTTGCACGACTTCTCTTACGCCGGCTACCACAACGGCGAAGACCCCCTGCCCACGCCCACGGGCCCGATCTTCTCCGCCCTCGACTACGGCGCCGACAACAGCGGGGCCAAAGACGCCTGCCCCAACATCCAGGCCGCCATCGACGCCGCCGAGGCCGCCGGGGGCGGCGTCGTCACCTTGCCCGCCGGGGAGTACCGCTGCGAGGACCGCCTCATCGTGGCCGCCTCCAACGTGGTCGTGCGCGGCGACGGCAGCGCCAACACCAAGCTCTACTTCACGCGCCACACGAGCATGAGCGATCTCAGCCACCTCAGCTTTGAGGGCAAGCTCAAACAAGGCGCCGACCTGCCGCTGACCGCCGACGCCAAGGCGCTCGACACCGTCGTCTACGTCAACGACGCCTCCAGCCTCGCCCCCGGTGACGACGTGGCGCTCGGCTTCACCATCACCGCCGACTTCACCGAAGATCACGGCATGACCGGCACCTGGGTCGTCTTCGCCGATCAGTGGAAGCCCCTCTTCCGCCGCACGGTCCTCGCCGTGGACACCTCCGTGAGCCCCCACGCCGTCACCCTGGACGTGCCCGTTCGGTACGACGCCTTGGTGCGCGACGGGGCGTCTCTGCGGGAGGAGACCGGGCTCATCTCCGAGTGTGGCGTGACGGGCCTCGCCGTCTCCACCGTGGTGAGCTGGGCGAACGCCTGGGCGAACGACCGCAGCCACGCCATCGGCTTTGAGGAGGTCAAAGACTGCTTCATGGACGACGTGATCTCCTACGAGTCCCCGAACAGCGACGACACCCGGGCCAACCACCTGCAGAGCGGCGGGGTCATCGTCGTGAACGCCAAGCGCGTCACCGTCACGAACACGACCTTTGAGATGCCCCAGCACCGCGGCGACGGCGGCAACGGCTACCTCTTTGAGATCAGCCGAGCGAGCGAGATCCTCATCAGCGACTCCACCGGGCGGCGCGGGCGGCACAACTTCATCCAGAACTGGGACTTTGGCACCTCCGGCTGCGTCTTCTTACGCACGGTGAGCGAAGACGGCGCCGCGATGTACAGCGCCGACATCGAGTGGCTCACCTGGCTCGGCACGAGCGAGTTTCACCACAGCCTGGCCATGGCGAACCTCATCGACCAGAGCAGCACAAACGACGGCTGGAAAGGCGCGAACCGCCAAGACGAGTCGAGCGGCGCCGGGCACAGCGCGACGCAGAACGTGTTCTGGAACCTCTCCGGCGGCGGCGAGCTGACCTCGTACCAGTACGGCCTCGGCTACGTCATCGGCACCACCGACATCACCGTGAAGACGACCGTGTGGGACGTGCTCGACAGCGAGGGCACCTCCCCCGAGGACTACACCGAGGGCATTGATGAGGGCGGCACCTTGGTCCCGGCGTCGTTGTATGAGGACCAGCTCGCCGCGCGATTGGCCCGAGGCGAGGCGCGCTGGTGAGCCGCCCAACCCGCCGTGAGGGGCGCGGCTCCACCGCGCCGCTCTGCGCGCTGGCCGCGCTGCTCTGGGGCTGCGATGCGCCAGCACAACCCAGCGCCCGAGAGGCGCTCAACGCCTATCTGGCGGCGCATCCCGCGGTCTCCTACCAGGCCTGCCCCGAGGCCGAGGTCGATGACTGCGGCGTGAACCCCGACACCGCCTCCCCTTCTGGGGCGGTCCTGGACTGTGTCTACGCCGCGAAGCAGGGCTGCGTCCCCACCTGGGGCTGCGTGCCCTGGGCGACCTTTGACGCGGCGGGCGAGTTCTGCCTGCTCGTGGAGGACGGGACCTGCCAGATCCTCTACTTCAACCCCACGCCCCCTCAGACCTGCGACGGGATGGCGGAGCCCGAGGACTGCTTCCCAACCTTGACAGGCTGCGTCGAGGGCGACTGAGGGGGAGCGTTCGTGGTGGATGAGGCCCGCTGGTAGGCCCGCGCCGCCCTCAGCGCGCCTCACGCGGGGCGGGGGCGGCGCGAAGCTCAAAGTCGGCGGCGCTGTCGTCGGTGTCTTGCGGGCGCCCGTCGGCCCCGCGCACGCGGCTGAGGCTCTCGCCGGTGTAGGTGCCCGAGACGTAGGCGAAGCCCCCATCGACGCCCAGGGGCAGGCGCTTGTACGCGCCGCTCTCGGCGTCCATGAGCGCGTCGACGCCGTCGATCACCTCGCTGATGGGCAGTTTCACCGCGCCGACCCCGTCCACACGCACCTTGTCCAGGGCCTCCACATCGGCGGTCACGAAGAGCACCATCGACGGGCCGAACACGGTCACCAGCCAGTCATAGCCCCCGGTGAAGTGAACGCGGGTGAGGTTCTCGACCGTCGGGTAGTCGAGATCGGCGCCGTCTTCACGCTCGTTGTAGGCCTCAAAGTCGGCGTCGGAGAGGTCGAGGGCGGAGTACGGCGCGTGGTTGGTGCCGTCGTGGGCCAGCACGAGGGTGTCGCCGGGGCGGAGCGTGTGCCCTTGGGCCTCGGGGGGCAGGCACCAGACGTTGCCCAAGTAGACGTGCTCGGGATCCTCCGTGGCGAGGCCGGACGGGGTGTTGCCGGCGTTGATCTGCCCCGCGAGGCCCGCCGCGTCGCCCAGACACAGCCCGGCGAGGGCCACGGGCTCATCGCTCTTGTTCTCTAGCTCAAAGAATTGGTCGGCGTAGTAGTGATCCCCGCCCGCCTCCAGGGGCTTGGCCCCGGCGTAGTAGATCTCCTCAAAGACGAGGCGACCAAAGGGTGACTGGGGCTCGCCCAGCGCGGCGGAGTCGACGCCCGTGTCCGCGCCGTCACCTCCCCCTTTGGGCCCGCAGCCCGGCGTCGCGGCGGCGGAGACGAGGGTGATCAGCGCGGCGAGGGCCAGAGGGGACGATCGGCGGGGCGTGCTCATCCCCGCCCCATATTGCAGATGCGATTGGACTGCAATAACCAGGGACGATGAGCACCCACTGGCCTCGTCGTCTCGCCCCGCTCCTCGGCCTCGTCCCCCTGGGCTGCGCCCCCGAGCCCGCCGAGGACAGCGGCCCGGCGCCGTCGTTGTCCATCGGCCAAGGCGCGGTGGCCTTCACCCCCTTGGAGGAGGACAGCGTGGAGGTGGTCTTCGGCCCCCAAGGCGGCTGGCACATCGAGCCCGCCGTGCGCGCCTGGGGCCTGCCCGTGG
>JAKLKE010000302.1 GCA_023150775.1 Myxococcota bacterium
GCCATCGCCCCGCCTCGGTGCATAAACCTCCGCCAGCCTCCCCACCCCACGCGGTCCAGCCGCGGCTTACGGAGCAGGCCGCTCTGCGCCCACGTTGCCTCAAGGATCGCCCCGATTGATCCCCGACAGAGGCCACGCTCCGCTACACTCCCCACCGGAGGCCCCCATGCGCCTGACCCTCGCCGTCCTCGCCCTCACCTTCGCCCGAGCCGCCGCCCCCGACGCCGCCCCGGACGACGCCGCCGTCTACGCGCAGGGTGAGCTGCTCTACCACGCGGCGGGCTGCGTGGGCTGCCACAGCGTCCCCGGCCTGCCGCACCTCGGCGGCGGGCGCGACAACCCGACGGTCTTCGGCACGTTTTACGCCCCGAACATCAGCCCCGACCTGGAGCAAGGCCTCGGGAGCTGGACCGAAGGGGACTTTTTCACCGCCATGCGGGACGGCCGCGCGCCGGACGGCCACCTCTACTGGCCCACCTTCCCCACGATGGCCTACACCAAGATGAGCGACGCCGACATTCACGCGCTCTGGGTGTACCTCAGCGCCCAGCCCGCGGTGAAGAGCGAGGAGCGAGCGCATGAGCCCCGGCGCATCTACTCCTTGCCGGGGATGCTCAACCTCTGGCGCTTGATGGAGTTTCGCCCCGGGCCCATGACGCCCGACCCCACGCAGACCGCCCAGTGGAGCCGCGGGGAGTACCTCGTGCAGGCGGTGACCTACTGCGACCAGTGCCACACCCCACGCAGCAAGATCGGGCGCATGAGGCGCGGCCGAACCATGGCCGGCGGCGCCAACCTGGGCAAGTTTGAGGTTCACCCCAACCTCACGCCCCACCCCGAGGCCGGGATCGGCGCCTGGTCTGAGGACGACATGGTCCGCTTCTTGACCACGGGGGAGAAGCCTGACGGCAGCGTGGCCCGAGAGGACTGGGTGATGCACGAGAAGGTGCGCGACAGCTACAGCCGCCTCTCCGAGGACGACAAACGTGCGATCTACACCTACTTACGCAGCCTGCCCGCCGACGACTTTGATCCCGAGGCGCGCTATGGCGACGCGGCGCCCTGAGCCCGGCGCCCCGCGCGCGGCGGGCGGGTCAGCCCCTCGTCAAGCCTCGTCGGGATCCTTCACGAGCGCCCACGCCGGGCGCCTGAAGGTGTAGGATGCTGCCAGCACCTCTCCAAAGATCGGAGCGCGCGTACCATGAAGGTCATCGTCCTCGGCGCGGGCCCCGCCGGACTCGCGGCGGCGTTGGACCTGTGTAAACGGGGCGCTGAAGTGATCGTGCTGGAGCGCGCCGAGGGGGTCGGCGGCATCAGCCGCACGGTGAACTACAAGGGGTATTACTTCGATCTCGGCGGGCACCGCTTCTTCACGAAGTTCGACGAGGTGCAGCGGCTGTGGGAGGAGGTGCTCGGCGAAGACTTCCTGCTGCGCCCGCGCCTGAGCCGCATCTTTTATGGCGGCCGCTTCTTCGACTACCCCCTGCGCGCCACGAACGCCCTGCGCAACCTCGGCCCGCTGGAGTCCGCCCGCTGCGCGGCGTCTTACGCCCGGGCCCGCCTGCGCCCGCGCGGGAATGAGGACAACTTCGAGGAGTGGGTCTCCAACCGCTTCGGCGACCGCCTCTTCGACATCTTCTTCAAGTCCTACACCGAGAAGGTCTGGGGCCTGCCCACCAACCAGATCGGCGCGGAGTGGGCCAGCCAGCGCATCAAGAACCTGGAGCTCTCCACAGCGGTGAGAGACGCGCTCTCGCGCCCGCTGCGGCGACTGCGCCCCGGCGCCAAGAAGGAGGAGGTCACCTCGCTCATCGAGCGTTTTTATTACCCCCGCACGGGCCCCGGCCTGATGTACGACCGCATGAAGCTGCTCGTCGAGGCCAAAGGTGGCAAGGTGCTGCTGCGGCACACGGCCTTGGGGGTGGAGCACGAGGGCGGCGTGGTGCGCCGGGTGCGTGTGCAGAGCCCCGACGGCGTCGAGACCACCATGGAGACCGACGCGGTGATCTCCTCGATGCCGCTCACCTTGTTGGTGCAGGGCCTGCGCCCGCTGCCCAGCCCCGAGGTGCTCCACGCGAGCCGCCAGCTCCGGTTTCGCCACCTGCTCACCATCGATCTCATCATCAACAAGCCCGATCTGTTCCCCGACAACTGGATCTACGTCCACGACAAACGCCTGCTCTTAGGGCGCATCCAGAACTTCGGCAACTGGTCGCCGGAGATGGTGCCCGACCCGAACACAACAGCCTTGGGCCTGGAGTACTTCTGCAGCGACGAGGACGCCTTGTGGAAGATGTCCAACGAGGAGCTCGTCGCGCTCGGCACCAAAGAGATCCAGGCGACGGGGCTCCTGCGCGGCGGCAAGGTCATCGACGCCACGGTGGTGCGGGTGCCCCGGGCGTACCCGGTCTACAGCCGCGGCTACGAGGAGCACCTGGACAAGGTCGTCAACGAGCTTCGGGGGCTCAAGAACCTCTACGCCGTCGGGCGTTACGGCATGTTTAAGTACAACAACGCCGACCACAGCATCCTCACGGCGCTTCTGGCCGTAGAGAACCTGTATGGCGCCAAACACGACCTCTGGTCGGTGAACACCGACAGCGACTACCACGAGATCCGCAAAGACCCGCCGCCTGCGCGTTAGCCCGCGGGCTACTCCAGGGGGACGGTCAGCTCGTAGTCGCCGTTCGTGAACACCGGAGACGCCGTGAAGGTGCTCGTGAGCACGGCGCGGAAGGTGTCGCCCGAGGCGTAAGAGGAGACGGTGGAGACGTTCGAGCCGTTGACGCTGCCCGCGTACCAGGTGACGTCAACGCCGGGGATACGCGCGCCGCGACCGAGCTGCGTCGGCAAGAGCGACTCAATCGGCAGGGGGCAGCCCTCGCTCACGGTGAGGCCAGTGCGCAGGATGTCCCCGGCGGCGGAGCTGGACGCGGTGGTGGAGTCCGAGCCCTGGAAGCTCCAGTTCCCGCGTGAGGAGTCGTATGTCCAGGAGCGGCTGCCGCTGCGGGTCTGGGTCCACAAGAAGCTGGCGCTGGCGGTGTCGACGTTGAACAGGCAGGTGAAGGTCGCGCCGCTCATGTACACCCGGGCCGAGCCCTCCACCGAGCGGGCGATCAGGCGCCCCGCCTCTTCAGACACCCGCTCATAGGCCTCCATGCTCACGAAGCTGGAGTAAAACGAGGTGTCTACGCCCGTGCGCACGATGTCGACGGCGCCGCTGAGGTTGCCGCCGGTCACCCGCGAGACCACTCGCGCCGTGGGGCAGGTCGTCCAGCAGTCCTCGTCATCGCAGTCGGCGAGGCCGTCTTCGTCGTTGTCCAAGCCGTCTTCGCAGTCGATCTCCCCACATGACGCCGAGGCGGCGCACTGGCCGTCTTCGCAGTCGAGCAGGCCGTCGCAGTCGTTGTCTTGGCCGTCGCCGCAGGCCTCATCCGCGCCGGGGAAGATGAGCGGGTCGGCGTCGTCGCAGTCCAGCGCGTCGGGGGAGCCGTCACCATCGGCGTCGGGCTGGCCGCTGTCGTCGTCTCCGCCGCCGGAGTCGTCGTCTCCGCCGCTGGAGTCGTCGTCTCCGCCGCCGGAGTCGTCGTCCCCGGTGGAGGCGCTGTCTGCGTCGCCGCCCTTGACCGAGTCGGCCGGGGTCTCGCTGTCGTCATCGCCGGCTTTACAAGCGACGAAGATCAGGGAGAGCCAGACCAGGTGACGCATAGAGACCTCAAGCGGCGGAGGGGTTGCCCCGCCAGTCTACTTCTTCTTGGCGGCGTCAGCGCGCTCACCACGCACCACGGAGCGCATGTTGCCCGCCAAGATGCGCTTGCGCATCCGGATGTGGTGGGGCGTCACCTCGACGAGCTCGTCGTCGGAGATGAACTCCAGCGCCTTCTCTAAGGTGAGGATGATCGGCGGCACGAGCACGAGCTTCTCATCGGCCGACGTGGTGCGGATGTTGGTGAGCTGCTTGGAGCGGCACACGTTGAGGTTCATGTCGTTCTCGCGGGTGTTCTCCCCGACGATCATGCCCTCGTACACCTCAACACCGGCGCCCACAAAGAGCGCGCCGCGGGCCTGGAGGTTGAACAGCGCGTAAGCGGTGGTCTGCCCGGTGCGGTCGGCGAGGAGCGAGCCGTTCTGGCGGAACGGGATGTAGCCCGCGTGCTCGTCGAAGCCCTCGAAGATGGTGTTCATGATGCCCATGCCGCGGGTGTCGTTGAGGTACGACCCACGGAAGCCGATGAGGCCACGGGACGGCACGCGGAACTCGATGCGCACGCGGCCCGAGCCCGACATCTTCATCTCGGTCATACGACCTTTACGAAGGGCCATGGACTCGGTGATCATGCCCATGTACTGCTCGGGGAAGTCGAGCTGGGCGAGCTCAAAGGGCTCATGCTGCTTGCCGTTCACCTCGCGGATCACGACCTCGGGCTTGCTCACGCAGAGCTCAAAGCCCTCGCGGCGCATCTGCTCGATGAGGATCGCGAGCTGCAGCTCACCGCGGCCGTAGACGCGGTAAGCGTCGAGGCCGTCGGTCTCCTCCATGCGCAGGGCGACGTTGTGCAGCAGCTCTTTCTCAAGGCGCTCGCGGATCTGGCGGGCGGTGACGAGCTTGCCGTCTTGGCCCGAGAACGGGCCGTTGTTCGCCGAGAACACCATGCCGATGGTCGGCTCCTCCACGCGCACACGGGCCAGGGGCTTCGGGTCGTCGATGGAGGTGAGGGTGTCGCCGATGTTGAGGTCGTCGATGCCGGCCACGGCGAGGATGTCGCCGGTGACCGCGTCGCCCTCAAGCTCCACCCGGCGCAGGCCTTGGTAGGTGTAGACCTGGTTGACGCGCACCTTGGTGTTGCCGTGCTCGCCGACGAGCATCATGTCTTGGCGCTTGCGCAGGGTGCCGTTCACCAGGCGCCCGATGGCCAGACGACCGACGTAGGGGTCGTAGCCGAGCTGGGTGAAGATGAACTGGGGGCTGTGGTCGAGCTTGCCTTTGGGGGCGGGGATGTAGTCGATGATCGCGTCAAAGAGCGGCTTGAAGTCCGTTCCTTTGACGTCTTTGTCCATCGAGCAGTAGCCCTCGCGGGCGCAGGCGAAGATGACGGGGAACTCGATCTGGTTGTCCGAGGCGTCGAGGTCGATGAACAGGCTGTAGACCTCGTCCAGGACCTCTTGGATACGCGCGTCGGGGCGGTCGATCTTGTTCACGCAGACCATCACGCGAAGCTCGGCCTCAAGGGCCTTCCGCAGCACGAAGCGGGTCTGGGGGAGGGGGCCCTCGGAGGCGTCCACCAGCAGGAGCGCGCCGTCCACCATCTTGAGCACACGCTCGACCTCGCCGCCGAAGTCGGCGTGGCCTGGGGTGTCGACGATGTTGATCTTGACGCCGTTGTAGAGGACCGCGGTGTTCTTGGCGAGGATGGTGATGCCCCGCTCCCGCTCAAGGTCCATGGAGTCCATGATGCGGTCGCCGTGGACCTCGTGGGCGGCGAAGGTGCCCGACTGCCGGAGCAGACCGTCCACCAGGGTCGTCTTGCCGTGGTCGACGTGGGCGATGATCGCGATGTTGCGTAGCTCGGGCATACCTTCCTCAGCACACTTGATTCATAGGGCTGCCCTCTTGCCCCGGCCCGGGCCTCGGGGCAAGGTGTGAGCCTCACTCGGCGCAGGGCTGACACAACTTTCAGCCTCAGGCGGCGCTGGCCATCAGGCGGCGGAAGGCCCAGCCGAGGCGCTCATCGGGCGGCCTCGACGCCGTGGGCCGGGCCGAGAAACGCAGCATCGCCGCCCCCAATCGTAAGGCCTCGCCGCCGGATCCCGAGGCCCAGGCGTCTCGGGCCAGCCGGGCGATCGGCCGAGGCCGCAGATAAAAGCCGCGCCAGGCCGCCTGCATCAAGGCCGCGAGCTCCTCGGGCGGCAGATCGGTGACGGCGGGGCGGCGGAGATCCCCATCGACGGGGTTCCGCACGTCGCCGACCGTCGGCGCGCTGAGCTGCTCAAAGAGCGGGGTGCCGGGCAAGGCCACCAACGACGAGAACTGGGCGTAGTCCGCGCCGATCTCCCGCACGAAGCGGATGGTGTTGTGAACGGCGGCGGCGTCTTCGCCCGGCGCGCCCAAGACGAGGTAGGCCACGGAGCGTAGACCGGCGGCTTGGGTGGCGGCGAAGGCGGCGCGGGTCTGCTCGACGGTGACGTCTTTGCGCAGGAGCGCCAAGGTCTCGGGGTTGCCGCTCTCGACGCCATAGGCGACGACACGGCAGCCCGCCCGGCGCATGAGCTTGAGCAGCGGGAGGTCTACGCCGTCTACGCGGCCTTCAGCTTTCCAGTCGATCTGTACGCCTCGGCGCAGAATCTCCTCGCAGATCTGCTCGACGCGGCGGCGGCCCAAGGTGAAGTTGTCGTCGTAGAGGTTCACGAAGCCGATGCCCCGGGCGGCGAGGCTGGCGAGCTCGTCCACGACGTCTTCAGGGGGCCGGGCCCGCCAGCGGCTCCCGGAGACGGACTTGTCGCAGAAGGTGCAGCGGAAGGGGCAGCCCCGGGAGGTGATCATCGTGGCGAAGCCGGGGCGGGTCGCCATGAGGTAACGGTAGCGGCCCTCGGGGAGGAGCTGCCGGGCGGGCCAGGGGATCGACTCGACGCGCTCGCGGATCACACGCTCGACGAAGGGCTGGCCCCGAGCGAGCACGCCGGGCGGCGGGGCGCCTCTGGACCCAGCCTCGACCCAGTCCAGGTAGGGCAAGATCGTCTCTTCCCCCTCGCCGACGACGGCGTGGTCGATGGCCTCACACTCCTCAAGGCTGGCCAGGCCGAAGGCGGTGGGGTGGGGGCCGCCGAGAACGACGGCGCCGACGTGCGGCCGGGCGAGGGCCGCGGCGCGCCAGGCGAGGTCTACGGTGGGCGTCATGGCGCTCAGGCCCAGCACGTCGGGGCGGCGGCGGGCGATCTCCGCCTCAAACCGCGCCCAGCTCCAGTCCAAGGCCAAGGCGTCGATCAGCTCAACCGGCCGACCCGCGCGCTGTAAGACCGCCGCGAGGTACGCGAGGCCCAAGGGCGGCACGGGCAGGCCGGCGTCATGAACGTCGCGGCGTGGGGGGCGAGCGAGGAGGGTGCGCATCCGCTCAGCATACACGCCTGACGGGCTAAATCACTGCGTAGAGACGGTGGTCTTGTAGCCGGAGTCGGTGACGACCTTGGCGAGGGCGTCGGCGTTGGTCTTCTTGTTGTCGATGATGAGCTCGGCCTTGCCCGTGGCGACGTCTACCGTGGCGGACTTCACGCCCTCGACGGCCTTGAGCGAGGCGGTGACCTTGTTCGAGCAAGACACGCAGCTCATGCCGGTGACGTTGAGGACGACCTTCTCCCCC
>JAKLKE010000303.1 GCA_023150775.1 Myxococcota bacterium
TACGCGCCGCGCCGATGGCCGCGAGGCCCGCGACACCTGCGCCGATGATGAGCACCTTCGCCGGAGGCACCTTTCCCGCGGCGGTGATCTGCCCGGTGAAGAAGCCGCCGTAGTGGTTCGCGGCCTCGATGATCGCCCGGTAGCCCGCGATGTTCGCCATGGACGAGAGCACGTCCATCTTCTGCGCCCGGGAGATGCGGGGCACGGCGTCCAAGGCCAAGACCGTCGCCCGGCGGGCGGCGAGGCGGTCCAGGAGCGCGGCGTTCTGGGCGGGGAAGAGCAGGCTGATGAGGCGGCCACCTTCGCGGAGGAGCTCGGCCTCGTGAACGCCGAGGGTGGGGTGATCCGTCGGCGGGCGCACCTTGAGCACAAGATCCGCAGCGGACCACAGCGCCCGGGCGTCGGGCACGATGGTGGCGCCGGCCTCGACATAGGCGGCGTCGGTGAAGCGCGCCTCAAGCCCGGCTTGGGACTCGATGAGCACCTCAAAACCGAGCTTGATCAGCCGCCGCGTCGAGTCTGGAGTGGCGGCCACCCGCCGCTCACCCGCGTGCACCTCTTTGGGGATCCCGACCTTCATCAACGCTCCCGTCAGCAGGCCGAATGTTTAACATGCCTCGCCCAGCGCGCCGCATGACCTTGATCGGGAGAATCGAGAGGATCAGTAGTGCTCGTAGGCGCCGATGTCAGGGCCGAGGCCCGAGGGCCGGGGCCGCCCGTCGAGGTCTTCAGCGAGGCTCACCCCGGCGCCGGCGTCGACGAGGGGGGAGTCGGACTGGGGCCGCAGATCGGGCTCAACCTCTAAGGTGCGCAGGAGCGAGGCCTCCGCCGCCGTGCCCAAGAAGTTGTTCGTCTCGATGAGCGCGCCGTTCCAACGATCCCCGCTCATGGTCAGCTCGCCGTAGCCGATGACCGCGGTGTTGCGCAGGGTGAGCTGGGTGTCGCCGCCGAGGGAGACGGCGCCAAAGCGGCCCTCGCCGCTGAGATCGACGAAGGTGCCGTGGAGGATCTCCGCCGGGCAGCCTTGCAGGCGGACGGCCGGGGCGATGGGGGAGACGTCGGTGAGCGCGAGGTTCTCGATGCGCACCTCAGCGCCGCCTCGGCAGGCCGCCTGGAGCACCGCCGCGCCGTCGGTGTGGGCGGAGACCGCGCGCAGCACGGCGCCACCCTGGGAGACGAGGCGTGGGCCGCCGCCGGAGACGCTCGGGCGATCTAAGGTGGAGCCCTCCAACAAGAGCGTGCCCGTGGAGAGCAGGTCCCCGGCGAGCTCGCCGACGTTGTCGCGCAGGCGCAGATCCCGGGCGTAGAGGTCACGCTCGGCGAACACCCCGCCGATGTCGGAGCGGCCCAGCGTGCCGTTGCCGAGGATCTCCCCGCCGGTCCACACCACCGCGCCCTCCTCGCCGTACAAGAGGGCCCCGGTGGCGCCGTTGCGCACCAAGGAGACGTCGGTGAGGCTCAGCTCAGATCCGTCCAAGGCGAGCAGGCCGACGCCGTTCTCTTCGCTCAGCAGGTCCACAAGCTCGGCCTCAGCCTCGCCGTCGAGCACGACCCCGCGGGCGCCGCCGCGCAGGGTAAATCCAGAGACGAAGAGCTCGGCGGCGTAGAGCCCGAGCACGGTGTCGCCGCCCTCCAGGGGATCATCGTCAGAGAAGCGGGACTCCAGGATCGTCCGGCCCGCCCCGGCGCCGATGAGCCGCACGGAGTCCGTCTCCATGCGCACGGCCTCGCGGTACACGCCGGGGCTCACGCAGACGGCGACGCCGGGCTCGGCGAAGTCCAGCGCGTCCTGAATCGAGGAGAAACGCCGAGGATCACCCTCGACGAGCTGATGGGTGTCACCCGGAGACACCACGGTGAGGCGATGAACCCCTTGGCCGTTGCAGGGGTCGTCAGCGCAGGCGGTGAAGAAGAGGGAAGAGGTGCCGAGGAGCAGCAGCGGGAACAGCGGGAGCGCACGCATCTTGACCTCAGCGCGCCCGAGGGCGCGTTGGCGAAAGACCTCCTAGAAGTAGTAGTGGAGGCCGAGGGTAGGGGCGCCGGAGACCGTGTAGATGTCGAGCGCGCCGTCGCGGGCCGCGCCGTCAGGGTCCGTGCCGCTGAGGTAGTCGAGGTTCACACCCCACTCCGCGGACACGCCCAGGTTCTCCAGGCCAAAAAAGAAGAACTCCGCGCCCATGGCGGGCTGGAAACGAACACCGCTCAGGTCGCTGACCTGCAAGAACCCGGCGCCGACGGAGGCGTAGAGGTTCATGTTGTCTTCAGCGACGAAGCCGTAGAGCACACGGCCGCCGATGAACAGGCGGTCTCCGGCGCCATCGAGGATCGAGGCGCCCGCGGAGACGCCGAGCTGAATGTTGACGGCTTCAGACTCCGCCGGCAGACCGACCTTGACCGAGATCGAGGGGATCTCCGAGAGCTGGTTCTGGTAGCCGACGCCCACGCGCTGGCGGAGGTCTTTCGCCGAGGCCAAGGAGGGCACGAGGAGCAGGGACAGCAGGATGGCGAGGCGGGACATGAATCCTCCACGAGCAGTATGTCTTATGCTGTTGGGCTGTCAAGACCCACCCTTCATGCAAAGTCTAGGCAGGTGGAGGCGCAACGGCGGGCTCGGATCGGCGCTACAATGCCGATGAACACGTCGAGGACCGCGTGACCGTACTCCTAACCCTCATCAACTGCGTGATCGTGACCGACGCCGAGCTGGCGGCGCGTAAGGCTGAGCTCGGGTCGGACACCGCGATCGTCGGCGCAGACAGCGGCGGGGGCGGCGATGACTCAGGGGGCGAGGATGATCCAGCGCAGCTCTCGGTGACCTTGGACGGCGCGGTGTCCGCGCCCAGCGACACGATGCTGCGCTCCGGGACCGCGCGGGTGGGGCTCATCCAGGTGGATCTCGCCGCCGCTGGGCTCGTAGACGCCGCGCCGACGATGTGGGCCTCGGCGCCGCTCACGGGGCTCTACGCCGGGGCCTCGGGCAGCTTTGAGCTCTCTGGCCTGGGCCCGCCCACGGAGCTCGGCGCGCCCTTCGGCGCAGATCCCTCCGCCCGTGGCGCGCTCTTCGCCCTCGTCGCTTGG
The DNA here is from genome assembly GCA_023150775.1 of Myxococcota bacterium. Classification (GTDB taxonomy): domain Bacteria; phylum Myxococcota_A; class UBA796; order UBA796; family CAJQPC01; genus JADKFE01. The sequence goes on from JAKLKE010000303.1 coordinate 3,079, forward strand.
GTGGACGCCAACAAAGACGGCTCCTTTGACCCCGGCGAGCAGCCCATCGACCTCGGCCTGGCCCAGCTCCTGGCCTACTCCCGGGCGGCCTCGGAGCGCGCGGTCGAGGGCGGGCTGCCCGCGGGCTTCTCGTTGGTGACCCTCAACAGCCAGAGCCGCGCGCTCTCCGAGGCCACCCCGCCCAGCTCCCGGCGCCTCAGCCTAAACCTGCCCGGCGCGCTCTTGCCCCAAGGCCTGGCGTCCATCAACCTTGAGCTCGACAAAGACGTCGAGGACGATCTCCGCGATGTAGACGAAGACGGCCGCGTCGCCTTGATCGGCCACGCGGTCATGGACGACGTGCGGTCTTTCCCGGTGCTCGCCGATGAGCCTTACGACGGCAGCGGGGATCACGCCCTGGGCGGCCCCTTCGTCGAGCCCGCCGACAGCGCCTTCTCTGGAGATTGGGCGGTCGCGGCGCTCAAGGCCCGGCAGGTTGAGGTCGCGGCGTATGTCGGCGTGGCCTACGAAGACAAAGACTCAAACACTGAGTTTGGTCCCGACGCCGACGACCTCTTCGGCTGCACCTGCGAAGACAAAAACCCTCGCGCCGTCGTGTTTGTTCGCCCCGCTGGCTTTCAGGCCGCCTTGGCCCTCGACGCCCTCGGCGGCTTCGGCTGGCTCATCGTCGACGACGCGCTGCCCCTCGCCGAGTCGCCGAGGCGTTACACCGACGGCCTGGCCGTAGAGAGCGTGCGGGGCGCCTGGCGCTGACGCCGCGCCCCCCGCTCAGATGTGAACGCTCACGCCCAGGGCCTCGGCGACGGCCTCCATGACGGCCTCCCCGGCGGTGGGGTGGTTGTGGATGGTGTGCAGGAAGGTCTCGGCGTCGACCTCACCGCTCTTCGCCATCACGACGTTCGCGAGGAGCTCTGTGGCGTCGTAGCCGAAGATGTGCGCGCCGAGGATCTCCCCGTACTTCGCGCCGATGAGCACCTTCACGAAACCTTCGGTGTGGCCCGTGCCCCGGCTCTTGCCGTTGGCGGCGAAGGGGAAACGGCCGACCTTGTACTCGACCCCGGCGGCCTTGAGCGCGGCTTCAGTGCGGCCCACGGACGCGATCTGCGGCTGGCAGTAGGTGCCCGCGGGGAGGGTGTCGCGGTCGAGGTCGGGCACATGGCGCCCGGCGATGCGCTCGACGCAGATGTGGGCCTCGGCGCTGGCTTTGTGCGCCAACATCGGCGGCCCCGCCACGTCGCCGATGGCGTACACGCCGGGGACGTTTGTGCGGCAGGAGCGGTCTACGACGATGAAGCCGCGGTTGGTGGCCACGCCGAGCTGCTCTAAGCCCAGGTCTTCGATGTTCGCCGCCACACCCAGGGCCAGAAGCGTGATGTCGGCCTCGATGACGCCGCCGTCCTTCAAGGTGACCCGGGTGCCGTCACCCACACGCTCGACCTTCTCGCAGAAGGCGCCGGTACGAATCTGCACGCCCTCTTTGCCAAAGTGTTTGGCGAGGGCGTCGGCGAGCTCGGCGTCCTCGACGGGGGCGATCTGCGGCGCGCCCTCGACGAGGGTGACCTTGACGCCCATCTGGCGCCAGAACCAGGCGAACTCTAAGCCGATGGCCCCGGCGCCGAGCACGATGGCCGAGGCGGGGAGCTTGTCGAGCACGATGGCCTCGCGGGAGGTCAAGATGCGCTCGCCGTCAGGCGTCAGGCCGGGGAAGGTGCGTGAGCGCGCCCCGGTGGCGATGATGATGTGTTTGGCCTGGTGGCGCTCGGTCGTGCCGTCGGCGGCGGTGACCTCGACCTCTCCGGCGGCGACGAGGCGCCCGGTGCCGGAGATCGAGGTGACGCCGTACTTCTTGAACAAGAACTTCACGCCCTTCTCGGAGCGGTCGGCCACGCCGCGGGAGCGTTTGATCACCTTGGGGAAGTCGATGGTGACCTCACCCACGTTGACGCCGTAGTCGCTGAGGTGCCGGGCGGTCTGGGCGTACTCCGCGCTCTTGAGCAGCGCCTTGGAGGGGATGCAGCCCCAGTTGAGGCAGACGCCGCCGAGGCGGTCCTTCTCAACGCAGGCCGCGCTGAGGCCGAGCTGGGCGGCGCGGATCGCGGCGACATAACCGCCGGGGCCAGAGCCGATGACGAGCACGTCAAACTGAGCCATCGTCACACCACCAAGAGCAGGGGACGCTCGATGAGCTGGCGGAGGGCCGCCAAGAAGCGCGCGCCCAAGGCGCCGTCGATGACGCGGTGATCACAGGTCATCGTGACGCGCATCCGCCAGCCGACGGTGAGCGCGCCGTCCTTCACCACGGGCTCTTGCTGCAGAGCGCCGACGGCCAAGATGCCCGCCGCCGGGGGGTTCAGGATGGCCGTGAAGTGCTCGATGCCCATCATGCCGAGGTTTGAGACGGAGAAGGTGGCGCCGGTGTACTCCTCGGGCTGGAGCTTCCGGGCACGGGCGCGCTCGACGAGGGACCGCGTTTGGGCGGCGAGCTGCAGCAGGCTGAGCTTGTCGGCGCCGCGGATGATCGGCGTGATGAGGCCGTCCTCCAAGGCCACGGCCACGCCGAGATCGACGCTGCCGAAGCGGGTGATCGACTCATCCCCCCAGGCGGCGTTGCACTCGGGCACCTCGGCCAGGGCGCGAGCCACGGCCAAGAGCGTGAGATCGTTAAAGCTGACCTTCACACCTTTGGCGCTCGCCTGCTGGTTGAGCGTGGTGCGGAAGGCCACCAACGCGTCGCAGTCAAAGTTGGCCGTGAGGAAAAACGTCGGCGCGTCGAGGTAGGACTCTTTGAGGCGAGAGGCGATGACCTTACGCATCTTGGAGTTGCGGACGAGCTCGTTCGCCCGCGCGGGGGCGGCGGCTTGGGCGGCCTGGGGCGCCGGGGCCTGGGCGGCGGCCTCAACATCAGCGCGCAGCACACGACCGTTGGGGCCGCTGCCCGCCACCCGATCGAGGGGCACGCCGAGATCCTCAGCGATCTTGCGGGCGAGGGGAGAGGAGCGCACCGCCCGGCGGGTCTTGGCCGGGGTGAAGCTGCCGCCGATCTCCTCAAGGCCGTGGTGCAGGGGTTTGCCGCGCCAGGTCGGGCCGACGTAGCCGCCGGGGGTGGAGACCGTGGCCGGGGCCGGCGCGGCCGGGGGCACCACGCCGGGGTTCGCCGTGGCCTTGGGGGGCTGCTCGGCGACGACGACGGGGGCGGCGGCGGGCGCGGCTTGGGCGGCGGCGGGCGCGGCTTGGGCAGCGGCGGGGACCGCGCCACCCTTCATCGCCGCGAACTCGGCGAGCAAGGCGGAGATGTCCTCATCCTTGCTCTTGCCGATGATCGCGATGGGGCGCCCAGCGGGCACATCTTCGCCGGCTTGGGCGAGGATCTTGAGCAGGAAGCCCGCCTCAAAGACCTCGACGTCCATGGCGGCTTTGTCGGTCTCGACCTCGGCGACGACGTCTTGGGACGCCAGCGCGTCCCCTTCAGCCTTCCGCCACGCGTTGAGCGTGCCCGACTCCATGGTGGGCGACGCTTGGGGCATCTTGAAGAACTCGGCCATCGTCAGTCTCCTTCAGCGCTCGAGGCCCAACACCCGGCGGGCGGCGGTGACAACACGCTCCGCGCTGGGCATCACGAGCTTCTCAAGGTTGGTGGCGTAGGGCTGGGGCACGTCGCGGTTGGTGATGCGTAAGACGGGGGCGTCGAGCAGATCGAAGCAGTGCTCTTGGAGCTGGGCGACGATCTCGGCGCCGACGCCAGAGAAGGGGTAACCCTCTTGCACGACCACGCAGCGGCCGGTCTTGGCGACGGAGTTGAACAGGGCCTCACGATCCAGGGGGCGGATCGTGCGCAGGTCGAGGAGCTCCGCGGAGACTCCTTGGGCCTTGAGCGTCTCGACGGCGGCCTGGCAGGTGAAGACCTGCTTGCCCCAGGTCACCAAGGTGACGTCGCTGCCTTCGGCCTTGATGTCGGCTTTGCCGATGGGGATGAGGTACTCCTCGTCGGGCACCTCACCCTTCATGCCGTAGGTCATCTCCGACTCTAAGAAGCAGACCGGGCTGTCGTCCCGAATGGCGCTCTTGAGCAGACCCTTCGCGTCGTAGGCCGTGGCGTAAGTGACGACCTTGAGGCCCGGAAAGTGCGCGTAGAGGCTCTCGACGGAGGTGGAGTGCTGGGACGCGAGGTTCTCCGCCGCGCCGTTGGGCCCGCGGAAGACGATGGGCACCTTGTACTGCCCGCCGCTCATCTGGTAGATCTTCGCCGCGCTGTTGACGATCTGGTCGTAAGCGACG
>JAKLKE010000304.1 GCA_023150775.1 Myxococcota bacterium
AGGCCCAGCTCAGAGTGCCGACAGGGACGCCCTCGATGGCCGTGGTGCGCGAGGTCAAGCGGCCTTGGTCGTCGTAGGTGGCGCTCCAGGCCGAGAGGGGGGCGCCGTTCAGCGCGCGCTCGGTGGTGGCGGCGTTGCCGTAGGCGTCGAGGTCGTCCCAGGTCGTCGTCAGCGACTCGCCCGTGAAGCTGTCGGAGATGGCCTCGGCGGTGAGGCGACCGGCGTCGTCGTAGGCAAACTCTCGGACGCGGGAGTTGAGGGCGTCGCTGCCGAGCCAGGTCTCGGAGGTCGGGCGACCGAAGGCGTCGCGGACCCAGCTCTTGAGCTGTGCGCCGTCGTCCCAAGACTCGGTGAGGAGGAAGCCGTCGGCGTCGTAGCTGAACTCGGTCAACGAGGCGCCGTTGTCGAGCTCAAGCAGGCGACCGGCGGCGCTGTAGGCGCTGGTGATCACCTGGTCGGCGGGGTTGGTGAGACCGAAGTCGGCGTAGGCCGGGCTGCTAGTGGTGTAAGGGCTCCCGAACCAGCCCCACTCCGTTACCGGTAGGCCTAGCTCGGCGTCGTAGTGCGTCACCGTCATCGCCAGGGGGGCGCCGCTGAGGGCCTGGTGCTCGACCGCCCAGCGCTCGCTGCCTTGGAAGTGGTGCCGGTAGGCCGTGCCGTCGGGCAGGCGCTCGCCGATGAGGCGCCCCAAGGCGTCGGTGAAGGTGGTCGTGACGTTGCTTTCGCCGTCGAGGGACTCCACGCGAAGCAAGTTGGTCACCCCATCGAAGCTGTGGGGTGCGCTGTAGGTCAAAGACGTCGGCGCCCCGCCGGGAGCCTGGGAGAAGATCACCCGGCCTCGGTTGTCGTAGTCGCGGCGGGCGGACGCGCCGCCGGGCTCGGTCACGGCGCGGGGGTGGCCTAGCGGGTCGTAGAGCATGGTTCGGGGCGTGGACTCGCCCGCCTCGGTCACGCCGATGAGCCAGCCGTAGGCGCCGTAGTCATACGTCGTCGTCGCGTCGCCGCCGTCATGGGTCGGTGACACCGTGGCGCCGATCACGCGGTCGGCGTCGTCGTATGCCAGCGTCGTCACACGCTCGCCGTCGCCGATGGTCACGGTCGTCACGCGGCCTAAGCTGTCGTAGACGAAGGCGCGCTCGACGCCGTCCACCAAGGACCACACCGGGCGGCCTAGGATGTCGTAGTCGTGCTCCTCCAAGACGATAGCACCCTGAAGGAGCCGCTGGAGCACGCCGCCGGGGCCGCGCTCCGCTGTCCAGGTCACGCCGTCGGCGTCGGTGCTCGTTAGCACCCTACCTCGGGCGTCGAGGGTGTGCTGAACCAGCGGGGTGGCGCAGGCGCTCCCGTCCCAGCCGCTCGGAGCGCAGATCGCCAGCACGTCGCCCCACACGTCACGCTCAAAGTACCGGGTGCGACCGTCCATGTCGGTCACGGACAGCGGTAGGCCGTCGGCGCCGTAGGTGGTGAAGGTGGTCCCGGCGAGGGTGGTCTCGGAGATCACCCGGCCCAGGCCGTCGGTTGTGGTGACCACCTCCTCGTTCGTCTCGTCCTGGGTGGTCGTCGAGGCCGGGGTGGCGCCAACGCGGTCGGTGTGGGTGATGTCCACCAGCGTCACGCCGTCTACCCAGGTGGCCACGATGCGCCCGACGGGGTCGAAGGTGCTCGCGGACGCCACGCCCAGGGGGTCGGTGACCGTGACCGTGCGACCGATGAGGTCGTGCTCGGTCTCCCAGATCAAGGCCGGGCAGCTCGTGACCGTCGGTAGGCCCGCTGCGCTCGCCGCGCAGCTCGTGTCTTCGCCGCTCTTGGGGATCAAGGTCTCAACCGCGACGCGGTGGAGCGGATCGTAGATCACCTCGCGGGTGAGGCCCGTGGCGTCGGTGTCGCTCAAGAGCCGTCCATAGGCGTCGCGCACCACAAAGCGCCGGGAGAGCCCGTTGAGAAGGTGCTCCTCGGTCAAGAAGTCAAACTCGACGCGCGACTGAACCCCCAAGGGATCGGTCATCACGGACACGCCGGGGGCGTGCTGCCACGTTGTCAGGGCCTCGGCGCCGTCCGCGCCGGGGGAGACCTGGGCAACCACGCGCCCGGCGTGGTCGTGGGTGAAGGCGACGGCCTCAAAGACCTCACCGTCGAAGTGCGGCAGGATCTCCCAGCCGACGGTGCCATCGTCAAGGTACACCCAGGCCGCGACCTTCTCATCTCCGGTGCAGCTCGGGACGCCCGTGCTGCCCAAGGCGCCAGGGCAGGATCGGCGCTCCTTGGGGCGGCCCCAGCCATCTACGTCGAGGAGCTCTAGCCGCCCGCCGCTCGTGAGGGTGGCCTTGTCGTCATGGGGGAGGTCGCCTTCGTAGAAGTGCTGTTCGGTGAGGGTGTCGGAGCTGTCACCGTCATCTACGTCGGGGTCGATCGTGGTGAGGGTGACACGGTTGAAGCTGTCGTAGGCCATCGTGGTGAGCGCGCCCTCAAACGCCTCGGTCTGCACGCGGCACAGGCTGTCGAGTGTGCGTGTGTGTACACGCCCGGCGCGGTCGGTGGTCTGGGTCACGAGGCCGCAGGTGGGGTCGACCTCGGTCGTCTCGGTGGTGCCGTCGATGAACGTTTGCGAGGCGGGCACGCCGTAGATCTTGCCGTCGCCGTGCGTCCAGGTGAGCAGCGTCTCTACACAGTCGGCGGTGGCGGTGGAGCTGCCGCAGCGGGTGATCGTGCCGGGGAGGTTGAAGGCGCCGGGGGCGAAGTCGGCGGTTGTTGTTGTCTCGTAGGGCGTGAGGCCGTCGCCGGACGTGATGACGACGCGGGTGAGCGGGGAGCCCCAGGCGTCGTCATCGCGGGGCCCATAGGAGTAGGCGGTGAGCAGGTCGTCGTCAGGGACGTAGGGATCGCGACGCTGGGTGGTCTCTAAGAGCAGGCCGCGCTCGCCGTACTCCCAGTCGGTGACGTTGAACCGTGCGCTCGTGAGCCCGGCGATGGCGGCGGGCGCCGCCGGGCGCTCGGGCAAAGCCACGCCGTCGTAGGTTCCGGTGGTGTCGAGCGTTGAGGCCGTGGTGAGCGGATCGGTGAACCCGTAGCTCGCGGCGGCGGCCCCCTGGGCGTCAAAGCGGCCGGTGAACGGGATCACACGATCTACGGGGAACATGCCCTCGGCGGCCTGGAAGGCGCCGCTGTCGTTGCCATCAGCGATCTGGATCGCGGTCAGCAGCTCAAGGAGGTTCTCGTCGGGGTATCGCAGAAAGCCTAGCGCCGCGGTCCACTCCGGCCACGAGATCACCACGCTGCCGGGCAGAGTGAAGCACTCCTCCACCAGCTCAGCGACCGTAGAGGGGTTGGGCTCGCTCTTGTCCAGCTCAATCACACACTGACGGCGCAGGGGATTGAAGTACGGCGGGCGCACGTCCAGGCCCCACTCGTCCGACATGCGGAACGCCGAGGCGCTCATCGGCGCGGCGTGGGCGTTGACGATCAGGTGCTCTAAGACGTGGTCTTCATCGTATCGGGCGCTGTAGACGCTCGCGCCCATCAAGGGCCGCGACACCCCGAAGCCGTGCTCCTCCACGCTCGCGGCCTGGTTGTGGCGCTCCACCACACCGAAGCCTCTGAAGCGCTCGCCGTCGTGGAGACCGTGCATGTAGCGGTATTGGCGGTTGCCTTCGGCGCCGTCCATCGCCACGAGGATCTCCTCGTTGGTGTGCAGCCAGCGGTTCGCCGAGGCGTCGGCCTCCAGGCGCGCTAGAGGGTCGTCCTCTTCCATGAGCGCGCCGTTGTTGCCGCCTCGGTTGGCCGTGAAGCCCCAATCAAGCTCCGTCGCGCCGCCCCAAGGGCCCACCACCTCCGTCATGCGGCCCTGCGTCGTCTCCCGGGTGTGGGCGTGGAACGTGACGCTGTAGCTCACCGTGGTCGTGAAGTCGGGATCGAGCAGCTCGTCGCGCTCGGTGAACAGTCGGAGCTGATCCACAAAGCCGTCGCCGTCGAAGTCGGCGAGGATCACCTGACGCTCATGGGGGTAACGCCCGCCGAGGCCGCTCACGCCAAGGTCTACGTCCGCTGGCCAGGGGTCGCCCGTGGGCTCAAAGAACCCATAGCGGGCGCCCCAATCGTAGCCCGCCCGGACCACGGGCGCGCCGTCGTCGTCTAAGCCACCGTATTGAATCAACGCGGGCCGACCGGCGCGGTTGAGGTCCACCATCGAGAAGAAGCTGTCGCTGAGGTGGTTCAGGCCCGTCTCGCGGCTGCCGGTGCCGTCGGGGTCGGCGGTGATGAGCCAGGGTTCGCCCGCGCTCAGGCCGCTGTCAAACCAACGTCGGCGGCCATCCCCGTAGAAGATGCGGGAGTAGGCCGATGTCTCTACAGGGGTGGCGCCGCCGCTGTCGCTCGGCGCGGCGGAGTCCCAGCAGGCGTAGAGCGCATACGCCACGTCCAAGAGGCCGTCGTTGTTGAAGTCGGCGAAACGAGCTTGGGCTGAGCGGTAGGTGTCAGCGTCGGGATAGGCGCCCTCGCCGTGCTCGGGGTAGTTGGTATAGGTGGTGTAGGCGGAGCAGTCGTCGTCCCAGTCGGCGGGATCGCCGCCCGAGAGGATCAGCTCGTCTAAGGGGAGCAGGAGCGCGAGATCCTCGCGGTCTCCAAACCAATCACGCACGGACTTGGTAGTTAGCCACTCTCCGGCGACGCCCGAGTTGAAGATGACATGGCTAGCGTCGGGTGTCGGCTCGGTGATGTGGTTGCGGTCCCCTGCGCTCACGAGCAGGTCTACCCAGCCATCACCGTTCATGTCGGCGAGCTGACCAGCGCGGAGCTGCGAGGGCCAGATCTGAAGACCCTGGGTATCGAACGACCGGGTGAGCGGGTCGAACTGGAGCATCGAGACGCCCACACCCGTCGCGCTCGAGGGCGAATAGAGCATGTCCGTCCAGCCGTCGCGGTTCACATCGCCGAATAGGTGCGCGACGGGCCTGGAGGACGCATCAAACGAGAGACGGCTTTTGATCGCGTCGGTCCACTCCTCATCGAGCACAAACGATGGTGGGCCAGCGTGGGGCGAGAGCGCCGAGCTTGACACGAGCGAGGGCTTGTTGACGTAGGCCCGAACGAGCACGCCGCAGCTCACCCCTGACGCCCGAACGCCGCCAGCCGCCGATGTGATCACGGAGGCGGTGGTCTCCGTCGTGCTGATGTCGTTGCAGGCGTAGCTCACGAGGATGAGGTCGGGGCGCCCGTCGCCGTTGAGGTTCGCCACGGTGCCGCGCGTCCAGACGCGGTCAAGCTCGTCCAGCGCAGGAAGATCGACCCAGCCCTCCGCCGAGAGCGCCTCGGGGAGCTCCGCGCTCAAGTCGTCGCCGATGGCCTCCCATGCGTCCCCCTCATCGTTCCAGGTCACGCTGCGAAGGGTCTTGCTGCTCGACCCGGCGAACGCGCCAGAGCTGGCCTCGCGGCGTACCGTCGTCACGATCGAGAGCGGCTGCGCGGCGTCGGACCACCGCTCTACGCCAGAGAACATCTGGTCGCTGGGGGCGAGATCGTCTGCGTAATTCAGGGTGAAGCGGCTGTAGAAGCTCTCATCAACGCTCGCCTCAACCGCCACGAGGCGCTCGGTGAGGGCCACGAACGAGCCGCCGAGGCCGTCGAGCCGCCAGTCTTCGCGGGGCTCGTACTCAAAGGTGATCTCGGCGGCGCCGTAGCTGATGCGCTCGGGCAGGGGCACCCCTTGGGCGTTGCCCCGAAACTCGCTGTCCGCCAAGGCGTCGAGGGTGCCGTCGTAGTCGGCGGGGCGGTAGTCCCAAATGATCTTACGCCCGTAGGGGTCTCGCACCTCAGCGAGTAGCCACACAGACGACTCGCCCAGGTGCATCGGCACGTCGGGGGTCATGGTCGGGTCGTCTGCGCAGTGGATGGGCTCAAGGCCCAGCGTCGCGTACTGCTCGCAGGCGCTCTCCTCGGGGCTGTCGCTCCAGAGCCAGTCTAAGATGTCGGTGAGGATACCCCCGAAGGAAGGCTCCTCGACGAGCCGCGCGCCATACGTCCAGCGCCAGCCGTCTTTTCGTACCGTCCAGACGTTCGCCTCGTCGTCATACTCAACGCAGCGACCGTCCTGCTGTTCGGGCTCAAAGCAGCCGGTGACGCTGTTGTGGTAGAGGCGCTGGCCGTCGAGGCGGAAGCTAAAGCCCGTGAGCGCGTCCGCGGGGTCGGCGACGTGCTCGGGCACCCCACCCAAGGGATCGCGGCGCTCGACGCGCGATAGGCCCGCCAGCGTCCAGCCCAACCCCATGAGGCCCTCACGCACGCCGGGGTCGGCCACAAACGCGATGTCGGGCGCGAGGCCGCCGGGCGCGGGCGGGAGATCCAGGGGCACCCGGTCGGTCCACGCGCCTCGGCTGAGCCAACCCTCTGGCGTGGCCCCCGGCGCGGCCGTGGGCGTGACCGAGGCTGTGAGCGCGGCATCCTCCGCCTGGGCGGTGAACGCGACGAAGACCAACAAGAACGACAACCAGAGGCGAGGCGCGGCGGGCATAGAAGCTCCTCGGCGGGCCTCGTCTTGGGGCCGATCGCCGGGGTGAAGGTGGGTGCCTGAGCTGCGGGCCCGAGCGCCTTTATCCAAACCAGCGCGGCGGGCTTGGGATGAGCTTAGCGCGGGGGCGTCAAAAAAAGGTAGGTCAGAAGTTGGACCTGACGGGGAAATCAGGTTTTGGAGCGCAGGAGGCGAGATCGTCGCGGCGAACAAGGATCGGGGGAGGATCGTTGAGTTGGGGTGACGTGGCGCGTTGACTCTCTGTTGAGATCACTAACGAAATGGGCACGGGGACTCGACCGAGGGGACCGCGATGCTGCAAGCGGCATAGCGGCCATGCGCGGCCCGCGATGACCCGCCGAGCCGCAGCGACCGCGCTCACGGGTCCATCCCCGTCTGCACGGGGGAGCCCTTGTCTGATCCAGGCGTGCTTCGCGCGCTGTGGGTCCATCCCCGTCTGCACGGGGGAGCCGCAACCCGCTTCGGATCCGAGCGCCAGACCGGCGACGTGAGGCAACGTTCAAGGAGCCGTCGCGCTTCCAGCAGGTTGTCGCGGTCGACCCCGGAGCGCGCGGAGCAGGTCGCCGCGCTGTCGTCGTCAGGGAGGATGGCGAGCGCCTCCTTGTAGAGGGGGAGCGCCTGATCATCCTGGTTGCGGTTGGCGAACGGATGGGCCTGGTTGCGTAGCGCGAGGGAGCGTCGGCCCGCCGGGGTGGACTCGACGTGGCGCTGGTATTCCAACGCTGCGCGGTAGGCCGCTAGGCCGCGGCGCTCGTCGTCAGGGTTGATGCGGATGCGGGACATGGGGGTACCTCTGCGTGCCATAGGCGGGCCGGTGGGCGACATTTTC
>JAKLKE010000305.1 GCA_023150775.1 Myxococcota bacterium
ACTTCAACATGGGCGACTACGGCCTCGCCGCTGAGGCCCTCGCCCCGGCCTTGGCCCAGGCCCCCGAGCACCCCTACGTGCTGCTCCTGCACGCGAACATCCTCGCCAAGCAGGGCGATCGGGCCACGGCGGAGCGTGTGTTCGCCGAGGCCCAGGCGCTGCGGGCCCGGGCGACCCCCTAAGGGGCGTGGGCTCAGCCCAGCTCGCCGCGTTTGGCCTTGGCGATCCACTGGTTGATCTCGGCCTCGATGACGTCGATGGCCTTCTTCTCGAAGGGGCGCATAAAGAAGGGCACATCGAGCTCAAGGTCGATGGTCTCTTTGTGAACGTTCACCGCGCCGTTGAACGTCGTGCCCGCCGCGTGGAACTTCACCGTCGCGTGGTCGGCGCTGGTCCACTCCCCTTCGGGCTTAAACTCCGAGAACCGCTGGCGATAGGAGTCTAAGGCCTTGCGGGTGACTTCGCGGGCGAGCTCGTGGCTGAGCCCGTGGGGGAAGGCGCGCTTCATGGGGAGGGTCTCCGAGGATGAGGACAGCGTTCAGGCTGAACATTGGAGACCATAGCACGCTCACCGCGTGATTCGTGGCGCGGTGAGCGTCGCAGGTGGCGCGGCGCGAACCGTGAAGGCCCGCGCCGCGAGGCCAGATCAGGCCTCAACCAGCTCGCGGAGGTTCTTGCCCGGGCGGAAGAAGGCGTACTTCTTGGGGGCGATCTGGATGCGGTCCTTCGTGGTGGGGTTCACGCCGACGCGGGCGGCGCGGACCTTGGTGCCGAAGGTGCCGAAGCCGGGGATGGTGACCTTGCGGCCGGACTCCAGCTCCAGCGTGAGGATGCCCTTGCCGTTCTCGGCCTCAAAGAGGGCGTTGACGACCTCCATGGCCTTCGCCTGGGTCAGACCGGTCTGCTTCGCCAGCTTGTTCACCAGCTCTTTCTTGTTCATTCTCTGGGTCTCCGTGGGGATTGATCTTCTGGGGAGAAGATGTGGGGGGGGTCGAGGACGATTCTGACTGACTTGCGAGCAGAATTAACTGCCATGTAAGCCTTGGTTGCGCCGTGGCTGACGAGTTTTTAGGGGTTGTAGGTCGTAAAACTTAGCAATTACGAATACTTAGAAAGAAGTTACACCATCCTTACACATGAATGAAAGTTTCACGCTTGGGCGCAGGATTTGGATCTTCCGGTGTGCAACGGCTGACCGCCCAGCGCAAACGGGCCTCCAACGCCGTCAGCGGCGGCATGATCAACAGGCGCTCCTCCGGGAGGTGCTGGCGCAAGAGCCCGGCGAGGGTCACCTGGTAACGGAGCTGGATGTAAGGGTTCGTCGAGCGCACGCCGTCCTCGACGAGGGGGAGCACGCCGTAGGGGAGGAGCAGCACCGCGTCGTAGGTCTGGGCGTGGGCGCTGAGGCGCTCGAAGAAGCGCCCGATGCGGGCCTGGTCGGTCGTGAAGCCATAGTGTAGGTAGAACGCCGCGTAATCTAAGGACGAGCGGTCGGCGACGAAGCCGCCGAACTGGGCGATGGCCTCGGCCTCGGCGGCAGCTTGTTCGTCCCACAGCGCCTCGATGAGGGATTGGAGCTGCTCGTGATCGAGATCATGGAGCTTGAGCCCCGCCTCGATGCGAGCGCGCATCCCCTCGGGGAGAAACGGCACACCCCAACGCTCGGCCAAGACGGCGCCGAGTGTGCTCTTGCCGACCCCGGCGCTGCCGGAGAGGGCGACGCGTGGGCGGGCGCCGTGGGGTCGTGGGGGCGCGGGCGCGGGCGTGGGGCGCTCGCCGAGCTGCTCCAAGACCGCCCCGGCCTCGGCGATGAGGAGCTGGGTGTGGCTCCCGCGCGCGGGGGCGAAGCGCAGGGCCTCAGCGAGCGGCAAACGAAGCTCCCGGCACAAGACCGCGCGGATGACGCCGATGTGGGTGACGACCACCCAGCGGCGCCCGGCGAGGGTAGTTTGATGCTCATCGAAGAAGCCCTGCGCCCGCGCCGCGAGCTCAGCGAAGGACTCGCCGTCGGGCGGCGCGGCGGTGAGGTAGGCCGCCCAGTACGCCTGAATCCTGGGCTCATCTTCAGCGGTGAGCGCCTCCCACGACCGACCCTCCCAGGCGCCCATCCGCTGCTCACGGAGGGCGGGGGTCGTCCACAAGGGCAGGTCCAGATCGGCGGCGATGCGCTCGGCGAGGGCCCGGCAGCGGGAGAGGTCGGAGCTGATCACGCCGTCGGGTCGGGGCAGGCGCTCCAGCACATGCCGCCGCAGGGCCTCGCCCTCGGCCTCCCCTTTGGGGGTGAGCGGCAGGTCGAGGTGCCCATAGGCGAGGCGCGCGCCGCCGGTGTCCACCTCCCCATGGCGCAGGAGGTGCAGGCTCGTCACCTGCCGAGAGGGGAGCGCGCGCTCGGTCACGGCGTCGAAGGGGGGCATAAGCTCTCCAGCAGCGAGGAGGATATAGCGCGTTGGCGCCGGTCGGCGCAGCGACGGAGGTTCACGGTGGCAAAGCGGCTAGACGGCAAGCGGGTGCTCATCACGGGGGCGAGCCGGGGCATCGGCGCGGCCATCGCCATCGCGGCGGCGGCCGAGGGCGCGCGGGTGCTGCTCGCGGCGCGGAAGCTGCCCGGCTTAGACGCCGTGGCCGAGCACATCCGCGCCAGCGGCGGAGAGGCCGAGGTCTTCCCTTGCCACGTCGGCCAGCTCGACGCCGTCGAGGCCCTGGTGAACGAGGCCGAGCGCCGTTTTGGTGGCCTCGACGGCCTGGTGAACAACGCCGCGACCAACCCCTACTTCGGCCCCGCCTTGGGCACGCCCTGGGCGGCGTTCGACAAGACCTTTGAGGTCAACGTGAAGGGCCCCTTCGCGCTGTCGCTCCAGGTCGGCGGGCGCTGGGTAGACGCCGGGCAGAAGGGCAGCATCGTCAACGTGAGCAGCATCCTCGGCCTCCGCGCCGCGCCGTTTCAGGCCACCTACGGCATGACGAAGGCCGCCTTGGTCTCGATGACCCGCACCCTGGCGATGGAGCTGGGCTCCGCCGGGGTCCGGGTGAACTGCGTCACGCCGGGCCTCATCGACACCCGCTTCGCCGCGGCGATGACCGAGTCTCCCGAGATCCTGCGGCAATACACCGACCGCACGGCGATGGGCCGGGTGGGCCAGCCTGAAGAGGTCGCGGGCGTCGTCGTGCACCTGCTCAGCGACGAGTCGGCCTACACGACGGGCCAGATCTTCGCCGTCGATGGGGGTTACCTCGCGTCCTGAGCGCGTCTTTAGCTGCTCGCGCTGCTGTAGCGGCGAAGGGACTGGGTCCAGGCGATCCGGGCGACGCCAGCGAAGAGCACCGCGATCACCATGGCGCCGAGCCCGGTGGAGGGCTTGAGCTCCCCGCGCAGGGCCAAGGCGGGGTAGGTCGTCACGAGGCCGATGGGCAGCACGAAGGTGAGCACAAACCGCACGAAGCCCCGGTAGAGGGACACCGGCCAGCGCCCGGCGTCGAGGCCGGCGCGGATCAGCCACGAGAGGTTGTCGACCTTCACGAAGAAGAAGGCGCTAGAGACCACGACCGTCCACAGGCTGTGCAAAAGCGTGAGCCCGGCGAACATCAACAGCGTCGCCGAGAGCAGCTCCACGGGCCCGGCGTCTACGGCCTTCGCCGCGTAGGCGACGACGCCCGCCCCGACGACACAATGCACGAGCTTCAGGGGCTCGGTGCGGTGCAGGCTCACGTAGAGCTGGGCGTCGATGGGCTTGAGCAGCACGAAGTCGAAGGTGCCTTGGCGGACGTGCTCCACGACGGCGCGCAGGTTGGGGTCAACCAGGGCCTCCAGCACGCCTTGGGCGATGATGAAGAAGCCGACCACGGCCAAGGCCTCCTCCGTCGTCCACCCGGCGAGGGTCGGGGCCTGGTCAAACACCACAAACAGCGGCACCGTGGTCCAGAACGCCCAGGCGACGGCCATGGCGACCTCGCCGAAGAAGCTCGCGCGGTACCGCATCGTGGTCAACAACGACGCGCGCATCAAGGCGGCGATGGAGACGCCGAGGCTCACGCGCCCACCGCCTCATGGCGTCTGACGCCGAGATTCCAGGTCATCGCGGCGAGCCCGACAAAGACCACGGCCCACACGACCTGGGCGGCGACGAGGCCAAGGGCGTCCTCCCAGGCGACGAGGCCCGCGAGCAGCTCGACGGGGGTGGCGAGGGTCGCCCGAAACGGCAGCCAGAGGAGGAGCTGTCGCAGCCAGTCCGGCGCCAGCTCCAAGGGGAAGAGGTAGCCCGAACCCAGGCTCCAAAGCCCAAAATAGACGTTGAACAGCCCGAGGCTCTGCTGGGAGAAGAAGGCGAGGCTGCCGAAGATCACCTGGGCGGCGAAGGCGATGGCCCAGGCGAAGACCGCCGAGACGAGGCCCAACAAGAGCGTCCAGGGCTCGGGTGTCCACACGAGCTCCGGGCGCCACCACAAGACCCCGACGATGAGCGGGGCGAGGATCACCGCGCGCAGCGGCATCGCCGAGAGGTTCTGGGCGACAAAAAACACCAAGGGGTGCATCGGCCGCAGCAACATCGGGCTCAGCCCGCCCGTGCGGATGTTCTCGTTGAGCTCCCAGACCACCCAGGCCGAGGTGAGGTGCCGCACGATGAGCGTGAGCAAGAAGTAGCGCGCCATCTCCCCTTGGCCCCAGCCGCCCAAAGGCCCCTCCTCAGCGACACGATCCCAGATGAACATCGAGATCAGCGGCGCCGTGGCCGTGAGCACCCAGATCACGAGCTCAGCGCGGTAAGCCACCGCCTCGGCGAACCCGATGCGTAAGAGCGTGGGGAAGGCGCGAAACATCAGCTTCGCTCGGCGAAGAGCTTGGAGAGCACGTCCTCTAAGGGAGGCTCCTCAATGGAGAGATCGGCGACGGCGACCTGGCGCAGCGCGAAGTCAACGGCGGCGGCGACCTCGGCGGAGGGCAGCCGGGCCACCAGCGCGCCGTCCTCGCGTGTGAAGGGGCCGAGGGTCTCCGGCGCCTCGTCCCGGGTGCGCACCACGACCTTTCGCCCGCCGCCGTAACGTTCAGCGAGGTCTTTGAGCGGCCCGTCGTAGCGCAGCGCCCCGCCCGCGATGACGATGACCCGGGGGCAGAGCGCGGCGATGTCCGCCATGTAGTGGGAGGTGAGCAGCACCGTGGCGCCGCTGCGCTCGTTCCACTCGGCGATAAACCGCCGCACGGTGCCCTGGGCGCGCACGTCGAGGCCGATGGTGGGCTCATCCAGAAAGAGCACGTCGGGCCGGTGCAAGAGCGCCGCCGCCAGCTCACACTTCATCCGTTCGCCCAAAGACAGGTTCCGAACCGGCCGATTGAGCAGGGGGCCCAGCTCCAGAAGCTCGATGAGCTCGTCTTGGGTGCGCCTGGCCTCGGCCTCGTCGAGCCCAAACAGCGCCCGGTTGAGGGCGAAGGTCTCGATGGGCGGCAGGTCCCACAAGAGCTGCTGCTTCTGGCCCATGACCAAGGTGATCCGCCGTAAAAACGCCGGGTCACGCTTGGAGGGGTCAAAGCCGGCGACGACCCGTTCACCCGAGCTCGGCACCAACAGGCCCGCGAGCATCTTGAGCGTGGTCGTCTTGCCCGCGCCGTTGGGGCCCAAGAAGCCGACACGTTCACCGGCCTGAATCGAGAACGAGAGGTCGGCGACGGCCCGCACCTCCTCGACCTCGCGGGAGAAGAGGGAGCGTATGCTGCCCCAGAGCCCCTCCCCACGCTTGGGGACGGTGTAGACCTTGTTGAGCGCGGTGACCTGAATCATCGCCGCTTGTGTATCCCGGCGCGGCGTCTGGGCCGACCCCAAGGAAAGACGACGGCGAGGGGGTCACCCTCGCCGCCGCGCTGGACTCGCCGAAACTCGGCTTAGAAGTAGAAGCTCAGGCCGCCGATGCCCTGGAGCGCGCCGGGGGTGGAGGGGTCGTCGCCGTCTACGTTCAGGCTGTGGATGTAGCGGGCCTCAACACCGAGGGCCGCGCTCTTGCCGATGGCCAGCTCAAGGCCGAGACCGCCGTGGGCGCCGATCGCGCTGTCTTGCACCTGGGTGTTGTAGACCGCCACGCCGTCAGACCACTGGTCGTCGTAAGAGCGCTTGCTGTAGGTCGCGCCGAGGCTGATGTAGGGGCTCACCCGAGACCAAGGCGCCACGAAGAGCTGCACGGAGGGCTGGAGGAGGTCGGTGCGGCGCTCGGAGGCCGAGTCGAAGGAGTCGTCGTAGACGGTGTAGCCGAGCTCCAGGCCCACGGCCTCCACGGGACGGTAGCGGAGCTTGGCGCCGACGCCGTTGTCGGCGAAGGTGGCGCCGTCATCGTAGCCGCCGACGTAACCACCGGCGTGAACGCCGAGGGCGAAGCTGTCGTTGCGGTCGATCTTGCGGTCGGGCAGAGGAGCCGCCTCAACCTGGGCCTGGGCCACGCCGCCCGTCGAGTGGTAGTGGTGGTGGTGAGAGGGGGCGGGGCCGTAGATGAACACGCCGTGGTACCAGCTCACGGGCACGGGACGGTAGGCGTAGTAGGGCTGGTAAGAGTAGTACCAGCGGTGCACCGGGGTGTAGGGCCGGGAGTGAACGGGCCGAGAGGGGCGGTAGTAGTCGTGGGGCCGGATGTCGGGCCGTGAGCCGCCGCCGCTGCCGCCGGGCCGCGTCACCACGGCGCCGCCGGTGCCGGGGCGCTGGAAGCCGTCACCCGCCGAGGGGGTGCTGCCTTGGTCGGGGCGGTAGATGACGCCGCCGGTCTGGCCGCCGGGGCGAGGGCTCACGCTGCCAGGGCCCGCGACGACGCCGCCTTGGCCGCTGGGGCGGTAGATGACGCCGCCGGTCTGGCCGCCGGGGCGAGGGCCCACGACGACGCCGCCTTGCTGAGGGTTGGAGACGCCGCCGTTCTGCTGACCGGGGAGGGTGGTGCTGCCGGGGCGAGGGCCTTGACCAGCGCCCTGACCGGGGCCCGCGACGACGCCGCCGCCCTGCTGGGGGTTGGAGAGGCCGCCGCCCTGCTGACCGGGGAGGGTGGTGCTGCCGGGGGTGGGGCCTTGGCCGGGGGTGGGGCCTTGGCCGGGGCCCACGACGACACCGCCGCCAGGCTGGCCGGGGAAGGTCGGGACGGTGCCGGGGTTGGGGCCCGCGCCGACGGGCGTGGCGGAGCCGCTCGCGCCGGGGAGGCGCTCTTCAGAGACGCTGGTGCCGCCGCTGCCCGCAGGCTGGAGGCTGCCCGGCGTGGGGCTGGGGCTGGCGCTGGCGGGGCGAGGCGCGGGGCTCGACGCGGTGGGGCGGGGCGCCGAGGCCGCGGGGGCCGAGGGGCGAGGTGAGGCGGCGGCGGGCGCAGGGGCCGAG
>JAKLKE010000306.1 GCA_023150775.1 Myxococcota bacterium
GTCGTCTTCGCCACCCACAGCTTCGCCGGGGCGGGCCTGCCGGAGTTTAAGAAGCTCGGCCTCGTCGTGGTCGAGGAGCGCAGCTCCTTTGGTCAGGTGCGCCGGGAGTGGCTCAACCAGAAGGGTGTGCACCCCGACGTGCTCATCGTCACCGCCGTGCCGATCCCGACGCTGCTCACCTTCACCCTGTTCTCAGACTGCGACATCTCGGTGATCCCCACCGAGGCCCAGCAGCTCGTCGAGACGGCGGTGCGGGGCCCTGAAGAGCGCAGCGAGGCCTACAAACGTATGTGTGAGCAGCTCGCTGAGGGCCGCCAAGGCTACGTCGTGTTCCCCTTGGTGAAGGGGAGCGACCTCATGCCCCTTGACCGCGCCCGGGAGCTCGTCGAGGCGCTCAGCGAGGAGGCCTTCCCCGGCTACCGCGTCGGGCTGTACCACGGCGCGATGAGCCGCGAGGAGCGCCAGCGGGCCTACGACGACTTCCAGCGCCGCCGCTTTGACGTGCTCGTCGCCACGACGGCGATCGAGGACGCGCCGGAGGTCGCCAACGCGAGCTGCGTGCTCGTCGAGAGCGCCGACCGCTTCGACCTCGTGCGCCTGCACCGCCTGCGGGGTCACGTCGCCAAGGGCTCAAACCCCGGGCTGTGCTTCTTTGTGCTGAGCGCCACGCCCAACCCTGAAGGCGTGCGCCTCGTCGAGCTCGTCGCCCGTGAACAAGACGGCTTCGCGATCTCTGAGCAAGACCGCATCGCCCGAGGAGACGAAGAGCTCCTCGGCGCCCGGGCCCAAGAGCTGCCGAGCTTTGAGATCGGCGAGCCGGGCCGCGACCGCGACCTCTTCTTACGCGCCCGCCGCGCCGCCATCGCGCTCCTGCAGGTCGATCCCCAGCTCAAGCAGCGCGCCCACCGCGAGCTGCAGGCCCGGGTGTTTGGCCTCCCTGGGGCTGAAGACGGCGCCGCTACCGGGGCCGCCGGGGGCGCAGCCGGGGCCAAAGGCAACAAACGCCGCCGTCGTCGGCGTCGTGGAGGCCGCTGATGGAGGGCCGCGCCTCGGTGGTCGTGAACGCCGCGCCAGCGCGGGTGCTCCTCACCTTGACCGACTTCGCACTGTGGCCGGAGATCTGGCCCCAGGTGCGCGCGTGTGAGGTTCGGGGGCGCGAAGAAGCGGCCTGGGAGCTCGGGCTCACCGTCGAGATCATCCGGCGGCTACGTTTTGTCATCCGCCTACAAGAGCACCCCGTCGCCGCCGACGGCACGATCCGCCTGAGCTGGGCGCTTCTGGAGGGTGACCTTCTGGCGAACGACGGCGAGTGGACCTTACGCCCGGCGCTGGACGGCCTCGCCTGTGAGCTCGGCTGGTTCGGCGCGGCCCAGGTGAGCGCGTATGTGCCCCAGGTGATTCAGAACACGCTCACCGGCGTGGAGCTTCGTGAGGCCCTGGACCGGCTCAAGACGCGGGTCGAACGAGGCGAAGCCCCGACTGAATCGGCACCTCCTCCCGCAGGAACCGCTCCAGACGGTGATTGATCGTCCAGGGCTGCTCGATGATCGCCGCGTGTGAGCCATCGGCGAGCACGAGCAGGCTCGCGTTGGGGATGCGCTCGGCCATGTCTTTCATCACCCACAAGGGGAAGAAGTCGTCACGCTCGGCGGCGAAGATGAGGGTGGGCTGCTCGACGGCGCTGAGGTAGGGCCGGGCGTCGTGGCGCTGGGCGCTGGCGACGAGCTCACAGAACAGGCGCAGGTCGAGGCTCGCCATGTGCTCCAAGTACGGCAAAAAGTCGGCCTTGGAGGTGTAGAGCGGGTCCACCATCGCCAGGCCTTTGGTGACCTTCCACGCCAAGGGGCCGCGCAAGGCCACCCGGGCGAGCTTGTTCACCCGGTCGTCCAGCGCCTTCACGAGCTGGTGCAGGCCCTTGAAGAGCTGGGGGCTGCGCGGGTTGTTGTTGAAGTGGGAGAGCACCCGGCCCGGCCCGCCCAAGAGCAGCACGAGCCCGCGGGCCTCGTGGGGGGCCTGGTGAACCCGCTCCAAGATCACCTGGCAGCCCATGGAGTGCCCCATGAGCACCGGGGAGCGCGCGCCGGTGGCCTCCAGCACGAGGCCAAGATCCCGGGCGAAGGTGGGGATGGAGAGATCGACGGCGTAAGGGTCTTGGGGGCGATCGGAGCGGCCGTGGCCACGGTAGTCCCAGACGATCACCTCGTAGCGGTCGCGGAACTGCTCAACGATGTACCGCCAGAAGAAGGTCGAGACGCCGAGCCCGTTACAACAGACCAAGGGCGGGCCGCTGCCCGTCGCCTGCCAGAACAGCTTGAGCCCGTCTTCGGTCTCCACAAATCCGCTGCGCATCTCTGCAGCGCCGCGGCTCTGTACGCTCTTCATCGTGATCCTCCGGACGATCCTGTCCTGTATCCTCATGATAGCGTCCGCACACGGCGGTCCACGAAGGAGTGAAGCGGTTGGGCGAAGCGGGCAAGATGATCCGCCCGGTCTCGGGGGGCTCTCGCTGGGGGCTCGGCGCTCGATTCACGGCGTTCTGGGCGGTGATCGCCGGGATCTGGCGCCTGTGGCTGATCCCTCGATATTACGGCTGGGAAGAGAGTGATTACGGCAACCTCGCCGCCCGGGTGGCCGCCGTGGTGGGCCTCGCCCTCGCCCTGCAGCCGGAGCTCGCCTTGTACTCGGCCTCAGCGCTGCGTGAGCCTTGTTACGCCGCCTTCGTGATGGCCTGCTTGGCGGCGTTGACCCGGGATCGGCTGCTCCTGGCGTCGAGCTTCGCGGGCCTCGCGTTCTTGACGCGTATGGACGCGCTCTTGACCTTGAGCCCGGCCTTGCTGCTCCACGCCCTCGGCCGGGGGCCGCGCCTGCCCCGGGTGGGGATGGCGCTTCTGCCCTTGATCTTCGCCGCCTTGGCCTGGTCCACCTACTGCCATGAGGTGTTCGGCACCTGGGCGTTCTGGGAGCACTCGGTCTCGGTGAACCTTGAGACCGGCGGCGCGGCGTCGCCCGTAGGCGCGGCCTGGGTTGTGGAGGGCCTCAAGGTGGACCTCGCGCTCATCACCGGGCTCATCCCGTCGCGGGTGGGCTTTGGGCTGTGGTTGGGCGGCATCGTGGGCCTCGGGCTTCTGCCCTGGACACGGCACGACCCCCGGCGCAGCCTCGGCGTCGCCGCGTTGGGGCTCTTCGGTTTTTGGCTGGGCATCGCGCTCACCGCCCAGCACGAGCCCGGGCACAACCTCTACTGGAAGTGGCTCTACCCGGTCTTGCCGCCGATGATCATCCTCGCGGTGCACGGCGGCTTCGCGCTCCTCGACCGCGTGAGCCAGGCCTTGAGCCCCTTCGTCGCCCGGGTCTTGGGCGCCCTCGCCATCCTTCAGGGCCTGTGGGTGATGATGGGCGAGACCGACCGCCAGGTGAAGCTCTCCGAGGCGCTGTACAAGCCCCAGTGGGAGATCGCGCTGTTCATCGAGGGGCAGGCCGCGCCGGGGGACGGGCTCTTGGTGGACAACATCCCCGGCTGCTGGATCAACCGCCGGGAGCACCCCTTCCGGATGTTCACCTGGATGGATCTCGACACCTTAGGCGGCGGTCCCGAGGGCTTCGCCGCATGGGCGCGGCGGGAGCGCATCCGCTACGTCACCTGGTTCCGCGAGGACTGGACCTTGGCCCCGGCGGTGGCGCCTTGGCTCGGTTACCCCGTGGTTCACCGCGTCGGGGGCCTCCGGTTTACGCCCCTTCGGGATGAGCCGGGTTACGGCTGGATCCTCTACGCGGTGACCGAGGACGCCGATGACGCTGAGCACCCCCACCCTGACACTCCCTGATCTGAGCGACTTCTTGGCGGCCTGCGCGGGCCGTGGGCTCACCGCCGCCGTCGTGCGCAGCGTGGACGAGCCCCGGGCCCGCACCCACGGCGCCGGCGTGACCGTCGGCCATGTGCGTGAGGTGACGCTCCTGGCCTATGACCGCGGCGAGGTCTTGCGCTGTGTGATCGCCGACCCGCCCGCGGATCTGAGCGCGACCTTGGAGCTGGCGGGCTTGCGCCTCCGATCCGTGGTGGATCGCACCTACTGATCCTTGGGCGATCCTTGTGGAGATCGTCGCCACGATTGTGTGATCTGCCCGAGAGTCTCGGGGCTCTGGACGACCACGGGCGGCCTCTGCGCGCTTGTCCGGCTCCCCCCGTGTTGGGGGTGATAAGGTGATCTTAGCCCTTCGATCAGTCCCTTCTGCCTCGGGAGACCTCATGAACCGGTCTACTCTCGCGCCTGCATCGGCCGCCATTTTCCTCGCGCTCCTCTCCGCCTGCGCGCCGGCACCTGTAGGAGACGCCCTCGACGCTGGCGCCGCCGCAGCTCGTGAGCCCCTGAGCGAAGAGGAGGCCGCTCAAGAGCAGGCCGCTCTGAGCGACCCCGCGGCGCAGCTCGCCTGGGACAACGACGACTTCGAGCCCGAGGTGAACCGCTCGTTCAGCGCCGACGGCGAGAAGCGCTCCTTGCCCCTGGGCTCGGTCGGCGCGGCGAAGTCGTATTACGCCCAGTGGAAAGGTGAGTCCTCTGACGACCGCCTGGGCATCAGCGTCGCCGCCGCGGGTGACCTCAACGGCGACGGCCTCACGGACATCGTCGCGGGCTCGCTCTACGGCTCGGGCACGGCCACCGGCGACGGCGCGGCCTACATGGAGCGTGGGCCGTTCACCGCCGGCGACAGCAACATCGGCGGGGCCAAGGGCCGCTACTACACGCCCAGCGCCAGCGCGAAGTCGCTGATGATCGTCGGCGGCGGCGGTGACGTCGACAACGACGGCAACGACGACTTCATCCTCGGCGCCAACACCGTCAGCACCTCGAAGACCCGCGCTGGCGCGGCTTACCTCGTGATGAACTACACCCGCGGCAAACAGACCATGCCCATCACCACGGGCGGCTTCACCTTCTCCGGCGAGAAGGCGAACGACCTCGCGGGCACAGCGGTGGACATCATCGGTGACGTGAACGGCGACAACTACGCTGACGTGATCGTCACCGCCACGGGCGACGACGTCGGCGGCGCCGACGCGGGCGCGGCCTATGTCATCCTCGGGCCGGTCACCGCCGATGTGGGCCTCGCGGACGCGAACGTGAAGCTCGCCGGTCAGGCCGCCAGCGACCAGCTCGGCACCCGGGCCAACGGCGTAGGCGACACCGACGGCGACGGCAACGACGACTTCATCGTGTCCTCACGCAACGAGTCCTCCAACGGCTCCGGCGCGGGCGCGGTCTACCTGTTCACCTCGGTGACCGACGGCGTTGACGCCTCGGTCTCCACGGCGGCGGCGAAGCTCCAAGGTGAGGTGCCCGGCGACAACCTCGGCAACCAGATCGACCACGCTGGGGACGTCAACAACGACGGCTACGACGACTTCATCGTCGGCTCCATCAACTACGACGGCGTCGGCGCGGCGTATCTCATCCAGGGGCCGGTCTCCGGCACGTCGATCGTGAGCGCCACCGCGGCGATCACCTTCATCGGCAACCTCAACGGTGACCAGTTCGGCTCGGGCATGACGGCGGGTGACGTAGACGGCGACGGCAACCGCGACGTCATCGTCTCCGCGAACCGCGAGGGTGTGGCCGACAACGGCGCGGTCTACGTCTTCCTCAACCCCGCCTCGGGCACGCTCTACGCCTACGACGCCGACACCCGCATCGTCGGCACCGGCGCCGGGGACTACCTCGGCTCTTGGCTCGACTTCGCCGAAGACACCAACCGCTCGGGCACCGACATGATCATCGTCGGCGCCTCGGGCCGCGGTCAGACGACGAGCGAGAAAGACAAGGGCGCGGTCTACCTCTTCGACGTGCCGTAAGCTGCAGACCTCGTGACGCGCCGCCGAGCGAGGGACAGACCCCCTCGTCTCGGCGGCGCTGTTGTTTCTCCTCTGGATCTCGGCGGTGACGTGAGCGTGTTGACCTCTCCGCTTGTCTCCGGGCGCTGCGCGCTCATCGGCATGGTGCACCTCCTCCCGCTGCCGGGCAGCCCGGGTTGGGCGGGGGACATGGCGAAGCTCGTCACCCGGGCCAAGGTGGACGCAGAGCGCCTCGTCGAGGGGGGCTGTGACGCCTTGCTCGTCGAGAACATGGGGGATCTCCCGTACCTGTGCGGCGCCGTAGAGCCCGCGACCGTCGCGGCGATGGCCTTGGCCACGGCGGCGGTGGTGGGCCTCGGTCTGCCGACGGGGGTGCAGGTGCTCGCCGGGGCCAACGAAGAGGCGCTGGGCGTGGCCGTCGCCGCCGGGGCGAGCTTCTTGCGGGTGGAGGGCTTCGCTTATGGGCACCTCGCCGACGAGGGCTGGCTCGACGCCTGCGCCGGGCCGCTCTTACGTCGCCGGGCGGCCCTGGGCGCCAGAGGTGTGCAGGTCTTCGCTGATGTGCGAAAAAAACACGCCGCCCACGCGGCCACGGCGGATCTCAGCCTCCGCGCCTTGTGTGAGGGCTACGCCTTCTGCGGGGCGGATGGTCTGATCATCACCGGGGAGTCCACGGGCAGAGCCGCCCGGCTCACAGACGTGGTCGAGGCCAAGGCCGCGGGGCTCCCGGTGCTCGTCGGCTCGGGCATCACCGAGGCCAACCTCGCCGAGTTTGGCGCGGTCGCCGACGCGGTCATCGTCGGCACGAGCATCAAAGAGGGCGGAGACTGGCGGGCCCCGGTAGAGACGGCCCGGGTCAGGCGGCTTCGATCGGCGCTGGATCAGGGCTGACGGAGGCGCCCACGGCGGTGACCGCCCGGCCCTGCCAGTGTTCGGGGCGGTCGTGACGAGCGCGCCAGGCGCGGTAACGTAGGGCGAAGCGGTCGGCGTCGACGCTGGCGTTCCACGGCTTAAAGCCCTCGTCCAGCCGGGCCTGCTCCCCAGCGAGCATCGCGACGTCTTGGGCGACGATCTTGCGGCTCTGGTGGGTCATCACGAGGTTCATGCCGGGGATCGACGTGAGCCAGTCCCGCTGCAGGCGGTAGTGCAGGCGCATCTTGTTCGGGGAGACGGGCAGGCAGTGCTGGAGCTGCACAAAATGCCAGCCGGGCTTGAGCTGGAAGTCGAGCACGATGACGCAGGGCGGGAAAAACCGAAAACGTTGCTCAGGCGCAGACTGCACGGTGCTGTTCTTGTACAAGCCGACGAAGGCGCCGGGGAGCGAGGGGTGGTCCTCGACGCTGAGCTCTAACGGTTTGGCGTCTCCACGTTTTCCGAGGGTGCCCTCGTGGGTGAAGGGGATGTGGGAGGGATCGAGCAGGTTCTCGACCATCAGGCCGTGGTCGATGT
>JAKLKE010000307.1 GCA_023150775.1 Myxococcota bacterium
GATCAACAACGAGCTCGTGTCCAACATCGTCCAGGAGTGGAGCCTCCTCGACAGCGGCAAGAGCATTCGGCTCGTGCTGCGAAAAGGCGTGAAGTGGCAAGATGGCGAGGTGCTCGGCGCCGACGACATCTGCTTCACCGTGAAGGCGATGCTCGACCCGGGCACACCGAGCCCCATCGCCGAGAAGCAGCGCGCGATCTTCGCCGGCTGCACCGTCGAGAAGCCCGATGTGGCCGTGGTGCAGTTCACCAAGGTGTTCCACAACCCGCTGAACCGCCTGAGCGTTCACGTGCTGCCCGAGCACGCCTTCGGCGGCAAGACGGCGATTCAGCCCGACCACGAGTTCTCCTTGCGCCCCGTGGGCACGGGGCCGATGAAGGGCAGCTCAGGTCGTCGCGGCACCACGTTCGAGAAGTACAAGAACGTGCACCACGACGCGGGCATCGACACCTTGTCGCTTCAAGAGGGCAACGACCCCTTGGTGCAGGTGAAGACGCTGATCAACAACGGCGTGCAGGGCATCATCACCGTGCCCCCCGGCAACCGCGCCGAGGTGAGCGCCCAGGACGACCTCGCGCTCAAGTCTTACGACCTGCGCTCTTGGTGGTTCGTCGCGGTGAACCAAGAGAAGCCCTACCTCAAAGACAAGCGGGTTCGTCAGGCCCTCGACCTCATCGTCGATCGCACCGACCTGCGCCAGCTCTCCATCGGCGTGAAGCCCGGTGAGCAGAACTCGCCCTGTGAGTTCATCTCCGGCCCCTTCGTGCAGTCGTCGCCGTTCTACAACCGTACCGTCGCGGTGAACGCCCGGGCCGACAAAGCGAAGGCCTTTGAGCTGCTCAACGCCGCGGGCCTCAAACAAGAGGGCGGGCGCTGGCACTTCAAGAACGAGCCGATCACGATGCGCATCGGCATGAAGGCGCCGTTGGACATCGAGGCCCCCGACCTGCTCTCCCAGGTGGGCAACCAGCTCAGCGCCGCGGGTTTTGATCGCCAAGAGTTCAAGATCACGACGGACGACTGGAACCTCAAGGTCCTCACCGGCCAGGCCTCCGACTACGACCTCGTCATCGGCAAGTGGTCCTTCGGTCTGGTCGAGGACGTGAACCCGCTGTTCCACAGCCGCAAAGACGGTCGGGGCGCGTTCAACGTCTTCAACTTCTCGAACCCCCAGATCGACACGCTCCTCGCCCAGTACGAGGTCGCGCGCACCGACACCCAGGCCCAAGACGCTTACCACAAGCTGCACGCCTTGCTCGCCCAAGAGCTGCCGTACCTGTTCTTGTGGAAGCTCGACACGAAGTCGGCCTGGCGTACTGAGGTGCGCAGCAACACCATCACGCCGTACTACTACTGGACGGTCTTCGACAAGTGGCGTACCGGCGCCTGATCAGGCGGCTTTGCGCCTCGACGTCGTGGTGAGGCTGAGGAAAGACTCTGATGCAGCGCTGGTACGTCCGACCGTTGGTGCGTCTGATCGCTGCGCTGCTGCTGCCCGCGGCGGTGCCGGCGGTGATCACCGCGCTGATCTGGGCGTTGCCCGGGGATCCTGCGGCGATCATCTGCCCGCCTGAGGTCTGCTCGGGCACGGAGGAGCTGGCCAAACGCTGGAACCTAAACGACGGCCCGGTCCACTTTTTCACGAAGTGGACGGGGGACGCGCTCTCCGGTGATTTTGGTCGCTCCTGGCGGCTTCAGCAGGGCGCCCCCGTCGCGCCGATGCTCATCGAGTCCATCCCCAACACGGCCCTGCTCGTGTTGTTCTCGTTTGTGCCGATCCTCCTCGGCGTGATCGGCGCCGCCACCCGTGTGCTGCCCCGGGCGGCGGACAGCCTCCTGCGCATCTTGGGCCTGCCGCCCTCGGTCATCTTCGCCTTGGCGGCCTCGGCCGTCATCACGATCAAGTACGGATCGGCGGCGTTTGGGGACGAGGCGGAGCGGGTGAAGCTGGTGCTCGGGGCCTTGGCCTTGGGCCTCGCGGACGCGGCCTTGGCCGGCGCGGTCTCCGGCGTGCGTGGGCTCATGGAGTCCGAGCGTAAGCAGCGGTATGTGCGCTTCGGCATCCTGCGCGGCGAGGGGGTGCTTCAGAACACCTTGCCCAACGCGCTCCCCGC
The DNA here is from genome assembly GCA_023150775.1 of Myxococcota bacterium. Taxonomy (GTDB): domain Bacteria; phylum Myxococcota_A; class UBA796; order UBA796; family CAJQPC01; genus JADKFE01. The sequence continues at coordinate 2,115 of JAKLKE010000307.1, forward strand.
GATCATCGGCCAGCTCCGCGCCCGGGTGCTACATCTGCTCTCCGGCGCGGTCATCGTCGAGGTGGTCTTGCAGATCAACGGCCTCGGGGACCTGCTCTGGGGCGGCACGCTGTACCAAGACTTCGGCGTGGTCATCGCCGCGGCCTTCGGCTTCGCGGTGATCAGCGCCGCCTTGCTCATCACCCAGGCCCTGGTCGAGATCGGCGTGGCCCTGCATGTGCGCCGGGCGCCCAAGGCGGTGGCCCCATGAGCCGCGTCATCGCGGGGGTCTTCGCCGCGTCGTGCCTCGCGCTGCTCGTCGTGATGGGCATGTTCGCCCCGGAGCACCTCGCCCAGCCCGACCTGTCCATGGCCTACGCGAGCCCGGGGGAGCTGCCGCCCTTCGGCGCCGACAACCGCGGGCGTCCGCTCTTGGAGTACGCCCAGCAGGGCGCTCAGGTCGTGGCGCTCCCGGCGATGCTCGGCGGGCTCGTGGTGCTGCTCTTCGGCACCTTGGGCGGGCTCTTGGCCTGCGTCGGCTCAGGTCGTGTTCAGGCCGCCGTGCAAGGCTTCGGTGAGGTGGTCGGCGCCTTGCCGCGGCTCGTGGTCGTATTGGTCGTGGCCTTGCTTCTGCCCCAAGACATGCGCGGTCTCACGCCCATCGCGCTCACCTGGGCCCTGCTCGCCGCGCCGGGCGCCATGGACGAGGCCGCGTCTGTGGCCGGTCGGCTGGGCGGCGCGCGGTTCGTCGAGGCCCTTCGTGCCCACGGCTTCTCCCGCGCTCGGATTTACCTCTACCACATCGTCGCGCTGAACCTGCGCCCGGTCGTGGTGCGCCAGGCCATCGAGACGGTGATGCAGGTGGTGTTTTTGGAGATCGCGCTCTCTTACCTCGCGCTCTCTGACAGCCAGCCGTCGTTCACCCACAACGACTCCGTGCGCTCCTGGGCAGACATCCTCTACCTCGGCTACCAGGTGATCCTCGACGTCGAGACCGGGCACGCCTTGGCCTTGGGCTTGGGCTTGGTGGGGGTGGTGGCGCTCATGTCTTTGTCGGTCACCTGGGCGGTGAGGGCACGATGAGCAGCGACAAAGAGCACCTCGTCCAGCTCCGCAACATGCGCATCGCCACGCGCCAGCGCACCCTCGTCGCCGACGTCAACGTCGATGTCTACGGCGGTCGGGTGACGGCGATGATGGGGCCCTCGGGCTCGGGCAAGACGCTCACGGCCTGCGCGATCATGGGCTTCATCGAGGTGAACCCCGGGCTCATGGACGGCTCGCTGCGGTTCCCGGCCTTGAGTGATCGGGACTGGTTTGAGGGCGTGCGCGGCGGCGGCGCCCGGGCCCAGCGGCGTTTGTTGAACGAGACGGCGGCCTTACGCGGCTCGTTCCTCACCTACAGCCCCCAGGCGGCCTCCAGCGCCCTCAACCCCGGGCGCACGCTTGGGCGTCAGCTTGAGCTGGCGATCTCTCGGCGAAACGAGCCCCCCGTCGGCGCCCAGGCCGTGCAGAAGGCCGTGGAGCAGGCCCTCGCCGAGGTCGGGCTGCCGCGCTCGGCGACGACGGCGCTTCCCGGTGAGCTCTCCGGCGGCCAATGCCAACGCGCCGCCTTGGCCATCGCCGTCGCCCCGCATCCGCGCCTGGTGATCGCCGATGAGCCCGAGACCGGCCTCGACCCGGTGCTCACCCGCACGGTCATCGAGCTCATGATCTCCGTGTGTAAAGACCACGGCTGCGGCCTCTTGCTCATCTCCCACCACGAGGACACCGTCTCGCGCATCGCACAAGACGTCGTGCGGCTCAAGGCCCAAGGAGACACGGCATGAGCGCGCCTATCGTCCGCATCAAGGGCCTGCAGAAGACCTTCATCCAGCACGGCACCTTCCCCTGGTCGCCAAAACGCACCGTAGAGGCCGTGCGCGGCGTCGATCTCACCCTGGGCCCCGGCGACATCCTCGCGCTCGTGGGGCAGTCGGGCTCAGGCAAGACGACGCTCTCGCGGCTGGTGCTGGGCCTAGAGGAGCCCACCGGCGGCGAGGTCTGGCTTGAAGATCAGCGCTGGGACGGCCTCACCGAGCGTGAGCGCGCCAAACACCGGGCGCGGTACCAGTACGTCCCCCAAGATCCCATGGCCGCCTTGGACCCCCAGCAGACGGCCCTGGAGCACGTCACGGAGACCTTGCGGGTGCTCGGCGGGCGCAGCCGCGAGGAGGCGCGGGTGGATGGCCTGGCGATGCTCTCTCGCCTTGGCCTCGGCGCGCGCGCAGACGCTTTGCCCCGGCAGATGTCCGGCGGAGAGCAGCGCCGGGTGACCTTGGCCCGGGTGCTCGCGCTGCACCCCCGGCTGGTCGTCGCCGACGAGCCCACCTCCGGACTTGAGCCCGATCGACGCGAAGAGGTGCTTCGTGATCTGATCGGCAATCTGCCCAAGGATGCTGCGTGTATCCTGGTCACACATGACATGTCCGCCGCACGCAAATGGACCAACCGCACCATGGTCATGCTCGATGGCCGGGTCATCGAGACGCTACGCGCCGAGGAGGACGAGCCCGCGCACCCCTACTCGCGCCTGCTCTTTGATCCTTGGTCGGCGGATCTCCCGCGAAACGGCCTCGCGTCTGAGGGCTGCCCCTTTCGCCTCGACTGCCCCCTCGCCGTCGGCGCCGTGGCCACACGCTGCGCGGAGCGCGCCCCGACCCTCACCCGAATGGGCGAGAATGAGCATCACCATGTCGCCTGTTATCATCACGCCGTCAGCCCACCTTCTGTGACCGAGGCCGCCTCATGACCGCACGCCTCCTTGGCCGCGCCGCGTTTCTCACCGCCGCCTTGTCTCTGTCCTTGAGCTCCATCACCTACGCCGGTGAGGTGGAGAAGGCCGAGCACCGTCGTCTCTCTGAAGACATGGAGAAGAAGGCCCAGAAGAACATCTGGGCCGGCGTCGAGCGCAGCTTTCAGGAGCTCCTCGCCCTGCAGAAGTCCGGTGAGGTGCTCACTTACGAGGACTGGCTGCTCGGCGCCCAAGCCGCCCGTGGCCTCGGCGACATGGCGGCCTGCAAAGACCGGCTCACCCAGGCCCTCGGGGTTGAGGCCAACGCCGAGTCCCAGGCTTGGCTCGATGAGATCAACGCCAACTACGTCCCGGTCACGCTCAAGAGCCCCAACAAAGAGGCCACGGCGACCCTGACCATCGAGGCGATGCTCTTCGCCACGGATCAGCGCCTCGCCGTCGAGGTCGCCCAGAAGACCCTCGCCGAGACCCGCGAGTTCTCCGGCCTCTTGCCCGTCGGCAACTACACCTTCACCGACGGCAGCCTCACCAAGACCTTCGCCGTGACCAGCGGCGGCGCGCCGATCAACGTGAAGCTCGTCGCCGAGGGCGGCGAGAAGGGCAGCGGCGGCGGCGGCCTGACCTGGGCCGGCCCCCGCATCGACGTCGGCGGTGCCTACACCTTGGGCCTGAGCCCCAGCGCCGAGGGCACCACCGCCCCCGGAGCGTTCTCCGCCGTCGGCGCCCGGGCCGGGGTCGGCGTCGAGCTTGGGCTCTCTCAGAACTTCGGCGTCGCGCTCACCGTGGGCTACCACAACCTCATCAACCCCTTGGGTGAAGATGAGGTCGTCACCGACAAGGCCGGCGGCGTCACGGCGCACCTCGGCTATGGCCAGCTCAGCGCCGTCATGCGCCTGAGCGACCTCTGGATCACCGCGGGCGGGGTCTTCGCCACAGGGGTGGCGACGGTGCAGTCGCCCACGGACGTCGTGATCCAACCTGAAGAATGTCAGTCTGCTGATGGAATTGAGGCGAACCCCTGGTGTGTCTACTTCACCGAGAACGCTCAAGCGGGCGGCACCATGAGCGGTCGTCTCACCGCTCCCGGCGCCTCTCTCTCCGTCGGTTACGCCTTGTTCGACCTCGGTGATGGCCTCCAAGGCGCGGTCAGCGTCGGCGGAGGCGCCTTGGCGAGCGGCGTTCGTCTGTACCCCTGGGGCCAGGTGGCCCTCACCATCGCCCCGGCGCCAAAGAGGAACAAGTGATGCTTGGACGCACCCCCGCGAGGCTCCTCGCCGCCATCGCCCTCCTCCTCACCGGCCCCGCCTTAGGGGTTGAGGTCTCGTCAAAGGACGGCGGCCACGTTCAGAACCCGGTCTGGTCTCCCGACGGTCAGTGGTTGTCCTTTGAGGTCAACAACATGTCCAACGTCGTGGAGCTCTGGCTCACGAAGATGAACGGCAGCGCGCCGGGCACCCCGACGCAGCTCCGCATCCCCGGCGCCTCGACGAGCTTCGGCGCCGGCGGCTACTTCGCGGCCAGCCCCGTGTGGGCGACGACCCCAGCCTTGATGATCGTCTTTGAGGGCTCCAACCCCGGCGGCAAGCGGCGGCTGTACTACGCGAACCCCGGCTCTGGCGCGCCCAACGAGCTCATCACCAACACGCAGATCCAGGGCAACATCAGCTCGGCGGCGATCTCCAAGAGCGGCAAACGGTTCGCCTTCATCTCCGACGTCACCGGCAGCGGCGATGTGTACGTCTGGAACCTGGAGAAGGGTGATCTCGGCGTCATGGGCGGCGCGGCGACGGAGTCCTCGGAGAACTTCCCCAACTTCAACGACGCGGGCGACACCCTCGTCTTCTCGCGCAAGAACGACGGCAACCAAGACCTGTTCACCTGGAGCGCCGGCACCACCACCCCGCCGCTCAAGGGCGGGAACGGCGACCAGACCCGGCCGCGCTGGGTCGGCGACAAGGTCGTGTACTTCACCTCCGAGCGCGGCGAAGGCCACTGGGACATCGCCGTGACCGGCAAGTCCGGTGAACGTGTCGTCGTCGCCCAAGACGTGCGCCTGCCCTCACGCTCGGCCCCGGCGGTCACCCCAGACGGCGGCGCCGTGGTCTACGCCTCCTCCGTGCCAGAGAAGGCCGATCGCCTGCTCGTCTCCCGCCTGGATGGCTCAGGCACCGTCGAGATCCCCACGGGCCTCGTCGCTTGTGGTGAGCCCGCGCTCACCGTCGCCGGGGGCCGCACCTTGGTGGCCTTCACGGCTTTGCCCAGCGAAGGCGCGGACTGGCGCCGCCTGCACGTCATCGACATCACCGGCAAGCTCTAAACCTCGCGCTGGTGAGCAGAATGGGCCTGCGGTTTGTCGCCGCAGGCCCTTCGTGTTTTTGGCTCGACCGCGCGGCTCAGGGCTGGC
>JAKLKE010000308.1:0-6997 GCA_023150775.1 Myxococcota bacterium
TGCCAGTGGTGACGTGCTCGGCGACGAGGCGGCCTCGGTCGTCATAGTCGCCTTCCCAAGTCAGCGCGAGGGCGTTTAGGGCCGAGCTGGTGCTTGTCCACCGCTTGTCCAGGCGCCCCATGCGGTCGTAACGAAGGCTGTGGAGCTGCCGTCCGCCGCCGAACTGAACGCGGTCAACACGGAGGTTGCCGTCGCGGCGCGTGATCTCGGCGACTGTCGCGCCGTCGAGGCGGACCTCGCTCAAGAGGCGTTGGGTGCCCGTCGTGGTGTAGTGGTAGCTCAGCTCGGCGCCGCTTGGGGTGTTCACCGCGCTCAAGGTGTCGTCGTCGTTCCAGGTCCAGCTCAGGGTGCCGACGGTGACGCCCTCGATGGCCGTGGTGCGAGAGGTCAGGCGGCCTTGGTCGTCATAGGTGGCGGTCCAGGCCGAGAGCGAGGCGTCGTTGAGCATACGCTCGGTGGTCGCGGCGTTGCCGTAGGCGTCGAAGTCGCTCCAGACCGTCTTCAGAGACTCGCCCGTGAAGTCGTCGGTGATTCTCTCGGTGACGAGGCGACCGGCGGTGTCGTAGGCAAACTCTCGGACGCGGGCGGTCACGCTGTCGCTACCAACCCAGGTCTCCGCGAGGGGGCGACCATAATCGTCGTGGACCCAGGTCTTGAGCTGCGCACCGCTGTCCCAGCTCTCTGATGCGAGCTGGCCGTTGGTGTCGTAGATGAACTCGGTGATCGAGGCGCCGTTGTCCAGCTCCACGAGGCGACCGGCGGTGGTGTAGGCGCTGGTGATCACCTGGTCGGCGGGGTCGGCGAGGCCGAAGGCGCCGTAGCTGGGGGCGCTGCCGGTGTAGGGGCTCCCGAACCAACCCCACTCCGTCACCGGCAAGCCCAGCTCGGCGTCGTAGTGGGTGACCGTCATCGCCAAGGGCGCGCCGCCAAAGGCTTGGTGCTCCGTGGCCCACCGCTCGCTGCCTTGGAAGTGGTGGCGGATCGCGGTGCCGTCGGGAAGGCGCTCGCCGATGAGGCGGCCCAAGGCGTCGGTGAATGTGGCGCTGACATTGCCCTCGCCGTCCGTAGACAACACCCGCCGCAGGTTCGTCTCGCCGTCGAAACTGTGGGGGACGCTGTGGCTGAACGTGCTCGGCGCCCCGCCGGGGGCCTGGGAGAAGATCACCCGGCCTCGGTTGTCGTAGTCGCGGCGGGCGGACGCGCCGCCGGGCTCGGTGACGGCGCGGGCGCGGCCCAGGGGGTCGTAGAGCATGGTCCGGGGCGTGGACTCACCGGCCTCGGTGACGCCGATGAGCCAGCCGTAGGCGCCGTAGTCGTAGGTCGTCGTCGCGCTGCCGGTGCCGTGCGTGGGCGTGATCGTGGCGCCGGTCACGCGGTCGGCATCATCGTAGGCCAGCGTCGTCACACGCTCGCCGTCGCCGATGGTTACGCTTGAGACGCGGCCCAAGCTATCGTAGACGAAGGCGCGCTCGACGCCGTCCACCAAGGACCACACCGGACGGCCCAAGGCGTCGTAGTCGTGCTCCTCCAAGACCTTCTCGCCCTGAAGAAGCCGCTGGAGCACGCCGCCGGGGCCGCGCTCCGCCGTCCAGGTCACGCCGTCGGCGTCGGTCGTCGTGAGCACCCGGCCTTGGGCGTCGAGGGTGTGCTGGACCAGAGGGGTGGCGCAGGCGCTCCCGTCCCAGCCGCTCGGGGCGCAGACCGCCAGAACAGCGCCCCACACGTCACGCTCAAAGTACCGGGTGCGCCCGTCCACGTCGGTCACGGACAGCGGCAGGCCGTCGGGGCCGTAGGTCGTGAACGTGGTCCCAGCGAGGGTGGTCTCAGAGATCACCCGGCCCAGCCCGTCGCGGGTGATGACCAGCTCCTCGCCGGTCTCGTCGGTGGTGGTCGTCGTCGCCGCGACGGCGCCCAGGCGGTCGGTGTGGGTGATGTCCACCAGCGTCACGCCGTCGATGGACGAGGAGACCGGGCGCCCGATGGCGTCAAAGGCTTGGGCGCTGAGCACGCCGAGCGGATCGGTCACCTGGACGGCGCGGTTGATGAGGTCGTGCTCGGTCACCCAGGTCAACGTGGGGCAGCTCGCCACGGTTGGGGTACCGTTGCCCGCTGGGGTGCAAGACGTGTCGCCGACGCTGGGCACCAAGGTCTCGACGCTGACTCGGTGTAAGGCGTCGTAGGCGATCTCGCGGGTGAGGCCCGTGGCGTCGGTGTCGCTCAGCAGGCGACCGTAGGCGTCGCGCACCACAAACCGCCGAGAGAGCCCGTTGAGCAGGCGCTCCTCGGTCAAGAAGTCGAACTCGACACGCTCCTCGACCCCCAAGGCGTCAGTGCGCGCCGAGACGCCGGGGGCGTGCTGCCAGGTCGTCAACGCCTCGGCACCGTCTGCGCCGGGGGACACTTGGGCGACCACACGCCCGCCGTGGTCGTAGGTGTACGCAAGGGTCTCAAAGGCTTCGCCGTCGAAGTGGGGGCGGATCTCCCAGCCGACGCGGCCATCGTCGAGGTACACCCAGGCCGCGATCTTCTCGTCGCCGACGCAGCTCGGCGCGCCTGTGCTGCCCAAGGCGCCAGGGCAAGACCGGCGCTCCTCGGGGCGGCCCCAGCCATCTACGTTGAGGAGCTCAAGCCGCCCGCCGCTCGTGAGGGTGGCCTTGTCGTCGTAGGGGAGGTCGTCTTCATAGAAGTGCTGCTCGGTGAGCGTGTCGGAGCTGTCGCCGTCGTCGGCGTCGGGATCCGTGGTGGTCAGGGTGACGCGGTTGAAGCTGTCGTAGGTCGTCGTGGTGAGCGCGCCCTCAAACGACTCCGACACAACGCGGCACAGGCTGTCCATCGTGCGGGTGCGCACCCGCCCGGCGCGGTCGGTGGTGCTGGTCACGACGCCGCAGGTTGGGTCTACAACCGTCTCCTCGGTGGAGCCGTCGATGAACGTCTGGGTCTTGGGCACGCCGTAGAAGAGGTTGTCCCCGTGGTCCCACACGACGGAGGTGTTCACACAGTCGGCGCTGGCCGTGGAGCTGCCGCAGCGGGTGACCGTGCCGGGCAAATCGAATGCGCCGGGGTGGAAGTCGGCGCGGGTCGTCGTCTCGTAGGGGGTGAGGCCGTCGCCGGAGGTGATGGTGGCCGTGGCCAGGGCAGCGCCCCAGGCGCCGTCGTCGAAGGGCTCGTAGGTGTAGGTCGTGTAGAGATCGTCATCGGCCACATACGGGTCGCGGCGCTGGGTGGTGGTGCGCAAGAGGCCGCGTGAGCCGTACTCCCACTCGGTGATGTTCATGCGGTACGCGGTCAGACCGGCGATGGCGTCGGGGGCAGCGGCCCGCTCGGGGAGCGTCACGCCGTCGTAGGTGCCGGTGGTGTCGAGCGCCGATCCGGTGGTGCGCGGCAGCCCAAAGCCGAAGCTCTCCATCGCCGCGCCTTGGGCGTCAAACAAACCTGTGAAGGTGATCACCTCGTCTACCGGGAACATGCCCTCGGCGCTCTGAAAGCTCCCGGTGCTGTTGCCGTCGGCGATCAGCACGTTGGTGATCAACTCGTGCAGGCTCTCATCGGGGTAACGCAAGAAGCCGATGGCCGTGATCCACTCCTGCCAGGAGATCGCCCCACCATCCAGGGTAAAGCACTCCTCCACAAGCTCCAGCACGGTCGGCGGGCTCGTCTCCGTCTTGTCCAGCTCGATCACACACTGACGGCGCAGGGGGTTGAAGTAGGGCGGGTACACGTCAAGGCCCCACTCCTCAGACATCGTGTAACGAGAGGGGCTCACTGGCGAGGCGTGGGCGTTGACGATGAGGTGCTCTAAGACGTGGTCCTCGTCGTATCGGGCGCTGTAGACGTTCGCGCCCATCAGGGGCCTTGAGACCGCGAAGCCGTGCTCCTCGACGCTGCCCGAGGCGTTGTGGCGCTCGACCACGCCGAAGCCCCTGAACCGCTCGCCGTCGTGGAGTCCGTGCAGGTAGCGGTATTGGCGGTTGCCCTCAGCGCCGTCCATCGCGACGAGGATCTCCTCGTTGGTGTGCAGCCAACGCAGGGCCGAGTCGTCGCTCTCCAGGCGCGCCAGCGGGTCGTCCTCCTCTGAGAGCTCGCCGTTGTTGCCGCCCCGGTTCGCCGTGAAGCCCCAAACAAGCTCGGTGGCGCCGCCCCAAGGCCCAACCACCTCGGTCATACGGCCTTGGGTGATCTCGCGGGCGTGGGCGTGGAAGGTGACGCTGTAGCTCACGACGCTGCTGAAGTCGGGATCAAGCTCCGAGTCTCGCTCGGTGAACAGTCGAAGCTGGTCAACAAAGCCGTCGCCGTCGAAGTCGGCGAGGATCACCTGGCGCTCGTGGGGGTAACGCCCACCGAGGCCGCTCACGCCGAGGTCTACGTCCGCAGGCCAAGGGTCGTCGGAGGGCTCAAAGAAGCCGTAGCGGACGCCCCAATCGTAGCCCGCGTGAACTCGGACGCCCTCGTCTTCAGTCTCGCCAAAGATGTCGGTCGCGTCGTCTCCACCGCCGATGGCAGCGCCCGGCCCCGCGTACTGAATCAGCGCGGGCCGACCCGAGCGGCCTAGATCCACCATCGAGAAGAAGCTGTCGCTGAGGTGGTTCAGGCCCGTCTCGTTGCTGCCGGTGCCGTATGGATCGGCGGAGATGAGCCAGGGCTCGCCCGCGCTCAGGCCGCTGTCGTGCCAGAGGCGGCGCCCGTCGCCGTAGAAGATGCGGGAGTATTCCGAGCCCTCCACGGGCGTAGCGCCGTTGTTGGCGCTGGTCCGGTCTGGATCCCAACAGGCGTAGAGGGCATAGGCCACGTCCAAGAGGCCGTCGTTGTTGAAGTCGGCGAAGCGCGCCTGGGCCGAGCGGTAGGAGTCGGCGTCGCTGTAGGCGCCTTCGCCGCTGCTCGGGTAGTTGTAGTAGTTGTCGTCATTGTCGTAGGTGTAGCCGTAGCAGTCATTGTCCCAACCGTCGGGCTCGTAGGTAGAGAGAGGCAGCTCGTCCAGGGGAAGCGCGAGCACCAGATCGGTGGTGCGGCGGCCTGAGAAGTCTCGCCCGGAGATGGAGCGCAGCCAGTCTCCGGCCTCGCCGCTGTTCAGGATGACGTGGCTCTCCTCGGGGACGGGACCGCCTGCGGGGAGCCGCTCGCCTGCCGAGACGAGGAGGTCTAACCAGCCGTCGCCGTTGAGGTCCGCGAGCTGGCCCGCGCGGAGCTGGGAGGGCCAGATGGAGAGGTTGTGCCGGGTGAACTCGCGGGTCAGAGGGTCAAATTGGAGCATCGTGACGCCGGGCCCTGCGCTGCCTCCGGTGCTGTTCTTCTCGTAGATCAGGTCGGTCCAGCCGTCGCGGTTCACGTCCCCGAAGAGGTGCGCGAGGGGCGGGCCGGTCGAGTGAATCTCAAAGACATCCTGGAGCTTGTCGGTCCATGTCTCATCCAGCTCAAACGAGGGCGGCCCGGTGCGCGGCGCAAACTCAGAGATCGGGTACGACGAGGGCTTGTTGACGTAGGCCCGGACGAGCACGCCGCACTTGGTCATCGGCGCGTCTATCCACTCAAAGTCGGCGTTTGGGTCCGTCTTCTCTGGCGCTCCGTTGAGGTCGGCGCAGGCATAGCTCACGACGATGAGGTCGGGGCGCCCGTCGCCGTTGAGGTTCGCCACGGTGCCGCGTGTCCAGGCGCGGTCGATCTCTTCTACAGGGTCGGGCAGGCTCGTCCAGCCCGAAGCGGAGAGCGCCTCGGGGATCGCCGCGCTCAAGTCCTCGCCGACCCCCTCCCAGGCGTCCACCTCGTCGTTCCAGCTCACTGAGCGGAGGGTCTTCTTTGCCGACCCCGAGCTTGTCTCCCGCTTAATCGTCGTCACGATGGAGAGCGGCTGCTGAGTCTCGCTGGGCCGGGTGGACGACGAGCCCATCAAGGTCGAGAGGTCGGGCTCATCGGCGTAGTCCACGGTGAAGCGGCTGAAGAAGCTGTCATTGACGCTCGCCTCTACGGCCACGAGGCGCTCGGTGAGCGCGACGAAGGAGCCGCCGAGGCCGTCGATGCGCCAGTCGTCGCGGGCCTCGTACTCAAAGGTGATCTCGGCGGCCCCGTAGGTGATGCGCTCGGGTAGGGGCGCGCCTTGGGCCGCGCCGCCGATCTCGCTGTCGCCCAGCGCGTCCAGAGTGCCGTCGTAGTCGGACGGGCGGTAGTCCCAGGTGATCGTCTGCCCGAAGGGGTTCTGGACCTCGGTGAGCAGCCAGGCCGAGGACTCGCCCAGGTGAGTCGGCACGTCGAAGCCCGTCACGCCGTCCACGCAGCGCACGGCGCTGAGGCCCAAGGTGGCGTATTGCTCGCAGGCGGCCTCGTTGAGCGACGCCCCGAAGATCCACTCAAACACATCCATGATGAAGTCGTCGGACTTCTCCAGGGCTTGCCGCGAGCCATACGTCCAGCGCCAGCCGTCTTTACGCACAGTCCAGACGTTCGCCTCTTCATCGTACACAATGCAGCGACCGTCTTGCTGTTCGGCCTCGTAGCAGTCGGTCTGTGCGTTGAAGTAGAGCCGCTGGCCGTCGAGTCGGAAGCTGGACTCGGCGAGGGCATCCTCGTTGTTGTCGAAGCTCATCGGCACCCCACCCAAGGGATCGCGGCGCTCGACGCGGGAGAGGCCCGCGAGCGTCCAGCCCATGCCCATGAGGCCCTCACGCACGCCGGGGTCGGCGATGAAGGCGATGTCCGGCGTCAGGCCGCCGGGCGCGGGCGGGAGGTCCAAGGGCACGCGGTCGGTCCAGGCGCCTCGGCTGAGCCAGCCCTCTGGCGTGGCGCCCGCTGCTGGGGAGGCCGTGACCGAGGCCGTGAGCGCGGCGTCCTCTGCGCGGGCGGTGAGCGCGACGAAGACCAACAAGAAGGACAACCAGAGGCGAGACGCGGCGGGCATAGAGGCTCCTCGGCGGGCCTCGTCTTGGGGCCGATCGCCGGGGTGAAGGTGGGTGCCTGAGCTGCCAACCCGAGCGCCTTCATCCAAACCGGCGCGGCGGGCTTGGGGTCA
>JAKLKE010000308.1:7007-7279 GCA_023150775.1 Myxococcota bacterium
GGGGATCGGGGATGAGGATAGGGGGAGGATCCTTGGGCGTCTGGGTGGCGCATGGGGGCTCGGAGCGCGAGCGGGGCATGGCCGAGGGGGCTTCGTTCGCCGCGAGCTCGGTCCCTGGTCGGACCACCCTACGCGAGTTACCGTTGCGGGCAGACCGGCCAACGTCCGATGCGCCGGTTGTGTCCGAGACGCTGGCCCCGATCATTGGAGCGCACGATGAGGGTTGACCCCACGACGAACGACGACGAACGAGACCTAGAAGCGCCACGGGT
>JAKLKE010000309.1 GCA_023150775.1 Myxococcota bacterium
GAACACGAACGGCTCGCAGTTCTTCTTGTGCCAGGTGGCCACGCCCTGGCTCGACGGCAAACACACCGTCTTCGGCAAGGTCATCCAGGGCCTCGACGTCGTGGACACCATCTGCAACAGCCCCGTCGGCCCCGGCGACAAGCCCAAGACCGACATCGTGCTCCTCGGCGTAGACGTCTACCGCGCCTGAGCCCGCTCAGGCCCTTCGCCACACCGGGCGGAGGGCCTCGGCCTCCCCCGCATAGGCCGCGACCACCCCCGGGCAGCGCGGCTTGAGCGCGCAGCCCTCACAGACCGACGGGTGCTCCCGGCGCTGGGTCATGAAGTACAGCCGCGCCAGAAGCGACGCCTGCGCCTCCTCCGCCAGCTCCTCCGCCCACGCCGGGCTCAGGCAGCGCGGCGCCACCAAAGGCAGCGGCGCATACGCCCCCACCCTGCCCAAGGCCTCCCGCACGGCGTCGAGGCGCGGCGCACGTTTGGCCCAGTCAAACACCGGCTTCTCCCGCAGGAGCCCCACGGCGAGCCGCGCGCCCCAGCGGTCGTGGCAGAGCTGGGCCAGCGCGTCCAGGCCGTCCAGCGTCTCGGGCAGGGCGACCGTGTGGGGGCTCACCTGGATCCCGGCGCCGTCGGCGGCGTCGAGCCCCGCGACCACCCGGTCAAAGCAGGGTGTGCCACAGATCGTGTCATGGACCCCACGATCCGCCGAGTACAGCGGCACGACCACCTCCGCGAGGCCCAGGTGTCGCCAGGCGCTCGCCCCGGCGGCCAAGGTGGTGCCGCTGGTCATCAGCTCCACCCGGGTGTAGCCCAGCCTCCGCGCGGCGCGCAGCGCGCCCTCAAAGTCGGGGTGCAGCGTCGGCTCATTGCCGCCGATGAGCAGTCGCCGGACGTCGGCCGGGCGCTGGCGTAAGTGCCGCAGGATGTGCTCGGCGGGGGTGACGTCCTCGGGGCGCACGGTGACGGTGCCCGGCCCGGCGCAGAAGAAGCAGCGGTTGGCGCAGGCGTTCGTGAGCGGGAGCAAGGTCACCGCCGGGAGCCCCCGGGCGCGCAGCCACGCGGCCTGCTCGGCCGGGGCGGCGGCGAGCAGGGTGTGGAGCGCGGCGTCTTCGTGCTCGGGGCGCAGAGGGCGGGGCCGGGGTGGGAGGAGGGGGGAGTTTAGCCGAAGCGTAGGGTGGTGGGGAGAAGAGACGCCAAGGTTAGGCGCGAGGGGAGGAGGCCCTCGTCAGCCTAGGCGCGATGGAATATAGTCAGGGTCCCACCCGAGCAGACGTATGTCCAACGACTCCACGCTGATGACGACCTGGACGCGCGTGTACGAGGATTTTGACCCCTCGGCGCCTGCTGAGAAGAGCCAGCACGTCGCCCGCGACCGCTACAACCCCGTGACCAGTGAGGTCTGCGTCCAGCTCCGGCTGCCCGTGACCCATCAGAAATTCATCCTCGCCGGGGGCATCGGCAGCGGCAAGAGCACGGAGCTGCGCGCGGTGCTGAACGATCTCCACCACGACAAGGACGTGCTGTTCTTGGACCTCGTGGAGCACTACCAACAGACGGTTCGTGACCCGTACGCCTTAGAGCGAATCGAAGCCGTCGAGCTCATCGGGCTCATCGGCCTCGCCATCTTGAGGTTCGGGCGGGACGTCTTGAAGGTGCAGTGGGGTGAGCACGAGGCCCGCTTCAGCGCCGCCCTGACCGCGCTGGCCCGCCAAGGCAAGCCCGAGGAGGCCCCCACGCTGGACATCGCCAAGCTCACCAGCGCCGTAGGGTTGATCGTAGGGATGGCGTCGTCTAGCCCTGAGCTGGGCCTCGTGACCACAAGCGCCGCGAGCCAAGGCGTACAAGCGCTCAAGGCGGCCGCGGAGGCCTGGACCTGGCGCGTCGGCCTGTTCGGTCGCGCCGCCCGAGCGGATCAAGAGCCCTCGGTGTTGGCCTTGGCCAGCACAACAAACGATCTCCTCGACCATCTGTCGAAGATCCGAGGGCGCCCGCTGGTGCTCGTCGTGGATGGCCTCGACCGTGTGCGGGAGAAGGAGATCTTCAGCCCGCTGCTCATCAACTCCAGCCTGCTCGCGGAGCTGCGCGCTGATCTGGTGATCACCGCAGACCTGGGCCTCGTCGAGCGTCACCGCGCGGAGCTGCGCGCGTGGGACTCCCGTGACTTCACCTATGTGCCCGTCGCCCAGCGTGAAGACCCTCTGAAGCGCGACCCCCGCGGCGTAGACTTTCTCGCCCAGGTCGCCGAGCACCGCCTCACGAACCTTGGCCACCCGGGGCTCATCTCCCGCGCGTTGCTCCAGACCCTCGGGTATTATTCCGCGGGCTCTGTGCGCGATTTCGTGACGCTGGTGCGCAACGTCGCGGTGCAGGCGATGATCAACAAGGCTCTTACGGCGACGGAGCCGATACTGGAGACTGTACTCAATCGCCATCGTCGTGAGCAAGAGGCCGGGCTCAAACGCGCACACATCGACTGTTTGTTAAAGGTGCTCAACGACCCCGACCGCCTGCCCCCTTATGACGACATCGCCGCCGAGCTGGAGCGCCGTCAGCTCCTCCTCGCTTACCCGAACGAGTCCACATGGTATCTCCCTCACACGGCGCTGATCTGGAAGATGCTGACGCGGGCTGGGTCGAGCACCTAAGGCTCCTGTTGGGGCTACCCGGTGAGGCCGTGGTCATTCAGCTCGTCGCCCTCGACGACGCCCTGGCCCCGGCGCTCATCGAGCTGCTCTCGACCTTGTCTCCGCCGCGCCCGCTCCGTGTGGCCTTTGACGCGGCAGGGCTCTACGACGCCCCCGAGGGCGCGCGGGTCGTGCTCGTGGCGCCGGAGCGCTCGGCGCGGGCGCTGAACCTTCACCGCCCCGTCGTGCGCACCCGCCACCTGCAGCTCCTCTTGTGGTGTACCGCTCAAGGTGCGTTTGAGCTCAAGGGCTCCGCGCCGGACATGAACAGTTGGGTGTCTCACCGCCTGCACCTGCCCTCGGCCTGGCCGCCGAGGGTCGCCGAGGCCCTGGATGCCGCCCGGGATCTCGGCGAGGCCCTCATCCTGCTTGGCATGGCCCGCCCCGCCCCCGGCTTCACCCTGCTCCCGGCGGGCGTAGATTCCGCGCCTCTGGCCGCCGCCCTGGACAAAGGCCCGGTGTGGCTGACCGACGCAGAGAACGACTCGGAGGTGCTCACGGCCTTGGCCGTCTGGGCAGAGCGGGGCAAACATGGGCTCGTTCTCCACGATCCTGCGGTGGTGATCGAGGGTGTGCGCGTCCTCGACGCCGCGCCGACGCCCTGGGCTGAGGCCGCGGCGGCCTGCGCCGCGCGGGCGGGGGCCGACGCCGACGCCGACGCCGGCGTGCTCGCCGCGCGGCTCGGCCTCGACCCGGCAGCGCTGGGGATGCCCGGCGCTCCGCGTCCGCGAGTGGAGAGCCCGCCCTTTCAAGCGCTGCTGCGTCGGCTGCACGCCGGGGAGCGGCCCGCCGACGTGGCTGAGGCCCTCGGGCTCCCCCAACTCGCGGCGCGGTGGCGCGCGGGGGTATCCGCCGCCGCCTCGCCCGTCGCGGCGCCGCCTGCAGGCGCCACGCTGCGGGTGCTGCACCTCTCGGATCTGCATGAGCGAGTGGACCTGGACTGGCTGCCCCGCGACCGCAAGCTCAGGATCCGGCTCGGCCGCGCCAAGCGTCATCGGGTGCTCGGCCCGGCGCTGACGGAGCGGCTGGACGCCATCGTGAAGGAGCGGCGCCCAGACCTGCTCGTGTTCACAGGGGATCTCGCCGATTGGGGTCTCCCCGAGGAGTACCTCGCGGCCGAGCGACGGCTTCACGAGGTGGCAAAGCGCCTGGGCCTCACCTGGGACCGGGTATTTTTTGTGCCTGGCAACCACGACATCCAGCGGACCATCGACGCGCCGAGCTGGGCCCGGCTGCGCAGGTTCGCGGCGAACCCTCGTCACCACGACGCGCTGAGCCGATGGCTCGCGGGCGGTCGCCGCCCCCAAGGCGCGCCCAAGGATGGCCTCGACCTGCCCGCCAAGCGCCAGAGCGGCTACCGCGCGTTCTTGGAGCGCATCAAGCGCCCGGAGCTCCTCCCCGACGACTCACGCGGGCACCCCGTCCTTGGGTATCGGCAAACATTGGCGTTGCCCGGCCTCCCGCCGGTCCACGTCATCGGCCTCGACACGGCCTGGCTAGCGGGCGACGACAACGACAAGGGGCGCCTGCTGCTCACCGAACATCAGGTGCTCTTGAACGCCACCAACCCCGACGATGGCAAGCCTCTCAACGGCCTACGCCTCGCGCTGATGCACCACCCGCTCGGCGAGCTGGGCGACGAGGCCCTGGCGCACCGCCTGCTTAGCGACCACGTAGACATTGTGCTGCATGGTCACCAGCGTTCGCCTGTGTCGCAGGAGGAGTCCAACCACGACGGCGCCTTACGCACCCTCGCCGCGGGCAGCCTCTACGAAGGGGACGAGGAGGACCGGTGGGTGAACAGCTTCCACGTCCTCGACGTGGTGATGAACGCCGAGGGCCGCCCGCTGCGATACGTCGTGCAATTCTACGCTTGGTCCATCGACGGCGGCCACTGGCACCCACACGCCGCGCTCTACAAGAACGCCCCCTTGGGCCGCCTCGTCTGGGAGACCCCCCTCAAGTTCGTCGGCCGTGAGACACAGCTTGCGGCGCTCGCGGCCGCGCTCTTCCCGCCCTCGGGTCAGGCCCAGGCCGCCGTGGTCTGCAACCTGCAGGGCATGGCAGGCGTCGGCAAGAGCTTCCTCATTGAGCGCTTCTACGCCGACCACCTCCCGAGCTTCCCCGGCGGGCACCTCAAGATCACCCTCGGCCACGACGCCGCGCCCACCGCCAACGCGCTCATAGGCGAGCTCGCCGAGCGCCTCGGCGTGTCTCAAGGCCCGGGCCGCATAGAGGACCGCGTGCGTGGCGCCGCCTTGGCTACGCGCCCTCTGCTGCACATCGACAACCTCGACTCTGAGGCCCAGGCCCAGGCCGCCGTCGCCTTGGTGCGCCGTCTTCCGGGCGTACCCATCGTGCTGAGCGGCCGTTACCACTTTGGCCGGGCCACGCCGGGCTGGTGGCTGGTGTCCATCGAGCCCTTCTCTGTGTCAGAGGCCTTGGCCCAACTTCAGGCCGAGCTTGTGGCCGAGGTCGCCGCCCGCGTAGACGACGCCGCGCGCCGCACCCTCGTCGGCGCCTTGGGCGGCTTGCCCTTGGCGATTCACCTCGCCGCGTCGTACCTGAATGCAGGGTATGAGGTGCGGGACTTCTTGGCCGCGCTTGAGCAGTCGTGCCTATCGCTCACGCCCTTCACGGTGTCAGAAACCGCCTACCTCGACCGAGCGGAGCGCACCCTTCACGCCACGTTTGAGCTGTCCTTAAAGGCGCTACGGGTAGAGTTGGGCGCGGAAGCCGAGGCAGGGCTCTCCGCCGTGGCGGCCTTGGGCGTCGCGCCCCTGACCGGCGCGCGTGTCGGCTGGCTGGCGGCCATCATGGGCGTCGATGTAGTCCAAGCTGAGGACTGGCTCGACAAGGCGCTGGGCCTGTCCATCGTGCAGCACGATGGAGCGACGGGGCGGTGGCGTGTACACAAGCTCTTTGCAGAGCACCTGCGACAACATACAGACGCTGACGCCGCCACCGCGCGGATGGACGCCTGGGCGCTGGCGCGGCTGCAGGAGGCACCTGACGACACACGCGGCGCGCGGTGGGGGGCACTGCAAGCCGAGCACGAGGCCGTGGCGGAGTGGGTGACGGGGCTCGACGGGGTGCGGGCGGTGCTGGGGGGCCGGGTAGGGTACGATTACGCCTTTGTGAGCGGCCCCTACGCCGCATGGCTCGGCGCCGTCGCCCGGGGGCTCGACGCCACAGCAGACGCCGCGGCGCGCTCAGCCCTCCTCTGGCGCCAAGCCAACCTCGCGCGGCAGGCGGGGGACCTGGACCTCGCCGTGTCGGCCGCCGAGGCCAAAGGTGCCCACGGCGCCGTCCAAGGCTGGGACCGGGAGGTGGCGCTGTCCGCCGGGCTCCGCGCCGACGTGCTCCAAGCGCGGGGGCAGCTCGATGAGGCCCTACGGATCAGGCGAGAGGAGCAGCTACCCGTCTACGAACGACTCGGCGACGTGCGCGAGAAAGCCGTCACCATAGGTAAGATTGCCGACGTGCTCCAGGCGCGGGGGCAGCTCGACGAGGCCCTGCGGATCCGGCGAGAGGAGGAGCTACCCGTCTACGAACGACTCGGCGACGTGCGCGAGAAGGCCGTCACCATGGGCCAGATCGCCGACGTACTCCAAGCGCGGGGGCAGCTCGACGAAGCCATGCGGATCCGGCGAGAGGAGGAGCTACCCGTCTACGAACGACTCGGCGACATGCGCGGCAAAGCCGTCACCATGGGCAAGATCGCCGACGTGCTCCAGGCGCGGGGACATCTCGACGAAGCCCTGCGAATTCGGCGAGATGAGCAGATCCCCGTCTACGAACGACTCGGCGACGTGCACAGCAAAGCCGTCACCATGGGCAAGATCGCCGACGTGCTCCAGGATCAGGGGCAGCTCGACGAGGCCCTGCGGATCCGACGAGAGGAGGAGCTCCCCATCTACGAACGACTCGGGGACGTACGCAGCAAAGCCGCTACTATGGGCAAGATCGCCGACGTGCTCCAGGCGCGGGGGCAGTTCGACGAGGCCCTGCGGATCCTGCAGGAAGAGGTGCTGCCCATCACCGAGGCACTCGGTGACCGGCGGGGCCTGCTGGTAGACCAGACCAACCTCGCCATCACCCTCCTCCTCACCCGCAAACCCCGGCACATCCCCGAGGCCATCACCCTGCTCTCCACCGCCCTCAAGAGCGCCGTGGACCTCAACCTCCCGGTAGAGGCCGAGTACATTCGTGGCCTCTTCCGTCAGCTCGGTCTCCCCCCACCCCAATAGCGCATCCCGCGTCCCGCACCTCCAAAGTGAGACCTTGCGGAGCCACGACGGCGTCCTCCGCATCAACCGCTGGGCTCCCCAAGATCGCCCCGTACGCTGCCCGGCGCGACCCTAGCCCCTGCCATCCCCAGACGTTCGTCGCAACTCGTCTGTGGCGCGCAAAGACGAAAACCTCTCCCATCTTTGCGTCTTGGCGCCTTGGCGCGACCTTCAGCCCCGCCGCGCGCCGCCACCGACGCCCCCCACCCCATTAGCTCCCCCGCATCCCCACTCCCCAACTTTTTTCGCCACCCCTCTTGCACCC
>JAKLKE010000030.1 GCA_023150775.1 Myxococcota bacterium
GGCGAGCAACAGCGGCTACGCCTTGGCCGCGGCCTGCGACAAGGTCTATCTGCACCCCGCCGGAGAGGTGGATCTCATCGGCCTGAGCATTGAGACGAACTACCTCCAGGGCTCTCTGGACCTGGTGGGCGTCGATGCCCAGTACGCCAAACGCGCCGAGTTTAAGTCGGCGCCAGAGCAGTGGACCAACACCGAGGCCAGCGAGCCCGCGCGCCTGCAGATGAACGCCTTGATGGACGACCTCTTCGCCGCCTTGGTGGACAGCGTCGTGAAGGGCCGCGGCATGACCGAGGCCCACGTGAAGGAGCTCATCGACGGCGGGCCCTACACCGCCGCTGAGGCCCTCAAGCTCGGGCTCGTAGACGGCCTGCTCTACCCCGACGAGGTCGAGGAGGAGCTGGAGGGTGTGCTGCCCAAAAACTACGAGCTCGACGATGAGTACCGCTCGTTGACCGACACCTCGGGCTGGGTGGCGGCCAAAGAGGTGGCGATCATCTACATCGACGGGCCGATCACCAGCGGCGAGAGCGCCGCGCCGGGGCTCTTGGGCGGCGGCGGCAACGCGGGCTCGTCCACCATCGTGCGGGCCCTGATTCACGCCGCCGAGTCGAGCTCGGTGAAGGCCGTCGTGCTGCGGGTAGACTCCCCCGGCGGCTCGGCCTTCGCCAGCGACGAGATCTGGCGCGCCGTGGAGATGGTGCAAGAGGAGGGCAAACCGGTCATCGCGTCGTTTGGCGGCGTGGCGGCCTCGGGCGGGTACTACGTCGCCGCGGGCGCCGACGCGATCTACGCCGAGCCGGCCACGATCACCGGCTCCATCGGCGTGTACGGCGGCAAGTTCTCCTTCGGTGAGCTGATGGGCAAGGTAGGCGTCGGCAGCGAGGTCTACCAGCGCGGCCGCAACGCCGGGATGTACTCGCTCTCTCGCCCGATGGACCCCATCGAGTACGCCGCCATGGACCGGCTCATCGAGGAGACCTACCGCCAGTTCAAGTCCCGGGTGTCTGAAGGCCGGGGCATGACGATGGAGGAGGTGGACGCCGTGGCCCGGGGACGGGTGTGGTCGGGGACGGACGCGAAGGAGGTCGGCTTGGTGGATGAGCTCGGCGGCCTGCAAGACGCCATCACCCGCGCCAAGCTGGAGGCTGGCCTAGAAGCCGATGACGACGTCACCTTGGTGACGCTGAAGGGCCGCGAAGGCGCCTGGGGTGAGCCGGTGATGGAGGGTGTGCGCGCCTGGGCTGTGGGCCCGATGCCGCCCTTGCCCGAGCCGCTCCTCGCCTGGGCCCCCTACGCGCCGCTCGCCGGGGAGCACGTCTTCGCGCTCATGCCGTACCAGATCGAGGTCAAGTGAGGCGATGACCACGACCACGCCGACGCCCCGCATTCTGGTGGTGGACGATGACCGGGCGGTGCGCACGGCGATTCGGGTCAACCTCTCTAAGCAGGGCTGGGACGTGAGCGTCGCTGAGGACGCTGAAGGCGCCCTCAAGCTCATCGCCGAGCGCCCGGTGGACCTCGTGCTCACCGACGTGGCCATGCCTGGCCGCTCGGGCATGGACCTGCTCGCGGCCCTACGCGCGGGCTTCCCCGAGGTGCGGGTCATCGTGATGACCGGCTACGGATCCGTGCAAGACGCGGTCTTCGCCATGAAGTCTGGCGCGGACGACTACATCATCAAGCCCGTCTCCAAAGATGAGCTGGTGCTGATCGTCGAGCGCGCGCTCAAAGAGAAGGCGCTCTTCGCCGAGCTGATTCAGCTCCGCCAAGAGGTGCAAGAGAAGTACGGCTTCGAGAACATCATCGGCACGACCTCGTCGATGCTGGAGGTCTACGAGCTCATCGAGACCGTCGCCGACACCACGGCGCTGGTGCTCATCCAGGGGCCCACGGGCACTGGCAAGGAGCTCATCGCCCACGCGCTGCACTACCGCTCCGGGCGCCGAAACGGCTCGTTTGTGCGGGTGAACTGCGCGGCCTTGCCCGAGAACCTCCTGGAGAGTGAGCTGTTTGGCCACGAGAAGGGCTCGTTCACCGGGGCCGTGCGCCAGCACCGGGGCAAGTTTGAGCAGGCCGACGGCGGCACGCTCTTTCTCGACGAGATCGGCGAGATCACGCCCACCACCCAGGTGAAGCTCCTCCGGGCCTTGGAGTCCGGGGAGATCGTGCGGGTGGGCGGCAGCGAGACGGTGAACGTCAGCGTGCGGGTGGTCGCCGCGACGAACCGCGATCTTCGCGCTGAGGTGGCCGCGGGGCGCTTCCGCGAGGACCTCTACTACCGGCTGAACGTGTTCACCATCTCCGTGCCGCCTCTGCAGGAGCGCCGCGACGACATCCCCCTCTTGGTGGACCACTTCGTGCGCCGCTTCTGCAAAGACAACAATCGCCCCCTGCTGCAGGTCTCCGTCGCCGTGATGCAGCGGCTCCTCAACTACCACTGGCCGGGCAACGTGCGTGAGCTCAAGCACGTCCTGGAGCGCGCGGTGATCTTGAGCCGGGGCGAGACGCTCACCGGCGTGAAGCTGCCTGAAGCCCCTCAAGGCAAGGAGCCCAAGGCGGAGATCTTGCCTGAAGGCATGACGCTGCAGGCCGCGCTCATGGAGTACGAGCGCCGGGTGCTCATCGAGGCGCTCAAGGCCGCGAAGGGGGTGCAGGCCCAGGCCGCCCGGGCGGTGGGCATCTCTCGATCGAACCTCAACTACCGGATCGCCCGGCTGGGGATCGAGATGAAGGACGTGGTGTACGAGTGACGTTGACAGCCGGAGAGGCTCAGGCTACATGACTGGCGCCCCTCCGAGCATATGCTCACGCGGATGGCGGTCTTGAGGTTTGGCGTCGGCCACCTCTCATCAGATTGCCAGCTCAAGCAGACCTTGTTAAGAGAGGCGCAGAGAGGAAATTCGAGATCAAGGCCAGGTAGCTCAGTCGGTAGAGCAGTGGACTGAAAATCCACGAGTCGGCGGTTCAATTCCGTCTCTGGCCACCTCTTTCCTTCTCTTCATTTCGCTGGTGTTGAGCCAGGGCTGCTCCGATGCCTGTGAGCAAGCCTGCGCGTCCACCACAGCACGCCTCGCGGAGTGCCTCGACGACTGGTCCGCCTCTTGGGAGGACCTCGGCGCGTCGTCACGCCAAGACTTCCGGCAGAACTGCCAGAACGACTGGAGCCTCAGCTCGCCGTCGCTGGAGAGCCGCGAGCAGCAGGCCGCCTTGGCCGCCTGCCAAGAGCTTGAGGACGAGCTGGCCGCCGTGAGCTGTGATGAGCTGGAGGCGATCTATCTGCCCTGATGCGCAGCGCCTCAGCGCAGAATCCCGGCCCAGAATGGTGTAAAGTCGGCGCCTCCAGGCGCGCTTCGCCTCCCCTCCCCTCGTCCCTCAGAGGCTCCAAATGTCCACCTCAACCCCCTTGGTGCTCGCGATCGATCAGGGCACCACCGGCAGCACGGCGCTCCTGCTCGACCCGAGCCTGCGGGTGCTCGCCACCCACAACGTCGAGTTCCCCAACCACTACCCCCAGCCGGGGCACGTGGAGCACGACCCGGAGGAGATCTGGGCCTCGGTGGGCCAAGCCGTTGAGGGCGCGGTTCAGCGCGCCGGGGTGAGCGTGGGGCAGATCGCGGCGATCGGCATCACGAACCAGCGCGAGACGAGCCTCTTCTGGGACCGCAAGACGGGCCAGGCCTTACACCGGGCGCTCGTGTGGCAAGACCGGCGCACGGCGGATCGTTGCCAGGCGCTCAAAGACGCCGGCAAAGAGAGCTTCGTGAAGCGGCGCACGGGCTTGGTGCTCGACCCGTACTTCTCGGGCACCAAGGCCGCGTGGCTTCTGGACAACGTGCCCGGCGCCCGAGCCGCCGCCACCCGGGGCGACGCGCTCTTCGGCACCATCGACACCTACCTCACCTGGCGGCTCTGCGGCGCCCACGTCACCGACCCCTCAAACGCCAGCCGCACCTTGTTCATGGACCTCGACACCCTGGACTGGAACGATGAGCTCCTGGAGCTGCTCAACGTGCCCCGGGCCTGTCTGCCGCGCATCGGGCAGTCGTCGGAGATCTTCGGCCACACCCAAGGCGTCGGGTTTTTGCCCGACGGCATCCCCGTCTGCGGGCTCATCGGCGACCAACAGGGCGCGCTCTTCGGTCAGGCCTGCTTCACCCAAGGCATGGCGAAGTGCACCTACGGCACCGGCGCCTTCGTGTTGTTGAACACCGGCGCTGAGAAGGTCTACAGCGACAACGGCATGTTGACGACGGTGGCCTGGAAGGTCGGCGGCCAGCACAGCTACGCCTTGGAGGGCTCGGCGTTTATCGCGGGCGCGGCGGTGCAGTGGCTGCGCGACGGTCTGGGCATCATCAAGAGCGCGAGCGAGATCGAGGCCTTGGCCGCGAGCGTGCCCCACAGCGACGGCGTCACCTTCGTGCCCGCCCTCGCCGGGCTCGGCGCGCCGCATTGGCGCCCGGGGGCGAGAGGTCTGCTCTCAGGCATCACCGGGGGCACCACCCGCGCCCACATCGCCCGGGCCGTGCTCGACGGCGTGGCGCTGCAGATCGGCGACATCCTCCAGGCGATGTCCATGGACCTCGGCGGGCCCCTCACCGAGCTTCGGGTAGACGGCGGCGCGGCGAAGAACAACCTGCTCATGCAGCTCCAGGCCGACGTGCTCGGCGTGCGCTGCGTGCGCCCGGCCCAGCTTGAGACGACGGCCTTGGGCTCGGCGTTCTTGGCGGGCATCGCCGCGGGCATCTGGTCTTCAGCCGAGGAGGTCAGCGCCGCCTGGCGTGAGGACCGCAGCTTCACCTCCCAGGTCAACAAAGACGAGCTGCACGCCCTTCGCGCCCGCTGGAAGGCCGCCGTGGAGCGCGCATGATCCCGACGCTGCTCTTGTGGTCCGCCAGCGTCACCTTCGCCCAAGACTGCCCAGCGACGATCCCCGAGACGATCACCGTGCTAGAGGCCGAGGCCAGCCGCCTCGCCTATGAGTGCCTCGCCAAGAACGACGAGGCCGGGGCGGCGCTCATCGCCCGCCTGGGGGATCCGGCGGTCACCCAGCCCGGGCGGGTGAGCCGGGCCTTGGCGGTCTGGCGACTGCACCGCCTCGATCAAGAGATCTCCGCTGAAGAGTCTCGGGCGTATCTCGCCGATGAGCGGCGCCTGGTCGCCGACGGAGTCCGAGCCCATCGTGGGCGCCAATCACCGTCGCCAGACCACACGATGGTCTTTGAGCAGCTCCCCTGGTACAAGCCGAACCCGGGCTACACCGACGGGCGACTTGGCGAGCTGGACAAGAAGAACATCGAGATCGTGAACAACCCGCCGAAGCCGCCATCCCCGGACGAGGCCCCCAGCGCCGCCGATGAGATGGCCGAGGCCCCGACGACGACGCCGCAAAAACGCTCCAGCGGATGTGGCTCCTGCGCCACCGTCGAGGCCTCGCCTGGGACAAACACCCCGACGGGCTTGGCGGCCTTCGCGCTCAGCCTCGGGCTGCTTGTCCGGCGGCGCCGACGCTGACGGCGGGCCGGGCCTCGATGAGCCCCAGCGCCCAATGGATGAAGAGGTAAGGCTGCTGGCCCTCTTCAGGGGTGAAACGCGCCTCAAAGCGGCGCTCGACGTACTTGAAGCGGTTGGGCTGGGCCTGGCAGAGCGCCTTGAGCTTGGACTCAAGCTCCGCCGGGGGCTCGAAGAAGTCCATGGTGGCGCGCACCTGGAGCACGGCGAGGCGGGCGATGCCGAGCTTGCGGCAGCGGCAGCGGATCTCTAAGGTGCGGCTGAGCTGCAACACCTCCAGAGGCGCCTCGCCATGCTCGGACTCGGCGTCGTCCACGACGCGGCGGATGGCCTCGGCGGTGCGGGCGGACGAGAGGCGGCGGTACAAGGCGAGGCGCTCGTCGGTGTCGCGCACCCAGACCTCGGGGATGAGGCCGGTGACGCGCAGATCGACCTCGGGGTCGAGGCGCTCCCGCTCGGCCTGGCCCCGGGCCTCGGCCATGGCGTCCTCCAAGAGCGAGACGTAGGTCTCAAAGCCGACCGCGCGGATCTGGCCGTGCTGGCGCTCGCCGAGGAGGTTGCCCGCGCCGCGCAGCTCTAAGTCGGCGGCGGCGATGGCGAAGCCCGAGCCCAAGGCCGTGTGCTCTTGCAGCACGGAGAGGCGCTGGGTGGCCTCGCGGGTGAGCTTTCGTTCGGGTTGGGTCATCAGCGTACAGTAGCCGCGCCGATGGGAGCGCCCGACGCGGCCCCGGAGCTGGTAGAGCTGGCTGAGGCCGTAGCGCTCGGCGTCATGAACGAGGATGGTGTTCACGTTGGGCATGTCGAGGCCGGACTCGACGATGGTGGTGCAGACGAGCACGTCCACCTTTCGCTCCACAAAACGCACGAGGCGCTCCTCCAGCGCGTCGTCCTCAAGCTGGCCGTGGGCGGTCTCGACCCGGGCCTCGGGCACCAGCAGACGAATGGAGGAGGCGAGGTTCTCGATGTCTTCGACGCGGTGGTGGATGTAGAGCGCCTGACCGCCGCGCTGCAGCTCACGGAGGAGGTCTTCACGCACCCGCTCGTCGCTGCGGGTGACGAGCGAGGTGTGAATCGAGAGGCGATCTTGGGGTGGGGTGTTGATCACCGAGATCGCGCGTAGGCCCGAGAGCGCCATGCTGAGGCTTCGGGGGATCGGCGTGGCGCTCATCGCGAGGTAATGCACCTCCTCCCGCATTCGTTTGAGCTGCTCCTTCTGCTTCACCCCGAAGCGGTGCTCCTCATCGACGATCACGAGGCCGAGGCGCTTAAAGCGCAGGCTGCGCCCCAGAAGCCGCGTGGTGCCCACGACGACGGGCAAGCTGCCCTCGGCGAGCTGGCGGTGAACGGCGCGGCTCTCGGGGCCGGTGTCGAAGCGTGACAGCAAGGCGACGTCGTGACCGAAGGGCTTAAACCGCTCACGCAGGGTCGCGGCGTGCTGGTACGCGAGCACCGTCGTGGGGCACAGAAGCACGACCTGGTGGCCCTCCTCGACCACACGGAAGGCGGCGCGGATCGCCACCTCGGTCTTGCCGAAGCCGACGTCGCCGACGATGAGGCGGTCCATGGCCTCGGGCAGCGCGAGGTCGTCGAGCACGGCGTCGATGGCGGCGGCCTGATCCGGCGTCTCCGTGAAAGGAAAGCCCTCCTCAAACTGGGAGAACCGCGGGGGCCGACCGACGTAGGCGTGACCGGGGCTCACCTGACGCCGGGCTTGAAGCTCGATCAGCTCATGGGCGAGCTTGAGCACCTCATCTTTGACCTTGCCTCGGTCGCGCCGCCCACGGCGGAGTAGCGTGAGATCTGATCGAGGCGGTAGGCCGGGAGGTAGAGCAGATCCCGATCGCGGTACTCGATCTGCACCATGTCTTCGGGGCCGTGGCCGAGATCCACCCGGCGCAGGCCCCGATACGCGCCGACGCCGTGCCGGGTGTGCACGACGAGATCGCCCTCTTTGAGCTGGGCGAAGCTCGTGACCGCGGCGTCTTTGAGGGCCTTGTCGCCCGCCGCGCCCCGGCGCACACGCACCTTCTCGCCCAGGAGCTCGTCCCCGGCGATCACCGCGAGCCGGGCCTGGGGATCGTGAAACCCGCGGGGGAGATCGCCCTGGATCAACACGAGCACGCCCGGCGGCCAGCGCGTCGGGTCGTGGTTGGCGCGGCCCTCTTCAGCGCGCAGCTCCTTGGGCCTGAGCTCGTGGGGGCGCAGAAGCTCCTTCACCCGCTCGGCGCGGCCGCTGCCGTAGACCACCAAGCCCACGCGCCAGCCCTTCTTGAGCCAGTCTTTGAGCCGGGCGACCGTCTTGTCTAAGGCGCCGTCTTCGGGGCGCAGGCTGTGGTTGTCTTTGGCGCCGAGGTCCAAGGCGCCGTTCATCACCAGCGGCAGCACGGGGAGCGCGGCGTGCAGCTCGCTGAGCAAGGCGGCGGCGGGGGCGCAGCGCAGGCTCGGCGGCACGAGCGGCCGGTCATTGGGCGCCAAGGCCTCATACCGGCTGCGGCGCTGCTCCAGCGCGCGCTCGACGGCGACCACGCAGGCCTCGGGGTCGAGGATGATCTTTCGGGCGCCTTGGCCCGCGGAGAGCGGCGGTCGCAGCTCGGCCAAGGCGGGCAGATAGTCATCGACGCCAGAGAAGCGGATGCCCGCCTTGAGATCCTCCAGCACCTCACGGCGGCGAACCGCGCCCTCGGGGCGCTCCCCCACGAGCTCTCGCAAGACCCGGGCGGCCCGATCGACCGCCGCCTGGCCGAGCACCTCCTCCCGCGCCGGGAGCACCCGCAGGCTCACGATCGCCGCGCGCTGACGATCCCCCAGGCGCCGCAACGACTCGATCTCGTCGTCAAACAGCTCGATCCGCAGGGGATCTTCCATGCCGACGGGCCAGAGATCCACGACGTCGCCGCGGGCGGCGAAGGTGCCTGGGTCCTCCACCTTACTCACGGCGAGGTAGCCCAGCTCCGCGAGCTTCAACGTGAGCGCCTTGGGGCTCAGGCGGAGACCGGCGGCGAGCTCGGGGCCCGAACGAATCACCTCGGCGGGCAGCACGAGGCCGATGAGCGCCGCGGCCGGGGCGACGACGACCACCCGCTGGCCTTGATCGAGGGCATAGAGCGCGCCGATCCTCGCGCGAGGCAGCTCCGGGTGGGGCGAGAGGCCGTCGTAGGGCCGCACGTCGTCGGCGGGGAACAGGCGCACCCGCCGCGCGCCGAGGTAAAAGCCCAGCTCGGCGTGAAGGCGCTCGGCCTCCTCAGCGCTGGGCACGATGAGCCAGGTCGAACGATCGGCGATCCGCGACACAGCGAAGGCCAAGGCGCCGCCGGGCAGGCCCGCGAGCGCTGAGGCGCCGTCGAGGTGGCGCGGCAGATCCTCCACAAAAGGAGCGGCGGCGGAGGCGCTCTTCAGGAGGTCGTCTCCGCGGCGCTGGCCGTGGACCCGCCAGCGGCGGCCTCTTTGGCCTGCTGGCGCTCCAAGGCCGCCCGGGCTTCAGCGATGCGCTCCTCGTAGAGCGCGAACATCACCATCTCCATCGCCATCAACAGGAGCACGTCCACGACACCAAACAGGAACACCGCCCAGGCGCCGAGGGCCTCCGCCTGGAAGCCGAAGTAGAAGTAGTACGCCGGATACCACAACGCGTAAGGCAACCACGCCCGCGCGATGCGTGAGCGCCGACCTTGGGTGAGCTTCTGAGAGCGGGCCAAGGGCTGCTTGGCGTTGTCGTCGGTGGCGGCGATGGCGTCTACGAAGGCGTACTGCAGGGCGTAGAGCACGCCGGGGATCACCACCTGCATACCGATGGCGATGGCCAGGTACGAGTACATGTGGGGGCGAAACATACGCGCGTAGCGCAAGATGCCCCAGTTGGTCGCCGCGTAGAGCGACGGGGAGTGGCCTTTGTCGCTCTCGCGCCACACATAGATGGTGATCGCGTCCACCAAGGGCACGAGCAGCACGCCCAAGAGCAAGCTCACGACGAGCTTGATGACCTCAGACGCGATGAACAAGGTCGTCGAGCTCTGCGCGAGCTGGGGCGCGAGGTGCAGCGCCGCCAGGTACATCAGGACGTGGCCGACGCCGCCCAGCAGCATCGCCCAAGGGAGCAAGACGCCGAGGTTAGAGAAGGTGCGACCGAGGGCACGGCCGAGGAGGGTGAGGAGCGAGGCGCGCGGGGACGACATGGCGAGCCCCCTAACACCGCGCGGGCGCGTCGTCGTCAAAAGCCGCGCGCGCCAGCCGCGAGATAGGATGGGGTCTCCCGACCTGCCCAGGCGCCGCATGGCCTCCGACATCCTGAAGGTTGACACCTCCTTCGCCGCCAACTTCGCCCCCAGCTCCCTCACCCTGCACGATTTAGAGGCCGTGCGCCTCATCTTGCAGGGGCAGTCCGTCGTGGACTGGCACAAGCTGAACCTCAGCACCGTCGAGGAGGTGGACGCGCACCTGCGGCTCCAGCACTTAGACCCCGACGATCCCGCGGATGTGGAGCGCCTGCGCTTCTTGTTCAACCAGGCGATCAACTACCTGGAGGAGCACCACGACATCCGCTTCCCCAAGGAGCTGCGCGACCCCAAAGACGTGCGTGACGTGTTCATCGCCGCGTCCACCTGGACCGGGCGCTTCCGCCGCACGCAGTCCTTGGCCTGCATGTTGCTCAAGATCATGCACACCATCAACCACATGGACGCCTCAGACCTCAAGCATCGCCTGGCGATCTCCGAGGCCGAGCTCTTCGACCGCGCCGAGCGGGTGATCATCCAGTACGCCGACCGGATGCGCGCTGAGGGTTTCCCGCTCCTGGCGTTCTACGGCTCACGCAAGACGCGCACCTCGGTGATCTCCAAGCTGCTCACCAAACGCGACACCTTGGCGGCGACGATCTTCGACAAGCTGCGTTTCCGGGTGGTCGTGGGCCAACAGGACGAGGTGCTGCCCGTGCTCGCGCACCTCACCCATACTTTGTTCCCATTCAACTACGTTATTCCCGAGGCCAGCCACAACAACCTCCTCGTGATGCGCCGCCTCATCCGTGAGGACCCCCACTACGCCCGCCTCGCGCCGAAGATGCAGCGCCTCGCCGCCCGCAACCCCGAGCCCGCGGGCGCGAACCCGTTCTCGGGCCAGTCCTACCGAATGATCAACTTCATCGTGGACTTCCCCGTGCGGGTGGACGACGTGGTGGCGAAGATGTCCCCGGAGACCCACCTGATGTTGGGCTCGGTGGTCTACGTCATGGTCGAGTTCCAGGTGATCGACAAGGCCACGGCGGAGGCCAACGAGGAGGGCGAGAACGCCCACCACATCTACAAGAACCGCCAGCGGCGCATCGTCGAGTCGCGGCTCTTGCGCGGCTCGACCCCCACCGCCGGCCGTCAGTCGAAGACGAGCTGAATCGGGCGCTGGGGCCCGGCGCGCTGCTCGGGGGGGACATCCCCGCGGCCAACCCGGCGTTTGTCGGGGCGGAGCTCGGCGCAAGGACGCTCTCCGCCCCAAGGCGCGTAGATCAGCGCCCGGGCGTCCTCGTAGACCGGCGGCCCCAAGAGCGGCTCCAGGCGCCGAAGCAGCCCCGCGGCGGCGCGCTCGGGCACGGCGTCTCGGCGCAGCACGACGTAGCGGTAACCAAGCGCCCCGAGCGCCGCTTTGTCCTCGGGCCGAACCTTTGGCTCACGCTCACCCCGGCCCGGCGGACCCGGGCGGGTGGCCGCCTCAAGGGCCCGCCACAGGCTGTTCTGCTCACGAAGCTGGCTGAGCTCGGGCGGGGTGAAGCGGGCGTTGCCCTCCAACATGCCGCCGAAGATGGGGCGACCATGAACGGTCTGGTAATAGAGGTGGGCGGCGCTCCAGCGCTCGGGGAGGTCGATCACCGCGCCGGGCGGGCCTTCAGCGAGGCACTGATACGCCGCGGGCGGCCGGGCGTCCCAGCTCGGCATCGGCGCGAGGCCCCCCAAACGAAGCTCCAGCCCCCACACCGCGGCGACGGCCAAGGCGAGGCCGGCGCGGGCGCTCGGCGCCTCAAGACGCGCCCAGAGCGCCCCCACGGCGAGGGCCTGGGCCAAGGCGAGCAGAAACAGCGCCCGCTCGGGGAACCACAGGCGGCGCAGAGGCGGCAGCGCCATCACGAGGGCGTTGTACAGCGGGTTGGGGAGGCCAAGATCCCCGATGAGGAGCACCGGGCCGACGCTCACGATCAGGCTCGGCACGGCCAAGGCCAAGAGCAGGCCGCGTAGGCCAGGCTTGGCCAAGACGACGACGAGGGCGAGCAGGCCGACGAGGGTGAGCGGGCTCGACTGGGCGGAGGAGGCGAGGCCCGACTCCCCCGGGAACAGAAACGCCGAGCCCCAACGAAAGGGCTGGAAGCTGAACAATCCGACGGGCATCCCCTCGACGGTGAACAGGCTCGCCCGCAGCAGGCTCCAGCCCTGCAGGTCGAGGAGCCCGGGCACGCCGCCCTCTTGCGCCCGCCGCGCCATGCTCCACAGCACCGGGCTCACCAAGACCAAGGCGAGGCCCGCCGCGACGAGGCCCCGGCCCACGAGGACTCGGCGATCCGCCGGGCTCAGCTTGATGGCGCGGGCCAGGGCGATCCCCAAGAGCGCGAAGCCCAAGAAGATAGCGTTGAACCAGTAGATGAGCCCGCTCACCGCCCAGGCGAGCCCCAGGCGCCATGGCGCGCGGCGATCCTCCAGAGGCGCCAAGGCCTCGAAGATCACCCACAAGGCCGGGGCCAACATCGCCTGGGTGGGCCGCCCCTCGGTCAGCTCCAAGAGCACCCAGGGCGAGACGCTCATCAAGGCCCCAGCGAGGGCCCCGGCGAGGCGATCCCCGGTGAGCCGCGCGCCCACCGCCGCCGTGGCGAGGCCGTTTGAGGCCATCAACAGCACGACGAAGAGGTTGTAGCCCCAGGTGGGCCCCAGGCCCGCCCGCAGGGGCCAGGCGATCAGGGCGTCGAGCACGCTGAGCCCGGTGTGGCCCAGCACATCTTTGCCCCAAGGGTAAAAGAAGAGCGTCGCGGGCGCTCCGCGCAGGCCCTCGGCGAGGAGGCGCGGCGCGAAGTGGTAGAACCACTGGGTGCCGTAGCCGTCGATGTACTCAAGGCCCACAAACCGCCGCCCCCAGCCCGGCAGGCTCGGGCCGAGCACGGCGAGCCAGAGGATCACCACGACGATCCAGGGGATCCACGAGGGGCTCAGAGGGTTACGGCGCACCGCCGAAGGATACTGCGTCCTGGCCCTTCTGCCGAGACCGGCGCTTGCCAGGGGGGCGCCGTCGCGCTACTTCTGCCCGGCTTGGCGCTCTGCCGTGCACATCTCACACTCTCCCGTAAGAAGACGCGCTGTTCCGCGCCTTCCAATGCGAGGTCACTATGAACACGAATCCTGGCATCATCGGCCGTAAGGTCGGCATGACCCAGATCTTCGACGGCGACGCTGTCGTCCCCGTCACCATCGTTGAGGCCGGTCCCTGCGTCGTCCTCCAGGTCAAGCGCGCGAGCGGCAAGGACGGCTACGAGGCCATCCAGCTCGGCTTCTTGGAGCAGAAGGCCCACCGCATCAACAAGCCCGAGGCCGGCCACTTCAAGAAGGCCGAGACCACCCCCAAGAAGCACGTGCAAGAGCTGCGCGTCGCCGACGCCAGCAAGTACACCGTCGGCCAGGTGCTCACCGCGGGTGAGGTCTTCCAGGCGGGCGCTCGCCTCGACGTCACCGGCGTCTCCAAGGGCAAGGGCTTCCAGGGCGTCATGAAGAAGCACAACTTCAAGGGCTTCATCTCCAGCCACGGTACCCACGAGTTCTTCCGTCATGGTGGCTCGATCGGCACGCGCCTCACCCCTGGCCACGTCGCCAAGGGCCGCAAGATGCCCGGCCAGATGGGCAACGCCCAGGTGACCGCGCAGAACCTTCGCCTCGCGAAGGTCGACGCTGAGGCCAACCTGCTCTACATCCGCGGCGCGGTGCCCGGCGCGACGAACGGCTACGTCACCGTTCGTGCTACGCTCAAGAAGTGGTGATCCGCTGAGGATCACCCCGGGCTGAGCCTCCCCCGAGGCTCGGCCACACCAACGAGGAGGTCCGGTTGAACAAGGTCTACGCCTCCGCCGCCGAGGCGGTCGCAGACATCCCCAACGGCGCCACGCTCATGGCGGGCGGCTTCGGGCTCTGCGGGATCCCTGAGAACCTCATCGCCGCCCTCGTCGCGCAGGGCACGTCGGGCCTCACCGTCGTGTCCAACAACGCCGGAGTTGACGACTTCGGCCTGGGCTTGCTCCTGCGGACACGCCAGATCCGCAAGATGATCAGCTCGTATGTCGGCGAGAACAAGACCTTCGAGCGCCAGTTCTTGGACGGCAGCTTAGAGGTTGAGCTGTGCCCCCAAGGCACCCTCGCTGAGCGTGTTCGCGCGGGCGGCGCGGGCATCCCCGCCTTCTTCACGCCCACGGGCGTCGGCACCTTGGTCGCCGAAGGCAAAGAGGTGCGGGAGATCGACGGGCGCCAGTACGTCATGGAGCGCGCGCTCACCGCCGACTTCTCCTTGGTGAAGGCCTGGAAGGGCGACCGCCACGGGAACCTCATCTACCGGGCCACGGCGCGGAACTTCAACCCCGTGATGGCCACCGCCGGGCGGGTCACCATCGCTGAGGTTGAGGAGCTCGTCGAGCCCGGCGAGCTTGACCCCGACCTCGTGCACACCCCCGGCGTGTACGTGCAGCGGGTCGTGGTCGGCGAGAGCTACGTCAAGCGCATCGAGCGCCGCGTCACCCGGGAGGCTTAGATGGCGACGGATCGAGACGGCCTGGTGCGCCGCGCGGCCCAAGAGCTCCGCGACGGCTTCACCGTCAACCTGGGCATCGGCATCCCCACCTTGGTGGCCAACCAGATCCCCGCCGGGGTGGAGATCGTGCTCCACTCCGAGAACGGGCTTCTGGGCATGGGCCCCTACCCCACCGAGGCCGAGGTCGACGCCGACCTCATCAACGCCGGCAAAGAGACGGTCACCACCCTGCCCGGCGCGAGCTTCTTCTCGTCCGCCGAGTCCTTCGGCATGGTGCGCGGCGGCCACATCGACCTCACCATCCTCGGCGCCATGCAGGTGAGCCAGTTTGGTGATCTCGCCAACTGGATGATCCCCGGCAAGATGGTCAAAGGCATGGGCGGGGCGATGGACCTCGTCGCCGGCGCCCGGCGTGTGGTCGTCACCATGGAGCACACCGCGAAGGGCCAGGCGAAGATCCTCCGCCAGTGTGACCTGCCGCTCACCGGCGTCGGCGTGGTGAACCTCATCATCACCGAGCGCGCCGTGTTTGAGGTGAGCCGCGAGACGGGCCTCACGCTCATCGACCTCGCCGTGGGCGAGACCGTGGAGAGCGTCGCCGCGGTGACCGAGGCCCCCTTCGCCGTGCGAGAGCCCCTGGGCCAGTTCGGCTGAGCCGCCA
The DNA here is from genome assembly GCA_023150775.1 of Myxococcota bacterium. GTDB lineage: Bacteria > Myxococcota_A > UBA796 > UBA796 > CAJQPC01 > JADKFE01. The sequence continues at coordinate 14,930 of JAKLKE010000030.1, forward strand.
AGGCGCCTACTCCCGGCGGTAGTTCGGGCTCTCTTCAGTGATGATGACGTCGTGGACGTGGCTCTCTTTGAGCCCCGCCGCCGTCATGCGCACGAAGCGGGCGTTCTGCTGCATCTCTCTCACCGTGGCGCAGCCGGTGTAGCCCATGGACGCCCGCAGGCCGCCGACGAGCTGGTAGAGCACATCCCCGATGGGGCCCTTGTACGGCACGCGGCCGACGATGCCCTCGGGGACGAGCTTCCGGGTCTCGGCCTCGGGGTCGCCCTCTTCAGCCTGAAAGTACCGGTCGGCGGAGCCCGCGCGCATGGCCTCAATCGATCCCATGCCGCGGTAGCTCTTGTAGCGGCGCCCGCCGAGGAGGATCACGTCGCCAGGAGCCTCGTCGGTGCCCGCGAGCAAGGATCCGACCATCACGACGTCCGCGCCGGCGGCCACGGCCTTGGCCACGTCGCCGGAGAACTTCACGCCGCCATCGGCGATGAGCGAGACCCCGGCGCGGCGCGCGACGCGGGCGACCTCGGCGATGGCGGTGATCTGGGGCACGCCGACGCCCGCCACGACGCGGGTGGTGCAGATCGAGCCCGGCCCGATGCCGACCTTGAGCGCGCTCGCCCCGGCCTTGATGCAGGCCTCGGCGGCCTCAGCGGTGGCGATGTTGCCCACGATGAGGCGAATGTTGGGCCAGGCGGCCCGCGCCTCTTGGGCGGCGCGTAAGACCCCGCTGGAGTGGCCATGCGCCGTGTCGATCACGATGACGTCGGCGCCAGCGTCCAGAAGCGCCTGAATCCGCTCGGGCTGGCCCGGGCCCACGGCGGCGGCGACGCGCAGACGGCCGCGCTCATCGGTGATCGAGAGCGGGTACTTGGTCGAGTTCTCGATGTCTTTGATCGTGATGAGCCCGGCGAGATCGCCCTGGTTGTCGACCACCAGGAGCTTCTCGATCTTGTGCTCCTGCATCAGGTCTTTGCAGCGCTCTAAGGGCGTGCCCGGGCGAACGGTGACGAGGCCGTCCGTGGTCATGATCTCGCGGATCTTGCGGTCGGCGCGGCGCTCAAACCGCAGGTCGCGGTTGGTGAGGATGCCCACCGCTTTGCCGTCGAGGGTGACGGGCACGCCGGAGATGGCGTGGCGGCGCATGAGCTCCCGGGCGTCGCCGACGCGCTGCTCGGGGTGCATGGTGATGGGGTCGAAGATCACGCCGGTCACGGCGCGTTTGACGCGGTTGACCTCGGCGGCCTGGCGCTCGACGCTGAGGTTCTTGTGGATGACGCCCATGCCGCCGTGCCGGGCCATCGCCGTGGCGGCGTGGGCCTCGGTCACCGTGTCCATCGCGCTCGACATCACCGGGATGTTCAAGCGGAGGTCGGGGGTCAGCCAGGTCGAGACGTCCACCTGCCGCGGGAGCAGATCGCTCGCGGCGGGCAAGAGGAGCACGTCGTCAAAGGTCAGCGCCAGCGGCGGGTTGTCCTCAAGCACATGCACCTCCTGAGAGGGCCCCCTGTTAGCCCCCACCCGCCCTGCCCGCAAGTGACGAATCGGAGGCAGGATCCCCAGCCCCGAGGGCTTGCCCGGCCCACAAAACCGGCGCATCTTGGAGACGATCCGTTGAGGTCCGCCGTGCAAAGAGCCCTCTCAGCCTTGAGCCTCGTGGCGCTCATCAGCGCGTTGTGCGTTGACGTAGAGGCCGCGGACGAGCTCGCGCCCCCGGAGGCGCCGTCCCTGCGTCTGGCCACGGTGGCGCCCCTGGGCACCCCTTGGAGCGAGCAGCTCGCGGACTCCAGCATCCGCGCCGAGGCCGTCGGCTTCAACCTCACGCCGATCTTTCGCCCGGCGGGCTGCAGCGAGTGGGATCTCCTCGCGGCGATGGGCCTCGGCGAGCCCGGCGCGCTGGGCCCACACGCCTCCTGCACCCTCACCGCGCCCCTGGACGGCGCGCTCCTGCCGCTCCCGCTGCTCGCCGAGGCCTTCGGGCTGCCGACTCTGCGCCTCCTTGAGCTGCCGATGCTGCTCAGCGCCCCGCCCACCCGGGCGAACGTCCGCGACGACGACCCCAGCGCCGCCAGCGCGGCCTTGGCTGACCGGGCCTTGGAGGCGGTGATGATGAAGGAGGCGGCGACGCGGCTGGCGTCCAAGGGCCTCGTCATCATCGGCTGGTCGGAGATCGGCTTTCGCCACCTGTTCACCACGGGGGCGGCGCAGACCGTCGATGACCGGGAGAAGCTCCAGATTCGGGCCCCCAACGATCGCCTCGGGTACGCGGTCCTGGCGCCGTTCGGCTGGCTCGACCTCCAGCAGCACGCCGCGTCGAGCCTCGGCCCCTTGCTCAAGAGCGCGCGCCTCGACGGCTTCGACGGGACGCCGCTCTTCGCGGGGAACCTCTTGGCGATGAGCGACGCCGAGGGGCGCGTGGACAGCATCACCCTCACCCACCACAGCTATGAGGCCGCGGTCATCGTGCTCCGAGCCGATCGCTGGGACGCGCTGTCGGCGGCGCAGCAGCTCGGAATCCGTGGGGATGTAGACGCCATCGGCGCCAGGGCCCGGCAGACCGTGCGCGCGCTGCAGCTCGACCTGCTCAAGGAGATGAGCTCCAAAGGGCGTGTGGTGCGCCGTCTCAGCGCCGAAGATCACGCCTTGGTGGTGCGCGCGGCGGAGACCGAGCGCGGGCGCTTCACCCAGGGGCCCGAGGAGGCCGCCGTCTACGCCCTGCTCCGCGAGGCGCTGTCCAACACGTTATAGCGGGGGCTGAGGTGACCCGAACCATGACCTCCCTCCACGCGCCTCTCCGCGCGCTGGCCGCCGCCCTCGCCAGCTTGGGGCTCATCGCCGCGGCCTTCTCCCCCGAGACCCGCGCCGCCCTCGACGAACAATCCCGCGCCTGGCGTGAGGCCACCAAGGAGCTTCGGCTCTACGATCGCCTGGAGACGCGGCTCATCCTGCGCGCGACCCTCCACACCGACGAGTACGTCCGCGCCCAAGACGCGCTGCTCGGCCTGCTCCAGAGCACCTCGCCTTGGGAACCTTGGGGAGACTCCCCGGAGTGGCAGGTGGTGTTCGCGGCGTATGTGCCGCCGCCGAGCCGCGCCGATGATTTCGACTTTGAGCCCGGCGCGACCTGGACCTTCCAGCTCCTCGCCGACGGCCAGCCCCTCGGGCCTGTCTCCCTCGCTTCGTACCGGGAGCGCAGCGAGCTTCAGGTCCTGCTTTACCCGCAGCTCAACCGCTGGAGCCGCGTCTACGACGCCCGCTTCGACCGTTTTGGCCAGCCCTCGACGCTCACGATGGTCGTGAGCGGGGCGCTCGGCCAAGGTGAGCTGCGCTGGGAGATGAGATGAGCCAAGCCCCTCTGCCCCTGCCCGCCGAGGTCTTCGCCGCCCGGCGTGTCGCCCTCGCGGAACGAATGGGCCGCCCGGTCTTGCTCTTGGGCAACGGCCTGCGCGCCCGCAACCTGCCCAAGTACAGCGTTGAGTTCCGCCAAGACTCCAACTTCTTGTACTTCACCGGCTGCGCTCTGCCCAACGCGGCGGCGCTTATCGACGCGGCGGGGCGCTGCACGCTCTTCGCGCCTCTGCCCGCTGAGGACGACGCCTTGTGGCACGGCGTCGTCGATGGCCCCGAGGCTCTGCGCGCCCGCTTCGCCGTAGACGCCCTGCGCGACATCGCTGAGCTGGAGTCCGCCGTCACGGGCCTCGGCCTGCCCACCCTGGCGATCCCCGATGAGGAGGTGAACCGCCTCGGCGCCCGGCTCACGGGCCTGCCCCTTCGGTTTGGTGTTGATCACGGCGACGACGCCTTGGTGAGCGCGGTCATCGACCTGCGCTCCCACAAGACCGAGGCCGAGCTCATCGAGCTTCGCCGCGTCGCCGGGATCACCGCCCAGGCCTTCCGGCTGGCCATGGCCGCTACCCGCCCCGGCGGCCACGAGGCCCACATCGCCGCGCTGTTCCACGGCGCCCTGGCCGCCCACGGCCTCACCACGGGCTACCACTCGATCATCACCGTGCGTGGGGAGATCCTCCACAACCCCGACTACCTCAACACCATGGGCGCCGGGCAGCTCTTGCTCCTCGACGGCGGCGGCGAGGGCGCCGCGGGCTACACCGTAGACATCACGCGCACTTGGCCCGTGGATGGCCGCTTCTCGGGCCGGCAGCGCGCGGCGTATGAGGCGGTGCTCGCCGCCCAGCGCGCCTCGATTGAGCTCGTGCGCCCCGGGGTTCGTTACCGCGACGTACACATGCGCTCCGCCGAGGTGCTCGCCCAGTTCTTGTGTGACGAGGGGCTCTTGCGCGGCGGGGTAGACGAGGCCTTGGCCACCCACGCCCACGCCTTGTTTTTCCCCCACGGCGTCGGGCACCTCTTGGGCCTCGACGTGCACGATCTGGAGACCTACGGCGACCGCCCGGCCTACGCCCCGGGCCGCGTGCGCTCCACGGAGTTCGGCACGGCGTATCTGCGGTTGGACCTCGATCTGCTGCCCGGCCACCTCGTCACCATCGAGCCCGGCTTCTACGTCGTCCCGGCGATCCTCCACGATCCCGCCCTGCGCGCCCGGTTTAAGGATCAGGTGGACTGGGATCGTGCGGAGTCCTGGATCGGCTTCGGCGGGATCCGCATCGAAGACGACGTGGTGTGCACCCAAGGTGCGCCCGAGGTCATCACCGATGGGACGCCCAAAGACATCCCCACCTTAGAGTCGCTCATCGGCCAAGGTCCGAGCGCCTTGGAGCGCCTCAGCCTCTGAGCGCTCACGCGCCCCCACACGACCCTCCACGCCCAGGAGCCAAGATGTCGCAGCAGCCCGATCTCGCCGAGGTCAGCCAGGTCCTCTCCAAGCAGTTCGCGAAGCGGCAGCACGAGCACGTCTCGCTGGGGGGTGGCCTGCGGCTGGTGATCTTCTTCGGGATCTTCGGCCTGTCCTGCGGGCTGGGGCTCTTGGTCGGCGGGCCGCTGGCGCTGCCTTTTGTGGCCACCCTCGGGTTCTTTGTCGCCTTGTGGGCCAGCCGCATTCTACGCGTCGCCGCCCAGTGGGAGCGCGGTGTGGTGCTGCGCTTGGGCAAACTTCACAAGATCGACGGCCCCGGGGTGATGTACATCTTCCCGGTGATGGACAACGTGCGGTTTGTGGACACCCGCACGCTCACCCTCGACATCCCGCACCAGCAGGTGATCACCAAGGACAACGTGCCAGTGCAGGTCGACGGCGTGCTGTTCTTCCGGGTGGACGACCCCGAGAAGGCCGTCACGACCGTTCAAGACTACCGCTTCGCGATCTCGCAGTACGCCCAGGCGAGCTTACGCGACGTGATCGGCGGCATGTCCCTCGATGAGCTGCTCTCGGAGCGGGACCAGATCCAGGCGAGCATCGAGCAGATGGTCGAGGCGCACTCGACCTCGTGGGGCATTCACATCGACTCGATCCGGCTCTTAGACATCAACATGCCTGAGGACCTCAAACGTATGATGTCCCGGCAAGCGAGCGCCGAGCGTGAGAAACGCGCGACGATCACCAAGGCTGAGGGCGACCGCGACGCGGCGTTAAACCTCGCCGCCGCCGCCACAACCATGGCCACGAGCCCCGGCGCGATGCAGCTCCGCACGCTCCAGACCCTCGACGGCCTGGGCTCTTCGCCGTCCAACACCGTGATCCTCGCCGTGCCCGTCGAGATCATGGAGGCGATCAACGCCATCAAGGGTGAGAAGAAGTGAGCCGGGCTGAGCTCGTAGAGCGGGTCAGCCAGCTCCTCCAGCGGGAGGGCCTGCCCGCCCCCGCCCGGGTGGTCCCCCTCGACGGCGAGGCGCCGCTCGCCGGCGGCGCTGACGTCGCCCCGGCCCTGGTGCAGAACGACCACGGCGTGTACTTCGTCATCGCCCGCAGCGCTGAGGACGGCGTCGTGTACCCCCTGGGGCGTAACCCCACCCTGCGCTACGAGCAGCGGCTCTTTGGGGATCGGCTCACCGTCGATGGCCGCACCTACGGGGTGCCTCTGCGGGAGAGCGGAGAGGTTCGCCGCGCCTTGGCCTTGGGGCGCCTGGCCTTGGGCCTGCCCCACGATCGCCGCCCGCCCGAGCTCGACGGGCGCTTCATCCAGCTAGAGCCCGAAGATCCCCTCGCCCGCTGGCTCACCGGCGCCTTGGGCCCGGAGGAGGCGCTGCTCGCGGTGATGGAGACCGGCGACGAGCAGGCCGTGGAGTCCACGATCTCCGCCGCGGCCAAGGCCCCGGTGCGGTTTGTGCTCACCAACACCCGGGCGCTGCTCGTGGCCATCGGCCCCGTCGGCGACGTGTGGCTGGTCACCCTGCCCAACGAGCCCATGAGCCATCACGCCGCCTTGGCCCGGGCCGATCGCCTGAGCGTCGGCGGGCACCAGCTCAGCGTGACCTCCGCCACGGCCAAACGGTATGACGAGCTCGCGCCGTTGACCGGCCTGCCCCCTGAAGAGCGGGCGCTGGAGATCGCCCGGCTGAACCTCGCCGCCCACCCCGCGGCGGCGATCCGCCTGCTCACGACCCTTGAGGGCCGAGGCAACGCCCTTCACCGCCTGCTCGCGGCCTTGGCCCGGGGCGAGACCCACCCGAGCCTCACCCTCGCCGTGCGCCGCGCGGGCTTAGGCGCCGAGGCCTTCGCGCTCTTGCTCGACCGCTGGGGCATCCCCGTGGATCGTCTGCTGCGCCTCATCGCCGGGGCCGTCGAGGCCGAGCCCAGCGAGGCGGAGTGGCTCTTGCCCACCCACCGCCTCGCCTGGCGCCTGCGTGTGGAGCAAGACACGAGCCCCGGCGCCCAGGCCCGGGCCGACATCGAGCTCGCCGAGCACCTGCTCCTCGCCGGGCAGCGGGAGAGCGCCCGGGCGCTGATCACCACCTCCCTGCAGCGCCTCCCCGACGAGGCCCTCATCGACCTCTTGCCCCCCGAAGACGCCGATCTCACCACAGGTGAGGCCGGGCAGCGTCACCGGGCGCGGCTCCTGGAGCTGCTCGCCCTGGCCGAGTCCGACGATCCCGCCCGGGCCTTGGCCACCCTCGTCCAGCTCGCGCGCCTGCAGCCCTTGGTGCCCCAGCGCCTCGATGAGCTGCTCCAGCTCCCCGACGCGCCCATCGCCGAGCGGGCCCGGGCCGCGCGCTCCGCCTTAGAGAGCTTCACCCACGCCGTCGCGCCGCCGTCGCCTCCGCTGCACGCGATGCCCGACGCCCTCATTCAGTCCACGGTGCAGCACCCCCTCGCCCGCCAAGGCGGCGCTTTGGGCTGGCTCCAGGGCTGGCTGGCGAAGCAGGCCGCGCCGGATCAAGCCGCGCTCCGCAAATACTGCGAGCGCCCCTCGCCCAAACGCCACGGCGCGCTCATCGACGCCTTGGCCGACGTGGCGATGGCCCTCGGGATGCCCGGCTTAGAGATCTACCTCTCCCACGGTGAGCTCGGCGAGGGGGTGCACGCCTTTGAGGCCGCGCAGCCCTTTGTGCTCGTGGGCGGGCAGCACCTCAACGAGGAGTCTGAGGTGTTCTTGAGCCCGGCGGAGCTCCGTTTTGCCCTGGGCGCGGAGCTGGCGCACTTACGCTTCAAACACACCCGGGTCACGAGCGCTGAGGTCTGGGATGGCGCCCTGGACAAGCTGCGCACCGCCTTGTCTACGACGGCGAGCGCCTTCACCTTGGGCGGCGCCGGGGTGGGCAAGCTCTTGGGCGACCCCCGGGTGCTCAAGGCCACGAGCTCGATGTTCTCCGTCGAGACGCTCAAACGCATCGATCCGCTGAGCAAAAACGCCGTGGTCATCTCCCAGCTCGTCACCGACGCGAGCCGCTGGCTGAGCCCCACCGTCTCCCCGGCGATCACCGCCGAGCCCAGCGCCCTTGGCCTCGGCCGCGGCGGCAGCGTCTCCGTGCGCCGCTCGGAGCTCGTCGCCGCCCACCGCGTCATGCAGCTCACCGCCGATCGCGCCGGGCTCATCGTCTGCGGCGATCTCCACGCCGCCCTGCGCGCCATGCTGCTCACCGACCCCGAGATCAAGTCGGAGCTGTCCATCGTCGAGCGTCACGGCATCGGCCGCGCCTTGTCCCGGCGAGGCCCAGGCGGCGTGGTGCTGCACCAGGATCTCGCCGTGCGAGTGGCCGCCTTGGTGAGCTTCTGGCTGAGCGACGAGTACGCCCAAGCGAGAGGCGCGGTGGCGCCGACTCCAGGCTGATCCAAGCCCCTTCCCAGCGCCCGAAGAACGGGGCAGACTACACCCCGCCTCGGAGGTCCAACCATGGGTAAACTCGTCGCCAACGGCTCACGCCTGCAGATCTCCCTCAAGCCCCAGCACAGCGTCGGCCGAGGGCCTGAGGCGGATCTTCGCCTTCTTTACCAAGAGGTCTCGTCGAACCACGCCCTGATTCAGTTCCACGAGGGGCACTGGTTCGTGATGGACCTTCAGAGCTCAAACGGCACGGTCGTCAACAAACGAGCCGTGCCGCCGCAGACCTGGGTGGCCCTCAAAGAAGGGGATCAGCTCTCGTTTGGCCACGTCGAGATCAGCTACCAGCTCATCGACGCCGGGCCGCCCGAGGCCTGATCCCTGGCGCCTCAGCGCGTCGGGGCGGTGCTGTTCGTCTCTTTGGAGGTGCCGCTCTCGGGCTTCTTGGGCGCGAAGTCCGGGTTGTGGTCCTGGCTGTCACCGGCGAGCTGGGGCCCGTCGAGGGGCTTGAGGGTCGGGGCAAGGTCGATGGCAGACGGGGTCGCGGGCATAAGCACTCCTTCGTTGTACATCCTCTCAATAGCGCGAGCCCGGCGATCTGTGCATCAGACGCCGATCAGACACGGCTCGGCGGCCGATAGGATCGCACGAGGCGGAACCCGATGGAGTCCGCGATGGCCCCCAGACGGATCGTGCTGCGCGCCGCGGAGCGGGTGTTTCGTTCCGTCGCCATCCACGAGCCGCCGCGGGTGACGGCGTAGACGCCCTCGGGGGTGACCTCGGGGATCGTGGGGATCACCACACGCTCGTCAAAGACAGGATCTTGGAGCGACTGGCCCTCGGCGCTCACAAGATCGAGGCACCAGTCGCGCATGTTTCCCGCGAGGCCACGCACGCCGTAGGGGCTCTCATCAAGGGGAAAGTCGCTCACCAAGGCGGGCAAAGGGCGGCCGAGGTGGCTGCGCAACATGCAGCAGAAGCTGGGATCGAGGTGATCGCCCCAAGGGAAAAACCGGCCATCGACCCCACGGGCGGCCTTCTCCCACTCAAGCTCCGCGGGAAGGCGCCAGGGCAGGGCCTCGCGCTGGGCGCGCCAGGTGGCGTAGGTGCGCGCCTGGGTCCAGGTGACCATACAGACCGGCCACTCCAGATGCCAGATGTCGCCGTCTTTGTCGGGCTTGAGGCGATAGCGGCCGTCGGCGCCGCGGCCGTAGATGGGCTCGCCGGGGCTGCCGCGCTCCCGGGGGACGGCGCGCTCGGCCTCGTCGATGAGACCGTCGAGCACGAGCTCGTTGAGGTAGTCGAGGTACTCGCGGTTGGTGACCGGATCCCGCTTGATCACGAAGCCGTCGGCCCACAGGCGGCGCGCGGGCAAGGCGCTGGGGGAGTCGGGATCTCCGCCGCTCAAAAACCAGCCGGGCGAGACGAAGACGTCGTCCTCGGCGAGCACCCCGGCGGGGGGCAGGCGCAGGGGCAAGGCGTCTACGGCCCAGGGCGGCACGCCGTCCCAGCGCTCAAGGCGGCGAAGGGCGACGGGGACACGCACCGCGCAACGATCGGGGGCGCTCAAGGTGAAGAGGTAGCTCCCCAAGGGCAGCTCCAGCTCACGCACGGGGCTCGGGCCGACGTCGCGGGGATCTTCGGCGACGAGGTGGCGATCCCGCTCCACGTAGCGCCGGAGGATCACCTCAACGCCGGGCGGCTCGGTGCGCAGGTGCACCGTGCCGTGGCCCTGGAGCCAGGCGCGGTGTTGCCCCCGATCGTGGCGGCGCAGGCGCAGCTCCCAGAGGTTCGCGCTCACCCGATCGCGCCGGGCCTCGGCCTCAGCGTGGCGGGCGCGGTAATGTTCGGCGAGGAGATCGTGGGCCTCGGGCAGCTCCGGGGCCTCGCTCAGGGCCGCGTACGCGAGGTGGATCAGCTCCACCTCCAAGGCGTCGGCCTCCCGAGCGAGGCGCGCGGCCTCGTCTTCGCGGTCCCAGAGGGGGCGTTTGTCTTCAGGGCCCGAGCCCGGCGGGATGCGCTCGCGCAGAGCCTCGGCCTCTTGGGTCAGCTCCGCGGCGCGAAAGCGGCGCTCCTCGATGGCGGGCCAGCAGCTCTGGGCCTCGGCGATGAGCTGCAGGGCGCGCTCACGTTTGCGGGCGCCGTCGAGCCAGGCCAAGACCTGCTCGGCGAGCTCTCCGGCGTGCTGATACCGATCCGGGGCGTGGCGGGCCAAGGCGCGCAGGGCGATCGTGGCGAGCTCTTGGGGCACGGCGGCGTCGTGAAGGCGGGAGAGATCCGGGGGCCCGGCGCGCACGGCGCGGATCACCTTGCGGCCGTCGTCTCCTCGAAACGGCGGCTCTCCGGTGAGGATCTGGTGGAGGATCGCCCCCAAGGAGTACACGTCCGTGGCCGGGGAGATCAGGTGCAGCCAGCCCTGGGCCTGCTCCAAGGGCATGTAGCTCGGCGTGCCGATGACCGCGCCGAACTGGGTGCCCGGGCGGTCCTCGGTGTCTTCAGCGAAGCTCACCGGGGCCTCGTCTTGGCCCGCCCCTTCGGCCTCGGAGCCAAAGCCGAGGTCAACGTGGGCGCCGTGGGCCTCACCCGGCTCACCGGCGATGGGGCTCACCACCTTGGCCAAGCCCCAGTCCATCACGAGCACCTGGCCGAAGCCCCCGATCATGATGTTGTCGGGCTTGAGATCCCGGTGGACCACCCCCCGGGAGTGGGCGTAGGCAACCGTCTCGCAGACGGCGTGGAACATGTCGATGAGGCGGCGGAGGCTCAGCTCGGCCTTCCGACCGTCTTGGCCGACCAGGGCGCGGTACTCGCGCAGCACATGGCTCAAGGTGCGGCCTCGAACCTCGGGCATCGTGAAGTAGGGGCGGCCATCGGGCAGCCAGCCGAGCTCATGCACCGGGACGACGCCGGGGTGCTGGAGCTGGGCGACGACCTGGGCCTCGTCGGTGAAGCGCCGCAGCAGCGTCGGGTTCTGCATCAGCTCGCCGCGCATCGCCTTGATCGCGACGCGGCGGTTTAAGGCGCGGTCCAGCGCCCGGCGCACCTCACCCATGCCACCTTGGCCGATGAGCCCTTGATCTTCGTACCGCTCCGGGGCCTCTTTGCGGCGGTGGGCGACGGCGGACTCGTTCTCTTCGATCGTGGTGTGCACCCAAGACTGGGTGCTGTCGGCGCCGTCGCGTAGGCCGACGCCGCCCTGGGGACGCGCCGGGGGCTCGGCGTCGCCGGGGTCTGAAGCCGTCGCCTCCGCCACGCCGATCGAGCCGAGGAGGCCGATCGTCTCGCCTTGAAGCCCCAAAAAGAGCTGAATCAGCTCGTCTTGAGCCTCCGCCGGGATGCCGTAGCTCGCCGCGATCTGGCCGAGGGGACCTAAGAGGCGATCGATCATCTCAGCCCCGATCCTCGATCTCGTCACCCTGCTGCAAGAACAGCTCGATGTGGCCGTGGCCGTCGGCGCGCACAAGATCGGGGCGGAGCTCTGGGAGGCGCAGCTTGCCACGAAGGGTGCCCAAGGCGCGATCCCAGCTCTGGCGCAGGGTGTGGCGATCGTCGCCGTCCCAGATCTCTCCGGCGACGATCTCCCAGTTCACCGGGCCCCGCACCGCCGCCAGCTCGCAGAGGATGCGCCCGGCGTGGCCGCTGATCGAGCACAGCTCGCGGCCCTCGATCTCGATGCGCGCGATGTCGAAGTTCGTGATGATGCGCACCGGGGCGAAGAAGCGCCCAGAGAACAAGGTGGGGTTCACCGCCGCGGCCGCCAGGGGGATCTCGCGCACGGTGAGGGTGTGTTGGCCCACGGTGAAGGTGCCCACCTGGAGCGGCGCGGGCGCACCCCCGGCGGCGCGCACCATCCAGCCCTCAGAGGTCGACCAGAGATGTGCGCTGGCGTCGGGCTCGTAGCGGCCCACCAAGGCGCCGTCGTTGAGCAAGGAGTAGACCGGGCTTGAGAGCTCTTGGGGGGCCTGGCCCGGCGAGGCCACGGCGAGGAGCGACTCGGGGAGCGCGATGGCCGAGACCGTGAGCGCGAGATCCGGCGCCAGACGCACGACCTGGCCCACCGCGAGGGCGACTTCAGTGGTTGGCGCTTTGCCCACCTGCAACAGCCCCCGCAGCGCGAGCAGCCGAAAGCCTCGCCCCCGCAGGCTCAACAGCGCGTGGGCCTCGGAGACCCGGGGGTCGTCCAGGCGTAAGGTCGCCGAGGGCATACGGCCCAAGATGCCCCCCGGAGGCACGTCCACGGCGCGGCCGTCCGGCAGGACGAAGCGGACATGGGGGGTGAGGGCCGGGGGGTTGGGATCGCCGCGAGGCGCGGCGGGCTCAGGCGAGCTCGGCATCCCCAGAGCATATCCCAAAGCGCGCGTCTCCTCGGCGAGCGCGCGGAATCTCGGCCCAGCACCTCAGTCTTCGTCCCCTTCACCGGGCTCGACAAAACACCAGCGCACCGAGGGCTGCCGGGCACGAAGCCGCGCCTCAAAGGTGTTGATCGTCGCCGCGACCGCCGCCGCGCTCAGCTCCGCCGAGAAGCGCAGCTTCATCGCCACGAGCACCTCCCCCGGCCCCTGCTGCACGGTGAGCACGCTGCCGACGCCGACGACGCCGCTCTCTTCGCGGAGCAGGGCACGAACGTCGGCCTCAATCGTAGGATCCGCGCTCTCCCCGACGAGGAGCGACTTGACCTCGATCGCCAAGAACACCGCCACGCCGACGAGCACCAGGCCCACGGCCAAGGAGCCCGCGCCGTCCCAGTGGGGGTCGCCGGTCAGCTCCGCGAGCCCCAGGGCGATGAGCGCCAAGGTGAGGCCCAAGGTGGCGGCGGCGTTCTCGCCGAAGACCACGATGAGGTCGGAGTCTTTGGTCTGCCGGAGGTAACGTAAGAACGGCACCTCGCCCCGGCGCTCGTTCAGCGTCTTGATGTTGGAGAAGGTCGCCCAGCCCTCCACCACCAGGGCGAAGCCCAAGGTGCCGACGCCGATGAGCACGTTCTCGACGGGCTCCGGGTGGGTCATCTTGTGAACGCCCTCGTAGATCGAGAACACCCCGCCGCCGGTGAACAGCAGCATCGCCACCATAAATGACCAGAAGTACAAGGATCGCCCGTAGCCCAGAGGGTGCGTGGCGTCCGGCGGCTGGGCGGCGCGGTTGACGCCGAGCAGCAACAAGAGCTGGTTGGCGCAGTCGGCGGCGCTGTGAATCGTCTCGGCGAGCATCGCCCCCGAGCCGGTGAAGAACGCCGCCACCCCCTTCGAGACCGCGATGAGGAGGTTGGCGCGAAGGGACTGGATGATGTGGGAGGTGTCTGAGGCCATGGTGCGCGAAGGATATCACCCCACGGGCCCCGGGCCGGGCGGGTTATGGTGGGGTATGCGCTTCACCTGGATGATCCTGCCGCTCCTCTCCGCCTGTTCGCCATCGCCCACGCCGCGCCCCGGCCCCGATGACGACGGCTTCGCCCAGTCCATCGACGTGCGGATCACCGACCCCGAAGACGGCGCCGTGGTCACGAGCCCCTTCGCGCTGACCGTTCAGATCGGGGACGACGTCGCGGCGCTCCAGCTCCTCATCGACGGCGAGGCCTCGGGCCGCCGCCTCTCCCCCGACGATCACCGCGCCCTCGTCACCGCCGAGCCCGGCCGCCGCCGCGTCACCCTCCAGGGCCTCGACAAAGACGGTGAGGTGCTCAGCCAAGACACCCTACGCGTCACGGTCTTGGCCGACGCCAGCGACGAGTACGTCGCCTTCGCCACCCCTTACGACGACGCCGCCGTCGTGAGCCCGGTGCAGCTCATCCCAACGGCGAGCGACGGTGTCGCCCAGATCGAGCTCCTCGCGGGCGGCGAGCGCGTGGCCCTGGTGGCGCCCGGTGAGGTGACCACCCTACGCACGGCCCAGCTCGGCGCGCTGACGCTCAGCGCCCGGGGCCTCGACGCGGGCGGCGCCCTGCTCACCGAGACCACGCTGAACATCACGCTGCGCGCCCCCACGCCCATCGCCGAGTCGGCCTTCAACCAGCGTGTCCTCGACCTCATCGACACCTACCCCGACGACGGCACCTACACCTACTACTGGCCCAGCGGCACCTCGTGGTCCGGCTCCACCCAAGACATCTACTACCAAGGCGCCCGGGTCGCCGACGACGGCGGCTTCTCGTCTTGTTACTGCTCGGGCATCACCTGGGAGCTCTATCTGGAGACCTGGCGTGGAATCGCCGCCGAGCAGGGCCTCTCCTTTGACGACCTCAACGGCCTCAGCGACGGCGAGCTGATGACCATGCGGGCGGACTGGTACGTCCGTGAGCTTGACGGCCCCGGCCCCGACGTCGCCTTGTCTGCCCGAGGCCTCGGCGCGCGGGTGGAGTCTCTGGACGCGCTCCGCCCCGGCGACCTCGTGCAGTTCTGGCGCACGAGCGGCAGCGGCCACACCGTCGTGTTTATGGGCTTTGAGGAGGACGACGCGGGCAACCTCACCGGCCTCTCCTATGTGAGCTGCCAGGGCGCCTCCGACGGCTTCGGCGTGAACACTGAGTCGTTCGGCGCCTTCTCCGGCGCCATCGACCCTCTGCTCATCTTCGCCGGTCGCGCCACGATGCCGTCGAGCTGGCGCTGAGCCT
>JAKLKE010000310.1 GCA_023150775.1 Myxococcota bacterium
TAAAGCTGCGCGCCTGGTAACACCCGGCGAAGCTCGCCATGGTGAGCCCGGTGTAGGCCTCGACCCCGGCGATGAGCAGGTCTGTGTCGCAGCCGCCGTAGTTGTAGGGCAGGCTGTAGCCGCAGAAGTAGCCGAAGCTCGTGCCCGTGGTGGCCGCCGTGCGGATGGTCACCGGCACGCCGAAGGGCGCGTTCACCGTCTGGGCCTCGTAGCCCGAGACGAGGATCTCATCGATGGTGGCCCCGGCGTTGTTGTTGATCGTCCAGTCTACGGCCGTGTACGACGAGAGGTGCAGGACCATCGTGGCGGCGCGGTCCACATCGACGGTGATGGCCCCGGACTTGCTGGGGTCGGGCTCGTACACGCCCATGAGGATGAGCTCGGGCTCGGTGGCGCTGGTGTCGGTGAAGGTGTAGGGCGTGTAGCCGCCGGTGCAGACCACGCTGCCCGCCGGGTCGCCGGTCTCACAGTCAAGGGCCAGGGCGGCGTCGCCATCGTCGCAGTCGTCGTCGTTATCGACGAAGCCCGCGGGCTGGGCGCAGTTTTTTACCGAGGGCTCGACGCCATAGCCGTCGTTGTCGCCGTCGTAATACCAGGTAGCGGCGTCTTCAGCGTCCTCGTCGATGAAGCTGTCGCAGTCTTGATCCACACCGTCACACAGCTCGGGCACGCCGGGGGCGATGTTGGCGTTTGTGTCATCACAGTCGCCGCCGGTGGTGAGCGCGCCGTCCGGGGCCTCGCAGCCGCTCAGCATCGCGCCGCCTACGCCGTCGTTGTCTTCATCGGCGTACCAGGTCGCGCCGCCCACGCCGTCGTCTACCTCCCCGTCACAGTCGTCGTCTACCTCGTTGCACTGCTCAATCGCCGCTGGGGAGACGTCGGGGTTGTTGTCGTCACAGTCACCATTCACGATCACCTGCCCCCGCTCGGCGGGGCCGCAGGCCGCGATGGGATCCCCCGCGCCGTAGCCGTCGCCGTCGAGGTCGTCGTACACGACGCTGGGCGCGCAGCCGGTGTCGTCGTCGCCACCTTTGACGATGCCCGTCTCGGTGACGCAGCCGGTGAGGGCGAGGAGGGCGATGAGCAGCATGGGGTTCTCCAGAGCGGGGCGTTGAGCACTCAGCGTAGCATCAACGCGCGCCGACGGCGAGGCGGCGGCGTCTAGGCTACAATCCCGGCGCCCCCTGAATCGTGGACCTCCTCTTGGCCTCTGCCGACTCTAGCAGCACCCGCGCCCGCCTCTACGCCCCGACGCCTCTGGCGGAATCGTGGGGGCTCGTGACGAACAAACAAGGAAGCCACAACGAGCGCCTGCAGCGCCGCTTCGCCTTCGTGGAGCAGATCCTGCGCCTGTGCTGCGGGCTCTTGGACGCGGAGCGTTTCGCCCGGGGGATTCAGGCGCCGGGGGAGCGGAAGCAGCTCCTGCGGCAGCTCGACGCGCCGACCCTGGGCCACCGCGCCAACGCGGCCCGGGCGCTCGCCGGGGTGGTTCGGCAGCACGCGCCGACGAGCGTGCTCGCGCCCCTGGCCATCGCGCTCTCCGACGCGACCTCCCCGCTCTACCGTGGCCTCGCGCACCTGGTGGACGCCCGAAACCGCTGGGCCCACGACGGCCTCAAGAGCGCGTCCGAAGAAGACTGCGCCGTGGTCCTTGAGGAGACCCACGCCGAGACCCACAGCCTCGCGGGGATCGTAGAGCTCCTGCTCGACGCGCCGATCGTCGTCATCGAGGAGCGCTGGAAGCACCCAGGCAGCGCCCCCATCGCCAAGGTCATCTCTTTTGTGGGCCGGGAGCAGCAGGTCATCGAGCAGCCCAACCCGCCGGAGCTCGCGGAGGGTCACCCGTTCATGCTCACCCGAGAGGGCCTCGCCGTGCCGCTCACGCCTTGGGTGATGTTCGGGCGGTTTGCGCAGGCCATGGATCACCTGCGCCTCCTAGACCGCGTCAGCAAAGAGGAGGGCGTGGCGACCTTTGTGCGGGGTGACGATCCGCACGGCCAGAGACACCGCCACATCCACGTCAACCTTCGGGAGCCTGAAGAGCTCGACAAGCTCATGGAGCGCCTGGTCGGCCCCGACCCCAAGATCGCGGCGCTGTGGCAGGCGCTGGTCGGCCCGCGCGTCGCCGCCGGCCCAAGCCGCCTGCACCTGCCGGGCTACACCGTCGGGCGGCTCTTGGGGCGCGGGGCGAGCGGCGCGGTGTGGGAGGCCACCCGCGATGATGACGGGCGCACCGTGGCGCTCAAGGTGCTGCGCCCCGAGCTCGTCGAGAGCCCCGAGCGCCGCGCGCGCCTCGCCCGGGAGTACGCCTTGCTCGCGCCGCTCTCTCACCCCGGCGTGGCCCGGGTGTACTCGCTGCGCGACGACACCCCACACGGTCCCGTCTTGGAGATGGAGCGGGTGGAGGGGCGGCCGCTGTCTGCCCTCGTGGGCGACGGCCCGATGAGGCCCCTCGACGCGGCGAAGCTCTGCGTCAAGCTCCTCGACGCCTTGATCGTGGTCCATGGCGCCAAGGTCGTGCACCGTGATCTCAAGCCGGAGAACATCTTGGTGCAGGCCGATGGCTCGCCGCGGGTCGTCGATTTTGGCATCGCCCGGCACACCGAAGGTGAGCGCCTCACGGGCACCTTAGACAAGCTCGGCAGCCAAGGCTTCGCCGCCCCCGAACAACACCGAGGCGACGAGATCGACGCCCGGGCCGATCTGTACGCCGTGGGCAAGCTGCTCGTGTGGATGTGCAGGCGACCTGAAGACGCCGAGGGTCTCGGCGGTCTCCCTGGCGCCCTGCAGCGTGTGGCGCGCCGGGCCACCCAGCCCGCTCCGTCCGACCGTTACCTCGACGCGGCCTCGTTCAGAGCCGAGCTGCAGGGGATCCTTCAAGACGGCTGGGACGGCCCGCCCGTGGGCCTCGGGGATCTGCTGCCCGGCGGGCTGCGCCTCGTGCGACAGCTCAGCTCACCCCGGGCTGGGGTGTATCTGTTCCGCGCCGCGCCTTTGGAGGGCGGCGCCGAGGTGGCGGTGCTCATCTCGGGGACCGACCCCAAAGAGCGCCAGGCCTTCCGCGAGACCTTTCGTGGGGCGAGCGCAGCCGAGCTCAAGCAGATGCGCAGCAACGGCGCGCGGGTGAGCGAAGACGGCCTCGTGTTCGCGGAGATCGACGGGGACGGGGCTGAGGAGCACGTCGCGCGGCTGTTTGGCTCGGTGCAGCCCGCGTCGGCCTGGGACGATCTGCCCACCGCCGAGACCGTGCTGGCGGGGGTAGGCGCGGCGGCCGCCGTGGGCGCGGCGGCCCTGGGCGCGCTGTTCATCAAACAGAAGCTCGATGAGCGACAGAAGGCCGCCCCCGCCGCGCCGCCCCACGCTACGTCGCCCCCCCTACGCCGCCCCCCGCCGCGCCAGCCCCCGCCGCGAGGCCCGCGCCGAAGCCTCCACCCCTCGCCAGCCCCGCCGCCGCGCAGCGCGCCGCTGCCGTGGGGCTCGGCGCGTTCATGAAGAAGGTGCTCGGCGAGACGGCCCCCGCCAAGGCCGCCGCGCCACCCGCCGCGCACGCCGCCGAGAAGGCCCCGCCCTCGGCCCCCGCCGTGCTGGCCCAGGCCCAGCTCATCGGGCTCCTGCTCGTGGCGCTCACCCGGGCCACCCGCGAGCACCACGTCACCAACGAGGGCTGGGCGAGGCTGTGTAAGACGCCGCTGGCCTCGTTGGCGGTCTTGCTCGGCCCCGAGGGCGCGGCGCTCAGCGGCCCCGTCGGCGACGGGCTCAGCCTGGTCGGCAGCCGAGGCCAGGCCTTGCTCCTGCTCTCCAAGCTCAACCAGCCCGGCGTCGACGTCGAGGCGATCCGCGCCGCCGTACAGACCGTGCGCACCCTACGCGGCGTGTTCCAGACGGCGAGCGCGGCGGTGAACCCCGCCGGCTTGGCGCCCCTCGCCCGACGCGGCCCCGAGGCCTGGGAGGTCCTGTTTGTGCAGGGTCAGACGACGACCTGGGTGAAGGCCCTGCCGCTCAAGGGCTGAGGGGCGGCGCGGCGTCTTCACCCCGGCTGAAACGTCAGCGTGAAGGTCTCGTCCTGCACAGTGGCCACCAAGGTCACCGCCTGGCCGTCGGCCAGGCCGGGCACCTCGCCGTTGAGGGCGCCGGTCGCCGGGTCGAAGGTCAGGGGGACCTGGGCGGCGCCGAGCAGCACGGCGCCGCTCACGCCGGCGGTGATCGGCGCGCGGCGGGCGTCGCTCACAAAAAAGCGCACCACAGCCTCTCGACGAACCAGCTCGACGTGGGTCTCGCCCCACATGCCCACGGCGCCGCCGTGCATCGGCGTGTGATCGTGTAAGGAGAGGCCCACCGCCGCCACAGAGAAGGAGCCGCTCTTCGCCTCGCCGGACGCGGTCTTGAGCGTGAGCACGGCGTTCGCGGGCTGGCCGTGAACGAGCGTCGCCGGGGCGTGCAGATGGTCGGACATCCCGCCCAACGGCGCGGTGATCACGCTGGAGGCCGACTGTATCGTCGCCTCGCCGGTCACGCCGCTCGCGGCGGCGCCCGAGGCGTCGGTCACCCACACCATGAGGCCCGACGGGGTAAACAGCGCCTCGGCCTTGAGCGCGCCCAGGGCCTTCACCTCGCCGCCGTGGGGGCCGATGGTGGCGTGGGCGCTCGGGTTCGCCGCCCCGGCGCCGTGGTCGTGGTCACCGTGCTCTTTGTCATCGGCGGCGGCGGTCGTCGGCGCGGCGGGGGCCTCGTGGGGGTGGCCGTGCTCCCCTTCGCAGGCGGTGAGGGTGAGGGTGAGGGCCGAGATCACGAACAGTCGGGTCATAGGAGCTCCTGAGGGGGTGCGTGGCGGCGGGCGACGAGGCGCTCTAAGCCCGCGCGACCGTATCGAAGAAAGGCTGTCGGGGTGACGAGCATGTCGAGCAGCGTGGAGGAGACGAGGCCGCCCAAGATCACCTGGGCGACGGGGGTGAGGATCTCTTTTCCGGGCTGGCCTTCAGCCATCGCCAAGGGGATGAGGCCCATGCCAGCGCACAAGGCGGTCATGGCGACGGGCACCAGCCGCTCTAAGCTGCCCCGCACGACCATCTCCGCGCCGAACCGCTCGCCCTCTTCAGCGACGAGGTGAACGTAGTGGGTGATCATCAGGACCGTGTTGCGTGTGGCCACGCCGCACAGAGTGATGAAGCCGACGACGGTGGCGACGGAGAGCTCAGCACCACTCCACCACAAGGCCGCCACGGCGCCAATCAGCGCCAAGGGGATGTTGATGAGCACCTGGGCCACCAAGGCCGCGCTGCCGAGCTGGGCGTAGAGCACGGCGATCATGCCCAACAAAGAGAGGCCCGAGAGCAGAAACAGCGCGCGGTTGGCGGCGGACTGCGCGGCGTGCTGGCCGCCCACCTCGACGTAGACCCCTTGGGCGAGCTCGGGCAAGGTCTCCACCCGGCGGAGCACGTCGTCCACCACGGCGCCTAAATCACGATCGGCGGCGTTGGCGCTCACGATGATGCGGCGGCGGCCCCCCTCGTGCAAGATCTGACTGGGGCCAGAGGCCTCCTCCACCTGGGCCACGGCGCCCAGCGGCACGAGCTCCCCCGTGGGCAGATGAATCGGCAGGGCGCGCACGGCCTCGGCGTCGTCGCGGCCCTCGGGGGTGAGACGCACGGCGACATCGAGCGCCCGGCGCCCCTCTCGGGCCTGGCCCACGACCCGCCCGGCGAGGCCGATCTCCGCGGCGTCCAAGACCTCCAGCGGCCGCAGCCCCACGCGCCGGGCGGCCTCTCGGTTCACCTCCACCCGAAGCTGGGGCACGAGCTCTTGGCGCTCAACCTGGAGATCGACGAGACCCGGCACAGACTCCAGGTGCAGGGCGAGGCGCGCGGCCTCGGCGCGTAAGGTCAGCAGATCGTCGCCGAAGAGCTTGAGCACGATCGCCGCCCGCACGCCGCTGATCATGTGGTCGAGTCTGTGGGAGATCGGCTGGCCGATGGACGTGGAGAGGCCGGGCAAGAGGCGCAGGCGCTCCCGAAGATCGGCGAGCACCACCGCCCGGGGGCGGCCCTCGGCGAGATCCACGTCTAGCTCGGTGTAATGTACGCCCTCGGCGTGCTCATCAAGCTCCGCCCGGCCCGTGCGACGCCCCACCGCGCGCACCTCGGGCACCTCCAAGACCAGGTTCTCGGCGAGGGTGGCGAGGCGGTCGCTCTCGGCCAAGGCCGTGCCCGGCGCGGCGAGCAGGTTCACCGTGGCGCTGCCCTCATTAAAGGTGGGCAAAAATCCCCGGCCCAGAAAGGGCACGGTGAGCACCGCCACCACGGCCAGGGCCGTCGCCCCGCCGAGCACCCGGGCGGGCCGGGGCAAAGCCCAGGTGAGCAGCTCACGGTGCAGGCCCTTGAGCCAACGCACGAGCGCCGAGTCGCCGCGCTCCTGGGCCTTGGCGGCGATGCCGGGCAGCAGGAGCGCACACATCGCCGGGGTCACCGTGAGCGACACAAACATCGAGGCCAAGATCGCCGTGATGTAGGCGAGGCCCAGCGGCGCGAACAGTCGGCCCTCCACCCCCGGCAGGGCGAAGAGCGGCACAAAGACCAGCACCACGAGGGCTGTGGACGAGACGATGGAGTTTCGCACCTCACCGCTGGCTTCAGCGATGACCGTGAGCGAGGGCCGCGGGCTGGGCAAGGCCGCGTTCTCCCGCAGGCGGCGGAAGACGTTCTCTACGTCTACGATGGCGTCATCCACAAGCTCACCAATCGCCACGGCGAGGCCGCCCAAGGTCATGGTGTTGAGGCTCTGGCCCATGGCCGAGAGCGCCAAGACCGCGCTGAGCAGAGAGAGCGGGATGGCTGTCAGCGTGATCGCCGTGGTGCGCAGGTTCATCAAGAACAGCGCCAGGGTGATCGCCACGAGGATCGAGCCGTCGCGTAGGGCCTCCTCGACGTTCTCTACGGCGGCCTCAATAAACGTGGCCTGCTTAAAGATCGGCGTGAGCGTCACCCCCTCGGGCAGGCCGGGGCCCAGCGCCTCCAGGGCCGCCTCGATGTCGCGGGTGACGGAGATCGTGTCGGCTTGGGGTTGTTTTTGTACGGCGAGCACCACGGCCCGGCGACCGTTCATGCCCGCCTCACCGCGCATCACGCCCACACCCCGGCTGACCGTGGCCACGTCGCTGAGGGTGAGCGGCGGCTCGCCGGGGGCGGCGCTGGGGAGCAGCAC
>JAKLKE010000311.1:0-3605 GCA_023150775.1 Myxococcota bacterium
GCCGGGCTGCTCCTCCTGCGGGGCTTGGACCTGGGCACCTTTGGGTCGGGGCGCTGGCGCGGCGCCGCGGTCGCCGCCCCCCAGTTTCACGAGAACTACGTCTTCACCCACAGCTTGGCGTTCAACCTGCTCTTAGGCGGGGAGTGGCCCGCGGAGACCCACGAGCTGAACGGCGCTCGGGCGCTCTTGGAGGAGCTCGGCCTCGGGCCCCTCTTGCAGAAGATGCCCTCGGGCCTCGCGCAGTTTGTCGGGGAGTCGGGCTGGCAGCTCTCTCATGGGGAGCGTAGCCGGGTCTACCTCGCCAGAGCCCTGCTTCAAGGTGCAGATCTTGTGATCTTAGACGAGAGCTTCGCCGCCTTGGACCCGGCCACGCTGCGTCGCTGCTTGGAGGTCGCCCACCGCCGGGCGGCCACCCTCATCGTCATCGCTCACCCGTAAGCCGACGAAGTTGTTCGGCAAGATTGGGTAGCTTGAGTTGTCAAGCTGTTGTATAGTGTCCGACCGAGAGGACCAAACCGATGCTCCTACCCTCCCTTCTCGCCGTGTGGATCTCTGGCTCCGTCGCGCTCGCGGGGGAGACTTACGCCGATCAGGTCTTCTATTATGGAGACCTGCACGCCCACACCGGCTTCTCGGGTGACGGTGGGTCATCGGACATGGGCGACTGCGACGGATCCTGTGGCGCCTTCGCCGACGTGTTCACCACGGCGAAGGCCAACGGCCTCGACTTTGTGGCCCTCACAGACCACATCAACTCCGCCGCCTCGGTCAACGCCGCTGATTTTTTGCTGCTGCACGCCGCGGTGCTCGCCGCGAACGATGAGGCCGGGGGCTTCATCACCATCCCCGCCGGGGAGATCAGCTTCACCCAGCACGGAAGCTCTGTAGAGTTTGGTCACAAGACCATGCTCTTGTTTGGCGACAACGACGATATGGTGGACCTTGAGCTCGCCGATCTGCGCCGGTCGAGCACCTCGGTGATGCGGTCTTGTGACGCGATCTGGTCGTTGATGGAGAAGATAGACCAGATCACAGGCGGCGCGATGCTCGTGCCCCACCACCCCGCGGTGGTGCGCCCGATGGACAACGACTGGAGCTGCTTCAGCTCCACCTGGGAGCCCGCGGTCGAGGTGTACTCCGAGCACGGCAGCAGCATGGACGACCTCGGCTATGACATCCCTGGCGCGGGCTTGGTGACCTCGGCGACCGTCCACGAGGCGCTCAGCCCCTCGGGCTACAACCTCATGTTTGGGTTTGTGGGCGGCACAGACTCCCACGACACCCGCCCTGGCGCGGTCTGCAGCCTCGACACCGAGCAGCCCACCCACCTCTACGCGGGCGGTCTCACCGTCGCCGTGCTCGACAGCGCCGAGACCTTCAACCGCGCGGCGATTCGCTCGGCCATCATCGATCGCAGCACCTACATCACCACTGGGCCCCAGCTCCCGTTGACGCTCAGCTGGTCCTCCAAAGGTGTGGTTTTAGGCGGTCTTGGCGAGGCGCTCACCGCGCCCCAAGACGCCGATCTCGACGCTGAGGTGACCTTCCCCAGCGACCGTGCGGCGTATGTGCTCTCTGTGGAGCTTGTCGGCCCCGACGACCGCTGGCCGCTCACCGAGGTCGCCACGGGCCAATGGACGGGGGCCACCCCCCAAGCGGAGCTCCCCGAGTGGCTCTACGTCGCCGTCGAGATTGACGGCGCCTCGTGGTACGGCGGCGTCGGCGCCTGCGCAGACGGCGGCGACGACCAAGAGTGGATCTGGGTGAGCCCGTCCCCCATCACCTTGTTTGATGATGATCAAGACGCCGACGGCCACAGCGTGCTCCTCGACGACTGTGATGACACAGACGCCGCGGTCTACCCCGGCGCGACAGAGGTCTGGTACGACGGTGTCGATCAAGACTGCGCCGGAGACGACGACTACGACCAAGACGCCGACGGGTACGCGGCGACCATCCATGGCGGCGACGACTGTGACGACACCCGCGACGACGTCTACCCCGGGGCTCCGGAGGACGCCAACGACGGCGTGACCCAGGACTGTGTGGTGCGTCTCGCCTATGACCAAGACAACGACGGTCACCTCTCCCACGACGGCGACGGCGATGACTGCGACGACGCGGACGCCAACATCTCCCCCTCCGACGCCGAGATCTGGTACGACGGGGTAGACCAAGACTGCGACGGCGCGTCCGACTTCGACGCCGATCTCGACGGCCACGACGCCTCGTCTTGGGGTGGCGACGACTGCGACGACACCGACCCCGGCGTCTCACCCAGCATCGTAGAGATCTGGAACGACGGTATCGACCAAGACTGCGACCCGCTCACCGACCCCCACCGCGGCCCGAGCGGGCCATTCGTAGACGACTGCGACGAAGAAGACACCGGCGCGGCCCCCTGCGAAGATCCCACCGAAGGCTGCGCCGCACCCCCGCCTGGTGGCGCGTGGATGATGTTTGTGGCGGCGTTGTTGGTGGGGTGGCGGAGATGGCCCCTCGTTTGAGCGGGCCCTCCTCTACACCGCTCCCTCAACCCCCCCGCACAAACCCATACCGCTCATACACCTCCGGCATCGCCGCCTCTAGCTCACCCTCGGTGATGCCAAAGTCGGCGAGGCTGTAGTGGTTGGCCTTTCGGTCGTGGAGCCGCAGGGTGGCGCGCTCGGTCAGCGCGTGGGTGAGGCGGGCCTCGTGCTCGGCGTCTCGGGGCCAGGCGAAGTGGTCGTAGAGCTGGTTGACGGCGGCCTTGGGGTCTTTCACCAGCTCGTCGTATCGGAGGGTCTTGAAGCGGCGGGGATCGGTCTTGGCCTCAAAGGCGACGATGCGGCGGTAGATCTGTACGAAGTGGAACGCGATGGCTCGCCAGAGGGGGTGCGGTGGTCGGGGTTTTTTCTGCTCGTCGCCTCGGGCGTGGGTGAGCATCCGGGTGAGGTTTGTCGCCGAGGCGATGACCTGGGCGGGGTGCCGCGCGATGTGGATGAGCTGGGCGTCGGGAAATCGCCGGTTCATCAGGTCAAGGCGGCCGCCGGAGTAGACGTTCTTGGCGAGGTATCGGCGACCAGGCGCGGCGTAGAGCGCGCGGCGGATCGTGCCCTCGTAGAAGTCCATCACCCGGTCTTGAACGGCCTGGGGGCGATCGTCGAGCATTCCTTGGTCGGGGAGTCTGTGCAGGTTCGGGAAGACGTAGGTAGAGCCGACATCGGCGAGCTGGGCGCCGAAATGAAAGGTGTCCTCCTCGACCTCGGTGAATCGAACACGGTGGATGTGGTCGGTCGGAAAGAAGGCGCGCTGTTGCCAGGCGTCGAAGGCCCGGGCGAGGCGGCCGCCGAGGCGGGCGTCGGCGGCGGCGACGCCTTGCAGGAGGCGCTGCAGGCTCAACGCCGGCAGGGCCGTGGCGTAGAGGGGGGACGCGGCGAAGGCCGGGTCTTGCTCCAGGAGGTTGAACAAGAGCGTCGTGCCGCTGCGGGGCGGCGCGATGACAAAGACCGGCGCGTGGATCTCTTGACGGCGAAACCCGGGGCTCAGCAGGTGGTCCAGCGCCCGACCCGCCAAGGTCCAGGCCACGAGGCTGTAGACCTCGGACCCACGGCGCAGGGTGTGGC
>JAKLKE010000311.1:3615-7176 GCA_023150775.1 Myxococcota bacterium
GAGGCCCCAGGTGTCTTGAAGATGTCGCCCGGCCAGCTCCCAGTCCATCAGCGCCGCTCGGCGGGCGCGCGGCCAACGAGGGGAGGGGCCATGAGGTCGGGGCGCGGCGGACGCATGGGGCTCCAGATCGCCAGGCCACGACGGCGCGTCGTGGCGGGGAAGGCTATGCAGATCATACCCACGCTTGGCAGTGGCGTGGCGCTAATCTACGTCCCGGGGGTGCCGTGAGGCCAAGGGATGGTGTAGGCTCTGAGGTCGTGACGGGTCCTGATTCACACGATGAGGCTGAGATCGAGCCGCCGGACGGCGCTGGGGTCGAGCTGCGCCTCGGCGCCCTGCCGTGGACGTTTAAGGTGAGCCTCGCGCTCGTGATCCTCGTCGGGGTCTTCGCCGCGTGGCTCAGCGCCAGCGTCTCCGAGGGCCGCGAGCGCCTCGCCCAGCGCGCCGCGCTCAAACAAGAGGCGGAGCTGCTCCTCGACGCCGCCTTGGGGGGTGAGCCCGTCGCTGGGCTTCGGCCGCAGGTGGAGGCCCTCGACGCGCGACATCAGCGCCTCACCGGTCGCCCCTCGCCCCTCGCGGCCGTCCCGGAGCCCTCGGGCGGTGACTCCTTGGCCGACCGCCGCGCGCTCTCGTTGTCGCTGGAGCGTTTTATCCAGGCCCAACGCCAGGCCAGCGCCGCCATGGACGCCCAGATGGACCGCCGCTGGGACGGCCTCACGGCCTTGTCGTGGGGGAGCCTGTTCTTCGCCTTGGCGACGCTCTATTTTTTCGCTGTCGCCGAGACGCGCCGCCAGCGCGCCGTCGCGGTGAAGGAGCGCCTCAGCGAGGCCTTGGCCGAGACCGCCCGCGCCCGAGAGGAGGCCGAGCGGGCGAACCAGCTCAAGGCGCGGTTCTTGTCGAACATGGGCCACGAGGTGCGCACCCCGCTCAACGGCGTGCTGGGCATGTCGAGCTTACTCTTGGACTCGGAGGTGACCGAGCGCCAGCGCCAGCAGCTTGAGACCATCGCCGCCTGCGGTGAGGCGCTGTTGGAGATCGTCGATCAGCTCCTCGATCTCTCCCGCATCGAGGCCGGCAAGCTGGAGGTCGATGATGTGCGCTACGATCTCCGCGCCGTCGTCGAGCAGTGTGTAGACCTGCACGCCGAGCGCGCCTGGCGCCGGGATCTCAACCTCGTCGC
This sequence comes from Myxococcota bacterium, assembly GCA_023150775.1. Lineage (GTDB taxonomy): Bacteria > Myxococcota_A > UBA796 > UBA796 > CAJQPC01 > JADKFE01. The sequence continues at coordinate 4,796 of JAKLKE010000311.1, forward strand.
GATGATCGACCCCGCCTTGCCCCCCGAGGTGCGCGGAGACCCCGCCCGGGTGCGCCAGGTGCTCTCCAACCTGCTCAACAACGCCACACGGTTCAGCGACGAAGGGGACGTCGTGGTGCGGGTGATGCTCCGCGAGCACGACAGCGGCGAGCGGGTGCGGGTGGAGGTGACCGACTCCGGCGTTGGCATCTCTGAAGAGGATCAGGCGCGCATCTTTGAGGCCTTCGCCCAGGCCGAAGGCGGCGGCGCGCGGCAGGTGAGCGGGGCGGGCCTCGGCTTGGCGATCTCCCGGCAGATTGTGCAGCATCTCGGCGGCGAGATCGGCGTGATCAGCCGCCCCAAACGTGGCTCGACCTTCTGGTTTGAGCTGCCCTTGACCCCCGCCGGGACGCCGTCGGTCGAGGAGCGCCCCGACCTCAGCGGTCGCCGGGTGCTCATCGCCCACAAGAGCCCCGCGCTGTTGGAGGCCCTCACCCGACTGTTCTCGGCCTGGGGCGCCACGGTCATCGCCGGGGCGAGCCTCGACTCCGCCCGGGTGCGCGGCGCCGGAGCCCCCGACGCGGCGCTCATCGACGTCGAGCTCGTCGATCTGCGCGACCCTCGCGCCTTGAGCTTCCCCGGCGCCTTGGTGCTGCTCACAGGCCCTCGGCGCCGTGATGATGAGGCCTTACGCCACGACGCGAACGCGCTGGGAACCTTGGCCCTGCCCGCGTCCGCCGCCGAGGTGGAGGCGGCGGCGAGGCTAATTTTAGCCCAGCTCAACGGGGCGCCGGCGCCCACCCACCGCAGCGCCGGGGTGGTCACCTGGGATGAGTCTCTGGGGGTGCTGCTCGTCGCTGAGGACAACCCCGTCAACCAGCGCGTCGCCGCGGCGATGCTGCGCCGTCTGGGCTACGAGGTGGACGTCGTCGACAACGGCGCCAAGGCTGTGGAGGCCATGAGCACCCGGGGATATGACGCCGTGCTCATGGACTGCGAGATGCCCGTCTTGGACGGCTTTGAGGCCACACGGAGGGTGCGCGCCGCCGAAGGAGACGGTCGCCACGTCCCGATTATCGCCATGACCGCCCATGTGCTGCGCGGTGATCGTGAGCGATGTATCGGCGCCGGGATGGACGACTTCATCGCCAAGCCCATCGACCTCGTGCGCCTGGGCCGGGTGCTCGCCCGCTGGGTCACCGACTCACGCGACACAGCGGAGCGGCGCCGCGACGCCTTGATGCCGCCCCTGCAGGCCCTTCGCCAGACGCTCAGCGCCGATGAGCCCAGCGTCGAGGCGCTCCCGCTCTTAGATCTCACCCCGCTCTTGGAGCTGGAGTCTCTGGCTCCGCCCGGTGAGCCGAGCCCCTTGGGCGGCGTCCTGGCCGCGTTTCTGGAGGAGCTGCCCCGGGATCTCACACGAATTCAGCGCCTCGACGAGGAGGGTGACGCCGAGGAGCTGGCCCGGGCGCTGCACCGGCTCAAAGGCGCCGCGGCGACCTTGGGCGCGGCTCGGCTCAAGGCCCAGTGCGCGGACTGGGAGAGCGCCCTCAAACAGGACGGGCCCTGCCCCGACCCCGCGCGTCTCGCCCGCCTCACACGCACGAGCGAGGCCACAAAGAAGGTGCTCAGCGCCGAGCTCAACCGTGTGGGGGCGGCGTGATCGGCCTCTGGGCGCTGGCCGCGCTCTTCGCGGCGGAGCTTTCCTGCGACACGACGCCGGCCGATGACGCCCTCGGCGAGCGCGGCGGGGTGGGCCTCCTGCTCTCGCCGATGCCCGGCGGCACCCCGATGACGGCCTTACGCATCGTGGACGACGCGGGGAAGGAGCTTGACGGCCTCGCCGCGCCGTTCTCTGTGCGGTTTGGCGCGCCCGTCGACACACGCGGCGCCCTGCTCGTGCGGGATGACGGCTCGTTGACCCGCTGGGAGCGCCACGCCGACTTCCTCACCCCCTTGCCCCTCGCGCCAGGGCCGGTGAGCGCCGTGGCCTGGGCCGACACAAACCTGGCCTTGGGATATCTCGACGGGCGTGTGCTCATCATCGACCCCTGGACCGCCCAGGTGCAGCTCGTCGGGGCGTCACACCCGGGGCCCGTCGTGGCCCTGGTCAGCCGCGAGGGCGTCTTGGAGGCCCTGCACGACGCCCCCTTCGGCGATGGGCCGCCGGGCACGACGGCCTTCGGCGCGCTCGTGGGCACCGACCTCCACAGCGGCCAGCGCGCGCTGCACCTGCCGCTGTGGTCGTCTCAGCTCACCTGGCTAGGGCCCCAGACGCCGGGATCGGCCCACGGCCTCGCCCGGCGGGTGGTGAGCCCGGGCTGGCCTTATGTCTTGGAGGCCGAGCAAGACTGTGTCGGATCGCCCCCCGAGGGCTGGCGCCTCGCGCCGCCCCCGGTGCA
>JAKLKE010000312.1 GCA_023150775.1 Myxococcota bacterium
TTCACCGCCTGCTCGACGACAAACGCCTCGGCCGCGCCCACAGCGCCGCCGAGATTCAGGCCTTCATCCACGGCGTGCTCGACGGCAGCGTCACCCGCGCCCAAGCCGCGGCCTGGCTCGCCTTCGTCTGCTGCCGGGGCATGACCCGGGACGAGACGGTGGCCTTGACCCAAGCCATGACCGACTCCGGCGATAAGCTCGTCTGGGACGGCCTCGTGGGCCCCTTCATCGACAAACACTCCACGGGTGGGGTAGGGGACAAGGTCTCGCTCATCCTCGCGCCGGTCTGGGTGGTGATGGGCATGAAGGTGCCGATGATCTCCGGGCGTGGCCTGGGCCTCACCGGCGGCACCTTAGACAAGCTGGAGGCCATCGAGGGCTACAACACGCGCCTTCCGCCCGAGTCCCTGCGCCGCCAGCTTGAGGACGTCGGCTGCTTTATCTGCGGCCAGACCGACCGCCTCGCCCCTGCCGACCGCGTGATCTACGCCCTGCGCGACGAGACGGGCACCGTGCCGTCTGTGCCGCTCATCACCGCGTCGATCCTCTCCAAGAAGCTCGCTGAAGGCATTGAGCGCCTCGTGCTCGACGTGAAGGTGGGCAGCGGCGCGTTCATGAAGTCTGAGGACGACGCCCGAGCGCTGGCCGAGAGCCTCGCCGCCGTCGGTCGCGGCGCGGGCCTCGTCGTCGAGGTGCACCTCACCGACATGAGCCAGCCCTTGGGGGAGGCCGTCGGCAACGCCTTGGAGGTCGAGGAGGCCTTGCGTTGTTTACGCGGCGAAGGCCCGGCGGATCTGCACGCCTTGGTCTGCCAGCTCTCCGGGGCGCCCGAGCGCGCGGATGAGATCTTACGCAGCGGCGCCGCGCTCCCGGTGTTTGAGCGGATGGTGGCCGCCCAATGTGGTGATCTTGGCGTGCCGCTCAAAGGCGGCGGCTGCCAAGAGACCGTCTTGCGGGCGGAGATCGCCGGAGAGCTGACCCGCTGTGACGCTGAGGAGCTCGGCCTCGCGGCCTTCGTTCTGGGCGCCGGTCGGGTGAAGGCCAGCGACGACGTACACTTCGGCGTCGGTCTGCGCGTTCACAAGAAGCGCGGCGCCGTCGTGCAGGTCGGTGAGCCCCTCGTCACCCTCGTGCACGACGGAGACCGTGGCCTGGAGGCCGCCCGGCGCCACGCCCAGGCCGCCATCACCGTGCGCCCCGGCTGACTCCTCCGCGATCCACCCGCCGCTGGCCCCAGAGATGAGGAGAGCCCCGATGTTCATCAGCGCCCTCGTTCTGGGCCTCGCCGAGCCCGCGATGGCGGGGGGCTTCTTGCCAGGGGAGACCTCGCCGATGTGGCGCGGCGTCAGCTTCTTTGGCATCGGCGCCCTCGTGCTGTTGGCGATGGCCCTCTCCGTCGACCGCAAGGCCATCCGCTGGCGTCCGGTGCTCTGGGGCTTGGGCCTGCAGCTCCTCTTCGGCGCCCTCGTGCTCGCCCCGGCGCTGCAGTCGTTGTTTTTTGACGGCATCGACGGCGGCGTACGAAAGCTCCTCTCGTTCTCCGAGGCCGGCGCCACCTTCGTCTTTCAGTCCGTCGAGGCCCACCAGATCGTGCTCGCGGACGGCGCCACCCAGACCATCATCGGTCAGGTGAGCCCCCCGGTGAAGACCTTCGCGTTCTGGATTCTGCCCACCATCGTCTTCTTCTCAAGCCTGATGAGCATCCTCTACCACCTCGGCGTGATGCAGGTGCTCGTGCGCGCCATCGCCTGGCTCATGGTGCGCACCATGGGCACCTCCGGCGCCGAGAGCCTCGCCGCGGCGGCGAACGTCTTCGTCGGGCAGACCGAGGCGCCGCTGGTCGTCAAGCCGTTCATCGCCAAGATGACGCGCTCCGAGCTTCACGCGGTGATGACCGGCGGCTTCGCCACCGTCGCGGGCGGCGTCATGGCGGCCTATGTCGGCTTCCTCAAAGACATCCCCGGCATCGCCGGGCACCTCGTCACCGCGTCGATCCTCTCCGCTCCGGCGGCCTTGGCCTTCTCCAAGATCATCCTCCCCGAGACGGAGCAGGCCCAGACGGCGGGGCAGCTCACCGACACCGTCGCTGTGGAGACCACAAACGTCATGGAGGCCGCGGCCTTGGGCGCGACGGACGGCGTCAAGCTCGCGCTGAACGTCGCGGGGATGCTCATCGCCTTCGTCGGCCTCGTCGCGATGGTCAACTGGGGCTTCTCGCTGCTTCCGGTCTCGGTCTGTGACGGCGGGCTGAGCCTCGGCAGCGTCGTCGGCTGCGCGCCGCTCTCCATTGAGCAGCTCCTCGGCTGGCTCTTCGCGCCCATCGCCGTGGCCATGGGCGTGCCGCTGGGCGAGGCCGCTTTGGTCGGGCAGCTCTTGGGCGAGAAGATCGTGCTCACCGAGTTCATCGCCTACATCCACCTCGGCGGGATCGTGAGCGGCGACGGGCCTCCCCAGCTCTCCGAGCGATCTGCGCTCATCGCCTCCTACGCGCTCTGCGGCTTCGCGAACTTCGCCTCCATCGGCATTCAGCTCGGCGGCCTCGGCGCCATCGCCCCTGAGCGCCTGAAAGACCTCTCCAGCATCGCGCTCCGGGCGATGATCGCCGGCTCATTGGCCGCGTTCTGCACCGCGAACGTCGTGGGCGTCTTCACGCCTTAGCCCTCAAGGATTCTTATGATTCAGCGATTTATGGAGTATGAACCACAGCTTCATGCGGAGAGCTGGGTTCACCCCGACGCCACGATCATCGGTCAGGTGACCCTCGCCGCCGGGGCGACGGTGTGGCCTCGGGCGGTCCTGCGCGGCGACATGGGCCTCATCAGCATCGGCGAAGACACCAACATCCAAGATGGCGCCGTCGCCCACGTCACCTCCGGCCTCTCCACCACCCGCATCGGCCCCCGGGTCACCGTGGGGCACGGCGCGATCCTCCACGGCTGTGAGGTCGAGGGCGACGCGCTCATCGGCATGGGCTCGATCCTGCTCGACAACTGCTTCATCGCCGCGGGCTGCGTCGTCGGCGCGGGCAGCCTCGTGCCCGCCGGGCGTCGTTACCCGCCGAACTCCTTGCTGATGGGCAGCCCCGCCCGGGTCGTGCGCCCCACGACGGAGCGCGACTGGGAGTGGATTCGTTACTCCTGGCTCCACTACAAGGAGACCTCCGCGCAGTACCGCGCGTTAGGCTAAGCTCCGCTCGTCCCGAGCCCTTCTTCCCCTGCCTCTGACCCCGACGACCCGCCATGCGTATTCGAAAGCTTGAGCTGCAAGGCTTCAAGTCCTTCGTGGACCGGCAGGTCTTCCATTTTGGGGACGGCATCGCCGGGGTGGTGGGCCCAAACGGCTGCGGCAAGTCCAACATCGTCGACGCGATCCGCTGGTGTATCGGCGAGCAGTCCGCGAAGAGCCTGCGCGGCTCGGCGATGCAAGACGTCATCTTCAACGGCTCGGCCGTGCGAAAGCCCGTGGGCATGGCGGAGGTGTCGATCACCTTCATCACCACGGACGAGCCCTTCCCTGGCGAGTACGCCCGCTGCGAAGAGATGCAGATCGCGCGGCGGCTCTACCGCGACGGCACGTCCGAGTACCTGATCAACCAGGCCAAGGTCCGCCGCAAAGACATCGTCGACTTCTTCATGGACACGGGCATCGGCAACAAGCTCTACAGCTTCATCCAGCAGGGCCAGATCGGCGAGATCGTCGGCGCCAAACCTGAAGAGCGCCGGGGCATGTTGGAGGAGGCCGCCGGCATCTCCAAGTACAAGATGCGCCGTGAAGAGGCCGAACAAAAGCTCGGCGAGACCGCCCAGAACCTCGCCCGCGCCACAGACGTGTCCGAAGAGATGGGCCGCCGCCTCAAGGCCCTGGAGCGCCAGGTCGAGCGCGCGTCACGCTTTCGCCGGGCCCGCGCCCGGGTGCGCCAGGGCGAGCTGTTCTTGGGGCTCGTGAAGCTCTCCGGCCTCACGACCGAGCAGCGTGAGCTGACCGGTGAGCTGCGCCTCGCCAAAGGGGAGGCCGACCGCCTGGGCCACGAGCTTGAGCGCGCCGACGGTGAGCTAAAGCTGCGCCGCGACGAGATCGCGGTGATGAACGCCGTGGTCAACACCCTGCGTGACCAGCTCTCCGAGCTGGAGGCCCAGCGTCGCGAGCGGGAGTCCGCCCGGCATTACCACCTGAGAGAGCGCGACGAGCTCCGGGCGCGGCTCGGCGTGTTGGCCCACGACCTCGACGACGCCGCCCGGGTCAAAGAGCAGGCGAGCTTAGAGGCCGACGCCGCTGAAGACGAGCTCTCCGAGACCACCGCCGCCGTCGATCGCCTGGAGCAGACCCTCTCCGAGGCCACCGCCGTCGCTGAAGACCGCGGCCGCAGGCTGGTCTCCATTCGCGCCAAGGTCGAAGAGCACAAACGTGTGGTCATGGACCAGATCACCGGCCTCGCCCGCCGCCGCGCCACCTTAGGAGCGGCGCGCCAGCGCCGCGAAGAGCAAGACGAGCGCCTGCAGCGATTCCGTGGGGATCGTGTCGGCGCCGAGAGCGACACCTCCGGGCTCCGCGAGGCCGTGATGGCCGCAGAGGGCGCGGTCGGCGAGCGTGAGGACGCCTTAGACGAGGCAAAACGCCGTCAGCAGGCCCTCCAAGGCCAACAGGCCGTCGCCGACAAGGCCCTCGCCACGGCCAAGGTTGAGCAGCGCCAGCGTGAGGAGGTCGCCACCCGCGCCGAGCGTGAGCTGGCCAAACTAGAGGCCCAGCTTCAGTCCTTGGAGGATCTCCAGCGCTCCCACTCCGGCGTCGAGGGCGGCGCCCGCCAGGTCATGAAGGCGGTCTCAACCTTGGGCACCCTCGCCGAGCACCTCGACGTGCCCGAGGCCTTAGAGGCCACCCTCACCGCCGCCTTAGGCGCCGCCTTAGACCATGTGTTGGTCGCGGATGAGGCCACCTTGCTCGCCGGGGCCAAGGCCGCCGCTGGAGCCGGCCGCACCGGCCTCGTGCGGATAGACGTGGCCGCCGCCGCGCCTGAAGGCCTCGCCGCCCAGGTCGGCGGGAGCGCAGAGGGCCGCGCCGCCTTGGCTGTGCTCCTCGGCGTCACCGAGACGGCGCCCGACCTCCCCACCGCCCTCCGCCAGCACGCCGAGCGCGGCGCCCGGGTCATCACCCCCCAGGGCGAGGTCGTGCTCCCCAACGGCGTCGTGATGGTCGGCCGCGAGTCCTCGGGCGCGGGCGAGGCCATCCTCAAGCGCCGTCGCCGCGTCGCCGAGCTGCACGAGGAGCGTCTCCGCCAGCTCAGCCAGGTCGAGCGCCTCCGCGCCGAGGTTGAGCTCGCCGATGGCGCCGTCGAGGACGCCGAGCACAACTTACGCGCCGCCCGCCAGGCCATCGAGGGCTTCGCGCCGCGGGTTCGTGAGGCCGAGCTCGCCGTCTCCGAGGCCCGCCTCGCCGTGCGTGAGCGCACCCGCGAGCTCACCGCCCAAGAGCAGCGCAGCGCCCAGCTCGCCGGAGAAGAGGCCCGCCAGCTCGCCGCGATCCAGAAGCTCGACGCCGAGATCACCCAGACCGTCGAGGCCATCTCCCGCGAAGAAGAGCGCCAGCACGAGATCGAAGAGCAGCTCAAGCACGCCCAGGCCGAGCTTGTGCGTCTAGAGACCGAGACGGCCGAGGCCCGCGACGCGCTCTCCCGGGCGAAGATCGAGCAGTCCAGCGCGCGAGAGCGCCTCATCCTCTTGCGTAAGGCCCTCGACGGCGCCCGGGCGCGCTCGGAGGAGGCCCGTCGCCGTCTGGACCGCGGCGAGGCCGAGAACGCCCGCTGCACCGAACGTTTAGAGGCCCTTGAGCGCGAGCAGCTCACCATCGAGGACGACATCAAGACCGCGGCCGAGAGCCAGGGGGAGGTCGCCCAGAAGCTCGACGTGGAGCGCAAACGCCTCGCCCGCGAGCGCGAGACCCTCGACCGCCAAGAGGACGCCCTGCGCGGGCTGCGCCAGGCCGCCGAGCACGCCCAGACCCGGGCGGGCCGCGCCGAGCTGCGCCGCCAAGAGGTCACCCTCGCCATCGAGTCTCTGCGGGACCAGCTCGAAGGCCGCTACAACGTCAGCCTGCCCACGATGCTCGACCAGCTCGACCGCGACGCCGCCCTGGTGCTGCACGCCGAGGAGGGCGTCGCCCACGCCTCTCCCACACGAATCAGCCTCCCCGATCCGCCCCCGGACCTCCGCGTCACCCCCGAGCTCATGGAGGACGGCGACGCCATCTCCCGCTGGGTCACCGAGCTGGAGCGCCTCAAAGGGGAGATCGACAAGCTCGGTGAGGTCAACCTCGCCGCCATTGAGGAGTACGACGAGGTCGCCGAACGTTACGAGTGGTTGGAGAAGCAGCGCGCGGATCTGGAGGAGTCCGTGGACTCCATTCGGAAGACCATCGCCCGCATCAACCGCACCTGCCGCGAACGTTTCCGCGAGACCTTCGACCGCGTCACCGAACACTTCCGCGACATCTACCCCCGCCTCTCCGGCGGCGGCCAGGCCCGCCTCGCGCTCACCAACGAAGAGGACCTCTTAGAGACCGGCGTCGAGATCTTCGTGCAGCCGCCCGGCAAACGCCTGCAGAACCTCAGCCTGCTCTCCGGCGGCGAGAAGGCCCTCTGCGCCATCGCGCTCATCTTCGCCCTGTTCCGGGTCAAGCCCTCGCCGTTCTGTGTGCTCGACGAGGTCGACGCGCCCTTGGATGAGGGCAACGGCGCCCGCTACAACGACATGCTCCGCGAGATGTGCGATCTGACGCAGTTCATCGTCATCACCCACAACAAGAAGACCATGGAGTGCGCCGACACCCTCTACGGCGTCACCATGCCCGATCCCGGCGTCTCCCGCCTGGTGACGGTGAAGGTGAGCTGACCGCGCCCCCATAGGCGCGGCCCGAGGCCGTGGTTAAGGACTGCTCCGCGACGTGGAGGTGATCTCTGGAGCCCCTGCAAAACCTGCCGCTGGCCCCTGAGCTGCTCATCGGGCTCATCGTCGCCGTCGTCGTGCTCATCGTCGGCGCCGTCGTCGCCCTCAAGCGCCGCGGCGCGGCTGCCCTCCCCGATGTCAAGCCCGCGGGCGCCATCGAGGCCACCGGCTTCGACTGGCTGCGCCAAGGCCTCGCCCGCACCACCGCCGGGC
>JAKLKE010000313.1 GCA_023150775.1 Myxococcota bacterium
ACGACGCGGTCGGCGGACTTGTAGAGGAAAGGTTTGGAGAGCCCGAGCTTCACGCCGTAACGAATCGCCCGGCGCATGACCCGGCGCAGCACGTAGCCGCGCTCCTCGTTCGACGGCATCACGCCGTCGGCCACCAAGAACGCGGCGGCGCGGGCGTGGTCGGCGATGACCCGCATCGCCACGTCATGCTCCGCGTCGCGACCATACGGCACCCCGGAGAGCTCGGCGGCCTGCTGGATGAGCGGCTGGAACAGGTCGGTGTCGTAGTTCGTGAGCTTGCGCTGGAGCACCGTGGCGAGGCGCTCCAGGCCCATGCCCGTGTCGATGGACGGCCGCGGCAGGTTGGTGCGGCTGCCGTCAGCGGCCTGCTCGTACTGCATAAACACGAGGTTCCAGATCTCGACGTAGCGGTCATCGCCGCCCGCCGGGCCCCGGGTGTCATCGGAGATCTCGGAGCCGAAGTCGTAATGAATCTCGGTGCAGGGCCCACAAGGCCCGGTGTCACCCATCGACCAGAAGTTGTCCTTGGCCCCGAGGCGCTGCACCCGCTCGGCGGGCACGCCCACCTTCTTTGTCCAGATCTCCGCGGCCTCGTCATCGGACTCAAAAATCGTGACCCACAGGCGCTCTTTCTCGATGCCATACCCGCGGGTGAGCAGATCCCAAGCGAAGGGGATCGCCTCCTCTTTGAAGTAGTCGCCGAAGGAGAAGTTGCCCAACATCTCGAACAGCGTGTGATGACGCCGGGTGCGGCCCACGTTCTCTAGGTCGTTGTGTTTGCCGCTCACCCGCATACACTTCTGCGAGGTCGTCGCCCGGCGGTGCTCGGAGCGCTGGGCGCCGGTGAAGATGTCCTTAAACTGGACCATCCCCGCGTTCGTGAAGAACAGCGAGGGGTCGTTCGCGGGGACGAGGGACGACGACGGCAGCACAGCGTGGCCGCGCTCAGCGAACCAGCTCAGGAAACGTTTACGGATCTCGACAGCGTTCACGGCGACCTCGGGTCTTGGCGCAGCGGATCGTGTAACCCGAGCACCCTAGGTCGGCTCGACCCAGTCCTCATCGGCGATGCCGTTCAACCGAAGCTGGAGATCGTCGGGGTTCGACGAGTACCGCATCATCTCGTCGAGCTCGATGAGCCCCTTCTGGTAGCTCCAGAACAGCGACTGATCGAAGGTCTGGGTGCCGTACTGGGACACCCCCTTGCGGATGAGATCGGGGATCTCCTTCGTGCGGAAGCCGTCGGTGATGCACTCGGTGATGGCGCCCTGGTTGTAGAGCACCTCGATCGCCGCCACGCGCCCGCCGCCCTTCTTGGGCACGAGGCGCTGGGAGACGATGGAGACGAGCACACCCGAGAGCACGTTTCGGATCTGCGCCTGGTGGTGGGGCTCAAAGAAGCCGACGATACGCTCCAGGGCCTCCGTGGCGTTGATCGTGTGCAGCGTGGCGAGCACGAGGTGCCCCGTCTCCGCCGCGCTGAGCGCGATCTCCATCGTGTCTTTGTCGCGCAGCTCACCGACGAGGATGACGTCGGGATCTTGGCGGAGCGCCGAGCGCAGCGCCGAGAGGAAGCTCCGGGTGTCGGTGCCCACCTCGCGCTGGTTGATGACCGATCGTTTGTCGCGGAAGGTGAACTCGATGGGATCCTCAATCGTGAGGATGTGGCTCTGCCGCGTGCGGTTGATCTCCTCGATGAGCGCGGCCAAGGTCGTGCTCTTGCCCGAGCCCGTCGCCCCGGTGAGCAGCACCAGGCCCCGCTGGGCCTCGGCCCCACGTTTGAGCGTGCGCGGCAGCATCAGCTCGTCCAGCGTCTTCACGTCGCTGGGGATGAGCCGCAGCACCATGCCGATCACCCCACGCTGCCGAAACGCGTTCACGCGGAAGCGTCCGAGATCTTTGACCTGATAGGCCATGTCCAGGTCGTTCGACTCCTTAAACAGCTCTCGCTGAACCGGGCTCATCACGTCCCAGGCCATCTTGCCCACGAGCTCAGCGGGCATTCTTGGCGCCTTGGGGATGGGCAAGATGTCACCGTTCACCCGGACCAAGGGCGGCAGGTTGGCCTTGAGGTGGATGTCGGAGGCGCCCAGCGCGACGGCGGCGCGGCAGATGGTGTCGATGTCCATGGCATACCTTCCTGGTGCACCGCCGACTTTACCAAGAACGAGGCCCCGGGCGGCGACACGTCTGGGTGTCAGCGCCCGGGGCCCGTTGTGCCTGCGTCTAGGCCGAGATCACTCCGCCTCAGCGGCGTCGGAGGACTCGACCTTAAACACGCCGCCACGGCGCATCACCTCGTCGCGGATGGCGTCCATGGCCGCCGGGCGCCCTTCCAAGAACTCGCGAGCGTTCTCGCGGCCTTGGCCGATGCGCTCGTCTCCCAAGGAGAACCACGAGCCCGACTTGCGGACCACACCGAGCTCAAGGCCCATGTCGAGGAGCTCGCCGGAGCGGGAGATGCCGTGGCCGTAGAGGATGTCGAACTCGACGGTGCGGAAGGGCGGCGCCACCTTGTTCTTGACCACCTTGACCTTGGTGCGGTTGCCGACCACCTCTTCGCCCTTCTTGATGGCGCCGATGCGGCGGATGTCCATACGGATCGAGGCGTAGAACTTGAGGGCGTTGCCGCCAGACGTCGTCTCGGGGCTGCCGAACATGACGCCGATCTTGTGGCGGACCTGGTTGATGAAGATCATCACCGTGTCCGAGCGGCTGATGGTGCCGGTGAGCTTACGAAGGGCCTGGGACATCAGGCGGGCCTGCAAGCCGGGCATCTGGTCGCCCATGTCGCCCTCAAGCTCGGCCTTGGGCACGAGCGCGGCGACGGAGTCGATGACGACGACGGAGACGGCGTTCGAGCGCACGAGCGTCTCGGCGATCTCCAGGGCCTGCTCACCGAAGTCAGGCTGGGAGATGAGCAGCTCATCGATGTTGACGCCGAGCTTCGCGGCGTAGCTCACGTCAAGGGCGTGCTCGGCGTCGATGAAGGCCGCCACGCCGCCTTTCTTCTGGGCCTCGGCGATGATGTGCAGCGCGAGGGTCGTCTTACCGGACGACTCAGGGCCGTAGACCTCAATCACGCGGCCCTTGGGCACACCGCCCACACCCAGCGCCAGATCGAGGCCCACGGAGCCCGTCGAGATCGCCTGGATGACCGGGCGATCGGCCTCTCCCAGGCGCATGATCGAGCCCTTGCCGAACTGGCGCTCGATGCTGGTGATGGCGGCGTTGATGGCTTGGGCGCGGTCTTTGTCGAGGGGCATGGTGTTCACCTTTGCGGCTTGGAGAGGTTGATGAGGGAGAGGTGGGGAGGTCAGCGGGTGAAGTGAAGCGGCGCGGCGGTTGTGGGGGGAGCGAACACTGACTGAATACCCTGGCACCCAGCCAAAAACTGACCGCGCATCACAGGGTCAGACTTTGTCCTCGCCCAGCACGCCCTGAAGGTGCCGACGGAGGAGGTCGAGGGCGCTCGCCGCGGCGTAGCGGGTGATGCGGTCCCGATCGCCGCCGAGGCGGAGCTGGCGGTGAAACGTGCCCTGAGGCGTCGCCAAGGCCACATGCACCGTGCCCACAGGCTTCTCGGGGGTGCCGCCGCCGGGCCCGGCCACGCCGGTGGTGGACAGGCCGTAGGTGGTGCCCGCCCGAGCGCGGATGCCTTCAGCGAGCTGCCGCGCGACGATCTCCGAGACCGCGCCGTACTGGGCCAAGGCCCCGGCGTCGACGTCACAGGTGCGCATCTTGGCCTCGTTGGCGTAGACGCAGGCGCCCTCCATGAAGGTGGCCGAGGCACCAGCGACGGAGGTGATCGCCGCCGAGAGCCGCCCGCCGGTGCAGGACTCCGCCGTGGCCAAAGTCTCCCCTCGCTCGATGAGCGCGGCGACGATGACGTCCTCCAAGGCCCCGGTGTCTACCCCAAAGACGGCCTTGCCGATCGCCGCCTGCACCTCTTGGATGAGGGGGCTCAGGCGATCCTCCGTCACGTCCGACCGCACCCGCAGCTTGACCTGCACCTCGGGGCTCATCGCCCGAAAGCCGACGGTGACCCCATCGAGACCTTGGAAGGGCCGCATGATCTCCTCAAGCTGGCTCTCCGGTGCGCCCATACAGCGGAAGGTGACGAGGCGGCCGGGGCTCAAGGAGAAGCGGCGGATGAGGTCGGGGTTGAGGTGCTCGGCCCACATGCCCTTCATCTCGCGGGGCACCCCGGGCAAGAAGTACCCCACAGACGGGGCCTGGCCCTCACGCGGGGACTCGACGCAGAAGCCCGGCGCGGTGCCGAAGTTGTTCTGAAGCGGCGTGGCGCCCTGGGGCAACATCGCCTGCTTACGGTTGGCGTCGGACATACGCCGCCCGATCAAGTTGAAGATCGCCTGGATGTGCTCCAGCGAGGGCTCGTGCAGCACCAAAGGCACGCCGAGCACCGTGGCCAAGGCCTCGGCGGTGAGATCGTCCGCCGTGGGGCCCAGGCCGCCGGTGCAGATGAGCACGTCGGCGCTCTGCAGGCCTTCAGCGATGGCGGCGACGATGTCCTCCATCACGTCGCCGACGGTCACCCGGCGGGTCACCAAGAAGCCCAGCTCGGTGAGCCACTGGGAGAGGGTGGAGGCGTTGGTGTCGACGGTCTGGCCGGTGATCACCTCGTCGCCTTGAGAGAGCAGGAATACGGTAGGTGAACGCGGTGGCTGGAACATGGTCAGCTCCTGGACCTGAACTTCTGTACAGTAACCCCCGAGGGGTGATGACGCAAAAAACTGGCCGGGCGGTCGGGCTCGATGTTGGCACAAAGACGATCGGAGTGGCGATCTCTGACCCCCTGGGGCTCATCGCGCGGCCTCTGCGCACCCTGAGCCGCCAAGGAGTGAACAAAGACGCCGCCGCTCTGGCGAGGATCTGCGCGGCGCAGGAGGTGCGTCATCTCATCGTCGGCCTGCCCTTGGAGCTCGACGGCACGGAGGAACGATCCGCCCGCCTCGCCCGGCAGATCGGCGAGGCCTTGGGCGCGCTCACCGGGCTCAAGCCGGTGTACATCGACGAGCGCTTCACGTCGGTGGAGGCCACGGAGCGCCTGATCGAGCAGAACGTCTCCCGGGCCCGCCGCAAGCAGATCATCGATCAAGAGGCCGCGGTGATCATCCTGCAGAGCTGGCTTGACCACGGCGACTGGTCACGCATCGACGCCTAAGGCATCGCCCCGGGCAGGGCCTCATCCCGGAGGAGCTGCTCTACGCCCAGAAGCGCGCAGCCGACGTGCTGCACGGCGTCTACCTGGACCATGAGCTTCCACGGGCGGTCGCGGAAGCCGCCGATGAGGCGCTCCGGGCGGCCCAGAAACGGCGCGTCGGCGGCCTGATAGGCGTTGCCCAGAAGTGACGCGCCGTAGCGGAGCGCGCGGTCATACGGCGTGGCCTTCTTGCCGTTGCGGCGGTCGATCTCGGCCAAGGCGATCACGGCCTCGGCGAGCCCAGCGGCGGGGCCCGCGAGGGGCTGCTCGGGGTTGCCCGGCGTCGGGGCGTAACGTGCCTGATCGGCCAGGTACGCCCGGCAGACGGCCTCTCCGGCGGCCACACCGCGCACCTCGTGCACCGCCACGGCGGCGATACACATCCAGTGCTCATCGAGGATCTTGAAGTTGGCGGCGGGCAGCGTCCAGTAGTCCCCATCGACGTAGGCCACAGCGCGATCAAGGGCCTCTTTGACCCCAGGGAGCCCGGCGCGCTCGGCGGCGGCGAGGCCCAGGAGCCCTTGGCCTTGGGCGTAGGTGACCTCGTCTTGGGCGGGCCACTGCCCCGTCGCCACGTCCATGTCGCCGCGCACCGCCCCGCGCTCATCCACCGCCGAGGCGATAAACGCGGCGTAGCGGGCCTGAAGCTCAGGCTCAACCCCGGCCTCGGTGAAGGCGAGCAGGCCGAGCGCCGTGGTGCCCACCCAGGCCTTGCCGTCGTTGCGGGTGGGGTCGTAGACATACGCCCGGCCATCTTGGGTGGTGCGGGTGTTGCGCTTCATGTACTCCAGGCCCAGAAGCGCGCCTTGGCGGATCTCCGCGTCCCCGGTGCGGCTGGCGAGGCGCGACAAGAACCAGGTGCCCCCGGCGTGGCGCGGGAAGTTGTAGCCTTTGCCGTAGTCGCCCGTAGGGCCGATGACCTGGTAGGCGTAGCGCCCATCCGAGCCCATGTTGTGCAGGATGTGGCGGCCCCCGGCCAAGGCCGCGGCGAGCAGCGCGTCGGGCTCGGCGGCGGGCGGCGCGGCCCAGGCGAGCTTCATCGGGCTGACCCCAGCGGCCGTGGCGACGAAGCCCTGGGTGCGCGCCCAACGACGGGCCTTCCCCGCCTTGAGCCCCTTGAGGTTGAGCACGCTCAGGTCAACCCCGGGCACCACGGCGCGGCCCTCGACGGCCTCGGTGTGCTGCCACGCCCGCCAGGCCGGGAGCAGCTCGCCGTCCACCAGCAGGCCGTCTTCGCCGGGGCGCAAGATCCCGACGCCCTTCGGGGCCAGCGGCGGCGAGCGCAGCGCCCCCTCCGCCGTGGCGACCTCGACGACGAGGCCGGCGTCAGGGTCATAAGCCGTCTCTAAGGTGAAGGTGTTGAAGAGCTCACCTGATGAGTCCGCGCGTAAAGTCTTGGACTCGATGACTTTTCCGCCCTTGACCACGGAGACGTTCACCAAGGCGGGCCCCGTCGCCGTAGGCGCCACGGCCGCCCCGCCCGACCAGCGCCCGTAGAGCGCCGCGGTGAGCCCGGCGCCGTCTTGGGCGGCGTAGGTCGTCTCCGGCGCCAAGGCCGCGCGCTCGGTGAAGTACGGCACGACCGCCAGAAGCGCCGCCACGCCGGCGCCCGCCCCGGCGACCCGGCCCCGCAGAGAGGCGAAGAGCTGCCCGAGGGGGAAAAACACCGCCCAGGGCAAGGCCGCGCCGAGGCTCGCCAGAAACGCCCAGGACTGCTTGTCGGCGACGGGCGTGAAACGTTCGATGATGTGGGCGCCCACCTGAACGTGCAGGCCCAAGATCACGCCGCAGACGAGCAACGACACCCCGGCGGCGACGGGCACCACCCGCTCCTGGGCCCGCTGGCTGAGCAGCGAGAGCCCCGCGAGGGCCTGGAGCGCCGCGGCGAGCCCCAACATCCACCCCGCCGGGGCCCA
>JAKLKE010000314.1:0-236 GCA_023150775.1 Myxococcota bacterium
CGTCGGCGCCCCGCGCTCGGGCACGAAGCTCTTTCGGGATCTCCTGCGCCAGCACCCCCGCGTGGCCATCCCGCTCTACGAGACCGAGCTGCTGCCTCGGCTCATCCAGATCGCGCCCCGATTTGGTGATCTCGCCGAGCCCGCCAACTTTCAGCGGATGTACGCCTGGGCCAGCCGCCAGATGTACTTCCGCTACATGGCCGACGACGGCGCGCTGATCACCTGGGAGGCGTGGC
>JAKLKE010000314.1:246-6832 GCA_023150775.1 Myxococcota bacterium
GTTTGAGGGCCTCGTGCGCCATGACGCCCCGGCGCCGTGGGGGAGCGACGTCATCTGGGGCGACAAGTCGCCGAATTATCGGATGCACGTCCCCGCCTTGGCCAAGCTCTACCCAACCGCACGTTTTATTCACCTGATCCGCGACGCCCGGGACGTGTGCCTCTCGTCGTACAAGGCTTGGGGCAAAAACATCGTTCGGAACGCCCAGCGCTGGGCCGACGAGGTGGCGCTCTGCCGCCGAGACTGCGCGGCGCTGAGCCCCGAGCGGGCCATGGAGCTGCGCTACGAGGACCTCATCGCCGATGTGGAGGGCGAGCAGCGCCGGGTGAGCGCCTTCTTGGGGCTGCCCTTTGACGCCGCGATGACCCGCCCCGGCCGAGTGTCGGAGAACCTCGGCGACACCAAAGGCGCCGATCGGGTGGTCGCCGGGAACAGCGAGAAGTGGCGGGAGCTGCCCGAGGCCACGCTCCGCCGGGTGGAGGCCCTCGCCGGGGCCCAGCTCCAGTCCCTCGGCTACACCCTGGCCTTGCCGCCCCAGCCCCCTGCCCGCCTGAGCGCCGCCGAGCAGCAGGCCCTACGCGCCGCTGACGGCGTGAACCTGCTCCGGTTCAGAGTCAAAGAGTGGGGCTGGCGCGACGCGGTGAAGTACAGCCTCGCGGCCTGGGAGAGCACCCGGGCCTAATTGGACGCCGGCGCCTGCTCCCAGAACGCCGTCGGATCGTCGAGCCCGCCGCTGTGGGAGAAGACCACGGCCTGAACCTCATCTGCGCGGGGGAGCAGGCGATCCCGCAGCTCAATGAGGGACGCGGCGGCCTGGGCGGGATCGTCGCTGTACTTCTCCGGAGGCGGGCCCACGGCGCCGTCGCGGAAGAGCATCGCCGAGTCGCCGGTCACGAGCACACCGCCGACAAGGTACGCCGCGTTCCCCGGCGTGTGGCCAGGCACCGAGAGCACCTCGACGCTCCAGTCGTCCACGACGGTCACGTCGCCGTCCTCCAAGGGCATGTCGAGCCCCTGCCCGGCCTCCTCCAAGAGCGGCGCCTCTAGCCCGAGCCCCCAGCGCGTCGCGTTGGGGTAAGCCCCGAGACCGCCGATGTGGTCCTCGTGGCCATGGGTGATGAAGAGGTGATCGACGTCCTCTAGGGTGAAGCCCATCGGCTCCAGGGCCTTGGCCACCTTGGCGCCGTCCTCTTGGGGGCCCGCGTCGAAGAGCACGAGGGAGCCGCCGCCCGTCTCTCCCACAAACACGCTGGTGTAGGTGAGCTTGAGCTGGGTGAGCGGCCCGTGGCGGGCGCCGTCCTCGATCCCGGTGACCTTGCAGGCGAAGAGGAGCAGAAACGGAAGGATCATGGGGCCTCGTGGCGCGTGTGCGTGAACAATCTAGTGCCTCGACGGCACCCGCGTTGCGAGCCTCTCCAGGAGACACGATGTTTCACCTCCCCCGCGCTGCGGCGTTGGCCCCCCTCACCCTGGCGCTCCTCTGGGGCTGCGCACCGAAGATCCCGCCGGACACGGCCCAAGACTCCAGCCGAGACTCCACGGAGACCGGGGCGCCGCTGGCCCCACGTCTGCTCGTGAGCGGATACAAAAGCGGCGCGGTGCTGGTGCTCGACCCGGCGGACGGCGCGCTCGTCACCACCCTGCCCGGCCTGCCCGGCGCCCAGGCCACCCGGGTTCACCCCGACGGTCGCCTGCTGCTCGTCGCTGAAGAGGCCCCCGGCGTGTATGTCGCCGACGCCACCACCTTCGAGGGCCTCGCCCCGCTGATCTTCAACGACCCCGACACCCCAGAGGACGAGACCGGCGGCCTCACGAGCCCGACCGGCCTGGCGTTCTTGGCCAACGGCGAGATTGTAGTCGGCGACTACAAGACCGACCGCATCCTGCGATATGACGCTCAGGGGGCTTATTTGGGCGTGTTCGCCGAGGGGGTCGAGGGTCTGGACGGCCCCGACGCTGGCCTCGTCGTGGGCCCCGAGGGTGACCTGTGGGTGCCCTGTTTTGAGTCCAACCTCATCCTGCGCCTCGACGCCGCCGGGGCCGTCGTGGAGCGTGTCGAAGGCGCCACCAACCCCAGGCACCTCTGGTTTGACGCCGAGGGCGCGCTCTGGGTGTCGAGCTGGGGCAGCGGGGAGATCCTGCGCCGCGACGGCGGCGTGTTCACCGCCGTGGTGAGCCCCAGGGCGCCCACGGGCTTTGTGGTGGAGCCCGACGGCGCGGCCATCTGGGTGACCTCGGATCAGACAAGCCGCGTCTTGCGCCTCGACCTCGCCACAGGCGAGGCGCTGACCACCCTCAACCCCGCCGAGACGGGGCTTGAGGGTGGCACCTTTCTGACCTGGCGCTGATTGGGGCGGGCCTCAGATCTCCCGGTAGACCCAGAGGCTCTCGCCGACCCGAGCGATGGGGAAGCTCCGAAGAGGCTCCGTCGCCGGGCCGGTCAACACCGCGCCGGCCTCGTCAAACATCGAGCCATGACAGGGGCAGACGGCGGCTTGGACCTCGTCTTCCCAGGCCACGTCGCAGGATCCGTGGGAGCAGATGCGCCACAGGGCGACGTAGCAGCCGGGCTCGGGCTGGGCGACGAGGAGCTCCAGGTAGGCCTCGGGTTTGCTGACCGCGGCCTGACCGCCGACCTCAAAGAGCGCCGGGTGCTCGCCGAGCGGGATCTCCCACCAGCCCTCCGCGCCGGGGCTCGGCGTCGGCCCGCAGGAGGGGGCGGCGCTCTCGGCGACACCCTCCCCCTTTGGACCGCAGCCGAGGCCGACGCAGGCCGCGCCGAGCAGCCCGCCGAGCACCTGGCGCCGGGGGCAGCCCGACGCCGCGCTCATAAGGACTCCCCGTTCACGACGGCGACGGCGTCGAGATCGAACCCGGCGCTCGTGCCCTCGTAGCTGCCCGTGCCCGGCTCCCGGACACGCACAAACCGTGCCCGGGTGACGCCGATCTCGGCCAGATCGAAGGCGTCTCCCCCGGCGACCGCGGGGTCGGTGGGGTCGATGCCGTTGTCAGGGTGAGAGTACACGAGGCCGACCCCGGCGCAGCCCGGATAGTCCTCCTCGGCGTTTGTGGCGTCGCAGGGCCACTCCACAAAGGTGACGCCGTCCTCGCTCACGCCGACGACGCCGGGCTCGTACCAGCCGGTGAACGGGTTCTCAAAGACGAGGAGGTCCGGGCCCTCGCCGTCGATGAGGCCGATGTCGTCGAAGCGGAGGATGATCACGCCGCCTTCGCCGAGGCTGAGCACGTCGAGGGAGGCGTTGCCGCCTTCGCCGCCGGTCGGAGGGCCCAAGACCACGTCCGGGAGCTTGTCTTGACCGAAGCCCGCGAAGGCGCCGGGGGTGAACGACTCGATGGCGTCGGCGAAGGCGTCGGGGCCCGGAGGCGCGGTGTCGATGGGCGCGGTGTCGATGACGCCGCTGTCTGCCCCGCCGGTCTCGGCGGTGTCCGCGGGCGCCTCCCCGGCCTTGCAGCCGAGGAGGGTGAGCGTGAGGGCGCCGAGGCCGATCATGGCGCCGTCATCGAGGTCCAGCCGAAGCCGTTGCAGCCCCCGGCGAGATCCGAACGATCCGCCCCGGTGGCGGCCTCGGCGTCGGCTTGGCTCGCCGCGTCGTAGGCGAACTGGCAGTAGTAGAGCGCGTCGCCGTCCCAGGTCCAGTCAAAACGGGACCAGAGCTCGGGGTTGTAGGTGTTCGTCGCGGCGTTCTGGGCCACGGCGTAGTCGCCGTCGTTGTCGTAGACGGCGATGGCGTAGCTGGAGCTGCCGCTCACCCAGCTCGTGTCGCTGATGCTGTGGCTGCCGCCCCAGCCATCGGCCCAGTCCCCGGCGATCTCGATGCCCGCGGGCGCGGTGTCGGTGTTGGTGTCGTCTACGGCGCTGTCGTCAGCGCCGCTGTCCGTGCTCGCGTCTTTGTCTCCACAACCCACGGTGAAGGAGAGCGCGGCCAGGATCCACATCATGTTCTTCTGCATGGTCACTCCGGTTGACCCCGGAGGGAGCGCGCAGGCGTACAGGGAGCACGCCAGCCGCTCCCATTCACCGGGGATGGCTGTAGCGCGCGCTGGCAGGTCTCCCGGCTTACGGCCGTAATCTCCATCGCCTTCCCAGGTCTTCAAGACCCAGTGGCTCGTCGTCGAGACGACGTGATGGAGCGTGACCGAACACGGTGGCGGGACCGCGCCGGAGTCTCACCGGCTTCCCTTTTCAATCTACGCTCGGCCTGGATGGTCGAGGCGCAGATCACCAGCACACGACCGTCGTTCTTAGACGGCGCCGCTATCGTAGCTGAGGGAGCGGGGGCTGCCAAGGGAGATCACCGATGCGCCGAGAAGATCGCCCCCTTGGCAAAATGACAGGCCTCGACTATAGGGGCGGCGCTGACCGTGAGCACCCCTGAAAAAGCTCGCGCTGTCTCGCGCCGATCTTCTCCGAGCGCACTCCCCCGCCGTTGACGCCCCGCCGCGCGCCCTCTGGACGACGCCCCTGGGCCTCACCAAAGCGTCCCCCATGATGGGCGCGCGTCCCGCTCGCGCGGCGTCGAGGGCTCGGCTCATCGTGCATCTCTGCGGCTCAGCCAGATCGACGAGGTCGTCGATCCGTGAGGGTGCGACGCCCTCTGCTCAACAGGAACTCCGATGCGTAACGCGCTGCTCGTGCTCTCTGCCCTCTCCTTCTCTACGCTCTTCGCCTGCGCGCCCCAGCCCGTCAGCATGACCCTCGCGGGCTCTGAGGCCGTCGAGGTCCACACCCTCGACGCCGTGGCCTTGCCCCAGGTCAACCTGCTCGACGCCAGCGGCAACCCCATCGCCGACACCTCCAAGGTGACGATCACCTGGGCCGTCGTCGACGCCGCCGTGGCCAAGATCGAGGCCGACAAGGTCGTCCCCCTGGCCTCGGGCGAGTCCGACGTGACCGCCACCGCCGGCGCGCTCACCGCCTCGTTCAAGCTCAAGGTCTCCGTGCCCGACGAGCTGCAGCTCCCCACCGCCGACACCTCCTGGACCGTCGGCCAGACCCGCCCCGTGCCCGCCAAGGTGCTCGCCAAGGGCAACGCCGTCGAGGGCCTCACGGTGACCTGGACCTCGTCGAACGAGGCCGTCGCCACGGTGGACGCCACGGGCGCCGTCACCGGCAAGACCCCGGGCGAGGCCGTCATCACCGCCGCCCACAACGAGCTCAAGGCCACCTTGAACATCGTCGTGAGCGAAGGCGCCGCGGCTGAGGCCGTCGAGGGCGCCGCCCAGCCCGCCCCCGGCGCGATGTGATCTGAAGACGCTGAGCCCTAAAAGACGGTCTGAACACCCCAGGCCGGGCTCAGCACCCAGCCGCCGAGATCTTGGGTCTCACCGTAGAGATCTAAGGTCCCGGCGGATCGGGCCACGCCCAGCTCGCCCACCAGAAAGGCGTAGCGCCAGCCGACGCCCACACCCACGAAGCCGCCGACGTGGGTGAGCGCGCCCTCGGCGCTCACCGGACTCAAGCCCAGACGGCTTGGATCTAAGGTGAGCCGATACGGGCTGCGCACGGCCTTCACCCCACCCCAGGCCCGTCCCCACTCGCCGAGCTCGACGCCGGCCTGGCCGGTCAGCGCGAGATCCCAACGCTGGTACTCGGTGAGCGTGACCCACTCGCTCAGGGTCTGGACCTTGCCCAGCCGAAACCCCCCAGCCTTGCCCGCGCGTAGACCCGCGCTGAGGTAGACCGGGTGCAGGTTCACCCCTTTACGCAGGCCGACCCCGGTGAAGCCGCCGCCGCCGCGGGCGGAGAGCTCCCAGCCATACCCCAGGCCCAAGGCGCCCTCGGCCCAGGTGCCGATCCCCGGCGCGCTGAGCGCCAGGGCCGTCGAGCCGTCGATCAGGTCGTCCCGCTGGGCCTCGGAGAGCCCAGAGACGTCGTCCCCTGCGGCCTCAGCGACGGTGCGCGCAGCCTCGATGGCCTCCCGGGCCGTGGCCGTCGGCAAGGTGACCGTGTTGCCCCAGGTGAAGGCCAGCTCGCCGCCCTCTAAGGTGCGGGCCGAGCGCAGCTCCGCGAGGTTCATCGCGCAGCCGGAGAGGATCAGGATCAAGGTCGGCGTCATGCCGCTTCTCCGTGGCTGCTGGGGTCAGATCGAGCGGTCGCGCCAATGTTCAGGGTCACGCCGGGCGTGGGTGACGGCCATCACGACCACCTCTCCCGGAGCGTCGCCACAGAAATAGATGACGTAGGGGTGCCGGGTCAAGATGGCGCGACGAATCGTTGGATCTGAAGGCCAAGTCGGGAACTGGCATGGGGCGTCGGCGACACGAGTGAGCGTGGCGTCTAAGGCCTCAAACAGCGAGTCGGCGGCGCCTGGGTCACGCTGTTGAGTCCAGTGGATGGAGAGCTGGAGCTCAACGGCGGCTTCGGGGTGAAGTCGCGGCCAGCTCATCCGCGCCGGAGCAGCGCGCGCAGCTCCTCGCGGACCCCATCTCCGTCGCGGGGGACCACCTCGCCGCGCTCAAGCTGCGCGCGGCGGCGCTGAAGCTCACTCACCAGCGCGGAGTCGTCTGAGGAGGCGTCGTACTCAAACGAGCCGCCGCAGCTCATGACGTGGTTCGGGTCGACCGA
>JAKLKE010000314.1:6842-7128 GCA_023150775.1 Myxococcota bacterium
TAGGCGGATGTTACCGTGGATCAGGGAGGATGTCCAGAGGCGGGCGAGCAGAGGAAAAAAGCGGATCCTCAGATGTGCTCGCCGACAGGGGCCCCGGGAGGCGCGCTGATTCGCAGAGTGAGCCAGCGCCCCGACTCCTTGCCCTCGACCAGGGTCACGACGTAGACAGCGACGGTGTAGTTGGGGTGCCGCCGCAGGTCGTGGCCGACGACGTTGAAGACCTGGGAGATCGGCGCCTGTTGGCCAGGGGCCAGGGCGATGGGGGTGGACCGCGCCCGAGGGTCCA
>JAKLKE010000315.1 GCA_023150775.1 Myxococcota bacterium
CAAGCTCGTGGAGCGGGATGTGTTTGGCGTTGGGGAGCCCGCCCGAGGCCACCTCGCCGTGGGTGCGCACGTCCACCACGACGATCTGCTCTCCGGCGTCGAGGCGCTCGCGCAGCTCTTGGGGGCCGCAATCGATCCGCGCCAGAGACTCCGCCGGGGGCAGGTCTACCGGGTCCGCCGAGGGGCGGGGCGCGGTGGGGGCGGCGGGGCTCGACGCGGCGGGCGGCGCCCCGGTGACACGTTTGACGATCTTCGACGCGAGGCTGCGCAGCAGGCCCATGAGAACTCTCGGCGGTAGGATGCCTCTGATTATGCCCCCAGGCGGGGAGATTCGCGCGGCGTGAGATATCCTCGGTGGATGAGCACCTCCGAGAGCGCGCCCCTGGCCCCGCCGCCTGAGGGCTGGGAGACGCGGTTTGGCCCCTTGCGCCTCGTGGGCGCCCACGCTGGGGTCGTGGTGTGGCGCGGGCAAGAAGACGGCGCGACGGTGTTCATCAAGCGCCTCCACGAGCCCGCCCGGGCGGCGCGGGAGGCGGCGGCCTTGAGCGCCGGGCTGCCCTTACGCGCGCCGAGGCTCGTCGATCAAGACTTAGACCTCGGCGCCTTGGCCCTCGCCGAGGCCCGACACGGCGCCGCGCGCCCCCGTCGCCTCAGCGCCGCCCAGGCCCTCGCCGCCGCGCCGCTCCTCGCCGCGCTTCACCGACACCCCGTCCCCGGCGCGAACCCCGCGAGCGCCTGGGAGCGTCGGGTGCGCCGCCAGCGCCACGATGAGCGCCTGCCCGAGGCCCTGCGTGAGCGCCTGGGGGGCCTCGTGTGTTTTGGGGACGCCTTCTGCCACGGGGATCTACACCCCTCCAACTGGCTATTGAGCACAAGCGGCGCGCCCGAGGGGCTCCTCGACTGGTCGTCGAGCGGCATGATGGACCCGGAGTGGGATGTCGCCGGGCTCTGGGGCGCCGCCGGGGGCGAGGCGGCGCTCGCTGGGCCGTTGATCGCCGCCTACGAGGCCGCCGCCGACCGCCCCCTCGACGCGGCGCGGGTGACGCTCTACCAGCTCGTGCAGCGCTACGAGGGCCTCGGCGCCAAAGACGCGGAGACGGCGGCGCCGCTCCTCGCCCAGGCTGAGACGCTCCTCGCCACCCTGCCAGACCTGCCGCCGCCCCACGGCGCCCAGCGTGTGGCCCGCTCCGTGCCCAAACCCCCGGAGTCTAGCCAGGCCGACGGCAGCAACCTGCGCTGGGCCGAGCCCGCCGGGCCGATCCCCCGTGTGCTCGCCGCGCTCGCAAGCCCCTACGCCGTGGGCCAGGCCCCCGACGCCCCGCCCCAGACCTTCGCCCAGCACGCCTGCAACGACGTGCTTCGACTGAGCCTCGGCGGTGAGCGCCTGATCCTCAAGGTCTACAACAAGCCCGTCGCCCCGACGCTCTTCACCTTGGAGGAGCGGCTCTCCCAACACATCGCCGCGCCCGCCCGGGTGCTGGGCCCCAGACGCCTACGAAGCGGCGGCGGGCTGATGCGGGTGGATGGTCGCCCCGCCGCGCTCTACGCCGACGTCGGCGACGCCCGGCTCAGCCAGCGCCCAAACGACCTCACCCGCCTCGCCGAGACCCTCGCCGCGCTCCACGCCGTGCCCGAAGAGATCGCCCACGTCGAGGGCCTGCCGCCAAACTACGACGTCTTTGAGCGCCAGCTCGTGCTCACGGCGATTCAAGACGCCTTACGCCCGGAAGAGCAGGCGCAGCTCGCCGCGCTCAGCGCCGAGATGAACCAGCGTGAGGACAGCCTGCGCCCCGAGACCTTGCCCCACGCCCTGCTGCATGGGGCGCTGCACCGGGATCACAGCGCGCTGGACGCCGAGGGCCGGGTCGTGATCTTTGACCTGGAGAAGGCGCGATGGGGGCCGCGGCTGCTCGATCTGAGCCGCTCGGCCTACCTCGCGGGCTACCGCACCAACGACGAGGCCTTGAGCCCAGAGAAGATCGTACATTTTGTACGAAGTTACCACCGACGCCTGCCGCTCACCGAGGCCGAGCGTGCGCTCTTGGTGCCGCTGTTGTTGAGCGCCGGCCTGCACGACCTCAAGTCGCTGCACCAAGAGGGCTGGGACGTCACGCCGCTTTTACGCCACGCGCGGATCACCTTGGAGCTCTCGCACAACCGCGCCGCCCTCGACGCCGCGATTCAGCGCTACACCGCCCCGGGCGATTAGAGGTCGCGGCTGCGGAAGAGGCGCTCGACGGCCTGCCGGGCCGAGGCCAGACACAACAAGATCACCGTGTCGCCGGCGTGGACCGAGTCCGAGCCGCTGGGCACGGTGACCTTCTCGCCGGAGATGATCGTCGCCAAGAGCACCCCTCGGGGCATGTGCAGGCGGCTGATCGGCGTGCCGACGATGCGGCTGCCCGCGCTCGCCACCATCTCCAGCACCTCGCCCTGGCCCTGCTCCAAGAGCGTGAGGGACTGCACCTCCGTCTGCCGGACGTAGCGGAGGATGTTCTCTGAGGCCACGAGGCGCGGGCTGAGCACCACGTCGATGCCGAGCTGGCGGTAGATGTCCATGTACTCCGGGCGCTGCACGAGGCAGATCGCCTGGCCCACCCCCGCCCGTTTGGCGAGCAGGCCGGCCATGAGGTTGACCTCGTCGTCCGCCGTCACCGAGGCGAAGAGGTCGTAGAGCCCGACCTGCTCCTCCTCCAGAAGCCGCAGGTCGGTGCCGTCGCCGCAGATCACCGTCACGCCGTCGAGCTCGGCGGCGAGCTGCTCGGCCCGGGCGCGGCCCTTCTCCAAGAGCATGATCTCGACGTCGCTGCCCGCGAGCTGCCGGGCCAAGGTGTGCCCGACCACACCGCCGCCGACGATACACAGCCGCGTCGCCGCCTTCGCCCCGGTGAAGCTCTGGGCCACGGCCTCCATCTGGCCGGTGCGCCCGATGAGGTAGGCGCGGTCGCCGGGCAAGAGCACGTCAGCGCCGCCGGGCACAAACAGCTCCCCGTCACGCACCACGCCGGCCACCAAGGTCTCGGCGGGCAGGCTGAGGTTCGCGAGGGTCTTGTGCAGCATCTTGGAGACGGCGGGCAGCTCAACCTGCACGAGCTCGACGCGGTTCCCCGCCACGCCGAGCACCTCCAGCGCGCCCCGGCTGCGGGCGATCTTGGCGATCTCTTGGGCCAACAAGACGCGGGGGTTCATCACCACGTCGATGCCCAACATGCCGTAGAGGATGCCTTGGCCGGGCTCGTTGTACTGGCCGCTCTGCACCCGGGCGATGGTGCGCCGGGCGCCGAGCTGCCTCGCCGCCAAGGCCGCGATGAGGTTCACCTCGTCCTGATCCGTGACCGCCACGACAAGATCGGCCTTGGCGCAGCCCGCCTCCTTGAGCACGGCGGGGGAGGCCCCGAAGCCGCTCAAGGTGGCCACGTCTTGCTCGTCTTCGATGCGGGTGATCGCCTCGCCGCTCTGATCGATGGCGACGACGTCGTGGCCATCCCGGGCGAGCACCGAGATGACGTGGCGACCGACCTCACCCATGCCTACGACGACGACATACATCAGGCCTCTCCAGCGTGGGCGACGCTCGTGGGGGTGATCGAGCGGAGATCCCCGGCGTCGATGAGCAGGCCGCGTAGGCTCCGCGACGACCACAGCTCATTGAGCAAGACCGCGACCAAGGCCGCCGTGTACAGCTCAGCGCCCAGGGGCGCCTGGGGGAAGGCCAAGGCGAAGTTCAGCGCCATCGCCACGGCGAGGGGCCCCTGACCGAGCATCGCCCGGCCGAGATCCCGGCGAACCCCAGCGCCGGAGAAGGCCCCGGCCACCCCACCCGCGACCATGATCAGCCCGGCGCGCACGAGGGCGAACACCACGCCGAGGCCAACCCCCGCCCAGCTCGGCGCGGACCAGAGCGCCCCGGCGAAGAGCAGCAGGAGGATGTGCATCGGCTGGGCGGTGCGGTGCAGCACGTCCACGATGGCGTCTGAGGTGCGGTCGGAGACGTTCACCATCGTGAGGCCGAGCACGAGGTTCACCAAGAGCGGCGAGAGCGAAAGCCACCACGCCGCCCCCGAGGCGAACATCACGATGCCGACAAAAAGAAACCAGCGGGCGCCGTCGCGCTCCTCGTCGCGGATGAGCAGGTGGAAGAGCCCGCCCAGCACGCCGCCGAGGCCGATGGAGAGCACAAACCACTCCGTCGCCGTGAGCGCGCGCACCGCCTGGGCGCTGTCGCCGTGAAACACGCAGAAGATGGCCCCGAAGCCAAGAATCGCCAGGAGCTCGTCGAGGCCCAAGGCGCGCTTGAGCACGTCTGTGGTGGGGCCGTCGGCGTTGTAGCGCCGCTGGAGCGCGCTCAGGGCGACGGGGGTGGTCGTGGCGGCGATGGCGCCGAGCGTGCAGCCCAACAAGAGCCGCTCCCGCAGCGCCAAGGCCGCGCCGGGAGGCCACAGGGCCAAGGCGCCGAGCACGCCGCCGAGCACACCCAAGAACACCAAGGCGCTCGTGATGGCCGAGACGCCGATGGCCTCGTCGTTGCGCCCGAAGAGCCGGCCGAGGTTCAGCTCAGCGCCGACGAGCAGCCCCACCCAGCCCACGGCGAGGGCCATGAGCGGGGAGAAGGTCTGCAGGCGCTCCAGGCTGAGCACCGGGGAGACGGCGCTCACGCCGAGGCCCTCTAAGAGCGCCACGGCGTTTGGCCCCAAGAGCGCGCCGAGGAGCAGAAACTCGACGCCGGTGCTGAAGAAGAACCGCGTCTGGAGCCGCTCCAGGACGGTGTGCGCCACCATAAACCCGACGACGATGACGCCGAGCAGCGCGGCGAGCTCTCCGTCTTGCATCAGCGGAGCCTCTGCGCGGGGGGTGATGGGGTGAACCTCGTCATGACCACACTCTAACCGCCTCGGCCAACGCCGCGCCCGCCGGGCCCGGGTCGTGCCAGCGGGGATGATACACTCCGCGGCAGCACCTCTCGCCAACCGGAGCGTCGTTGGCCTCATCAGACTTCCTCGCCCCCACCCTCGCGCTCGCTGCGGCGGGTGGCCTCGCCTTCTTGGCGGCCAGTCGGCGGGTGCGGGCTTTAGAGGAGCGCTTCGGGCTCTCCGTCTTGTCCACCTCGGGCCTGCCCTTTGTGCTCTTGGGCGCGTGGCTCGCCTCTTCGCGGGTAGGGATGCTCAACGGCGATGTGCTCGACGACCTGCGCCCGGCCTTTGAGTTTGGCCTGGGCTGGCTCGGCTTCGTCATCGGCGCCCGCATCGACCTCAAACGTTTTGATCGTCTGCCCGCCACCTTGCCGAGCGTCGTCGGCGCCACGGCGCTCCTGCCCATGGCCGTGCTCGCCCTGATCTGCGCCCCGACCTTGTTGTTGTTGGGCGCGCTCCCCGAGGTCGGGCTGTACCGCAACGTCGCGATCCTCGCGGCCTGCGGCGTGGCCTGTGTGGTGCCCCTCGCCGCCGCCCAGGCCGAGCCCGCCGGGGACGCGCCGCCGATGCTCCCCGAGGTGACGAAGCTCAACGAGATCCTCGCCTTGGCCGTGCTCGGCGTGGTCACCGTGCTCTACCGCCCCGACCAGCAGCTCACGAACTGGAGCCTGCCCCCGAGCGCCTGGGCGCTGATGCTCCTCGGCTTGGGCTCACTCTTCGGGGTGCTGGGCTACGGGCTCATCCGCACCGCGCGCTCCGAGGCTGAAGAGTTCGCGCTGGTCGTCGGGCTCGTGGCCTTGGCGGCGGGGGTCTCCGGCTACATGGCGCTCTCGGTGCCCGTGGTCTGCGCCTTCGCCGGGGCCACGCTCATCAACCTGCCCGTGCGTGATCGCGAGGGCCTCGTGAGCACCTTGGACTCGGTCTCGCGGCCGCTCTACCTGGTCTCGTTGGTCATCGTCGGCGCCACCTGGAGCGTCGGCCTGTGGCAAGGCTGGGTGCTCGCTCTGGTCTACGCCTTCGCCCGGCTGCTCGGGGCGCTCTTGGGCGGCCTGTGGGCCAAACACCTTGAGCCCGACGGCCTGCCCTCTCGGGCGGAGTTCATCAGCGCGCTCATCCCCCAGAGCCCCGTCGCCGTCGTGGTCATCGTCGCCGCGTCAACGGCTTGGGTCGGCGAGCGCCCTGAGTCCGTGCGCTGGACGATCACCGCCGTGATCTTGGGCGCGGTGTTTGTGGACATCCTCGGGCGACCCCTGCGCCTCGCCTTACGCCGTCGGGAGGCCAGCCCATGACCCGGGCCCTCATCCTCATCGCCGTGGTCCTCGCCGTGGCGCTCGGCTCGCGGTCGTTCTTGCCCGCGGACGCCGTCGTGACCGGCAGCGGCGCCACCTTGGCCATGGGCCTGATGCTGCTCATGGCCCTGCTCTCGGCCCAGCTCAGCTCCCCCATGCGCCTCCCCGCGCTCACGGCCTACATCCTCATCGGCGCGCTCATGGGCCCCGATGGCCTGGGCCTGCTCACCACCCACATGATCGGCGATCTGTCGCCGGTGAAGAGCGTCGCCGTCGGGCTCATCGCGCTCCTCGCGGGCTGTGAGCTGAACCTGCGGGCCCTGGCGCCGCGCCTGCGGCAGATCGGCCTGCTCTCCTTGGCGGGGCTGGTGAGCGGCTTCGTGCTCATCGCGGGCGCGCTGTTCGCGATGAGCGGCTTCGTGCCCTTCGGCGAGGGGCTCTCCTTAGAGCATCGCCTGCTCGTGTCGATGCTCTGCGCGCTCGTGCTCTGCGCGTTCTCGCCCCCGGTGGTCATCGGCGTGCTGACCGAGGCCCGGGCGAAGGGCCCGCTCACGGAGCTCTGGATCGCCATCGCCGTGCTCGCCGACATCGCCGTCGTGTTGACCTTCTCCTTGAGCTCCGCCGTCGCCAGCCAGATCTTCACCACGACCGGCGGCGACGCGGCCTTGGGTGGCGTGCTGTGGCACCTCTTGGGCTCCTTCGGCCTCGGCCTGCTCGTGGGGCCGGTGCTCGCGTTCTACATCTCCCGGGTGGGCCGCCGGGTGGGCCTGTTCACCTTCGCTGTGCTGTTTGTCATCGCCCAGGTCAGCGGGCCCCTGCATCTCGATCCGCTGCTTGTGGGCCTCACCGCGGGCCTCTTCGTCGAGAACGTGAGCCCGGTGAGCGGCGAGCAGGTCATCCACCAGAC